>WQSF01000001.1 GCA_009788065.1 Treponema sp.
TGCTGCCCGAAAATGACCCGACTGCGCTTTTTACAATGGCGGGGATGCATCCTTTGGTTCCCTATCTTTCGGGCGAGGAGCATCCTGCGGGAAAGAGGCTTACCGATTTTCAAAAGTGTATCCGCACAAGCGATATCGACAGCGTAGGAGACGCAAGCCATCTTACTTTTTTTGAAATGCTTGGGAACTGGTCGCTTGGAGATTATTTTAAAGAAGAAGCGATTAAAATGAGCTTTGAGTTTTTAACGTCTCCGCAGTGGCTTAATATTCCGCTTGAAAAACTTGGTGTAACTGTTTTTCAAGGCGAGGGCGATGTTCCTAAAGACGATGAATCGGCGGCTGTCTGGAAAAGTTTGGGCGTAACAAGAATTTCATACCTTCCTCGCGAAGACAACTGGTGGGGTCCTGTAGGAACCACGGGCCCGTGCGGTCCCGATAGCGAAATGTTTTACTACATGGGCGACGCTCCCTGCGGTGAGGATTGCAAGCCGGGCTGCTCCTGTAACAAGTGGCTTGAAATCTGGAATGATGTTTTCATGCAGTACAACAAAAACGCAGAAGGTCAATATGAACCGTTAACGCGAAAATGCGTCGATACGGGCATGGGCATCGAAAGAACCGTAACAGTTTTAAACGGTAAATCCTCAGTTTACGACACGCAGATTTTCGAGGATATTATCGGCGCGATCGAAAACGCGGCGGGCTGCAAATACGCAAGCGGAGCGAATATCGACATTGATAAATCGATCCGAATCATTGCCGATCATACACGCTCGGCGACTTTCATTTTAGGCGATCCCAAAGCTGTAAGCCCTTCCAATGTCGGAGCGGGTTATGTTCTTCGCAGGTTAATCCGCCGCGCTGTAAGGCACGGGCGCAAGTTGCTAGCCGAAGGAAAAGACGGAATCAAGCTCTCCTCTATCGCCGCTGTTGTAATTAATCAATTTAAAGGACCGTATCCCGAACTTGCCGAAAACCGCGGTTTTATAATCGGCGAACTTGATAAAGAAGAAGCGAAGTTCATGGAGACTTTGCAAAAGGGCGAACATGAATTTGAAAAGCTGCTTCCTAATCTTTTAAAGAACCCTCAGAAAATAATGTCCGGACGCCTTGCCTTTAAACTTTACGACACATACGGTTTCCCGATCGAATTAACGGAAGAACTTGCCTCGGAATCGGGAATGACCGTAAACAGGGAAGAATTTGACGAGGCGTTTAAAAAACATCAGGAACTTTCACGCGCTCAGAGCGGGCAGGCGTTTAAGGGCGGGCTTGGGGATCAAGGCGAAATGGCTGTTAAATACCACACGGCGACCCACCTCTTGCATAAGGCGTTAAAAACAGTTCTTGGGGATCATGTCGCCCAAAAAGGCAGCAACATCACAGCGGAGAGGTTAAGGTTTGACTTTACCCATGACACGCCGATGAGCGCTCAGCAGATTAAAACTGTAGAAGATATGATTAATGAGCAGATTAAAAAAGACATTCCTGTCTCCATGGAAACAATGGGACTGGAAGAAGCCAAGTCAGCGGGAGCGATCGCGTTATTCGGCGAAAAATACGAAGCGCAGGTAAAAGTGTACACTGTCGGAAATTCTGCTCAGGACTATTTCTCCAAAGAGGTTTGCGGCGGTCCGCACGTGGAACGAACCGGCTCCCTCGGGATATTTAAAATTCAAAAAGAGCAATCTTCATCAGCCGGAGTCAGAAGAATAAGAGCTGTTTTAGAGTAACCAACACTAGGCATTATTGTTAAATTTATGTATATTAAAGGGAAGGATATATATGAAACGAATAATACTTGTAATTTTAGGGCTTTTAGCGTCAATTAACGGCTTTTCTCAAGCCGGATTACAGCCGGCGGCGACTGTCAACCTGATAAGAACAGAACCTGTCACTGTCGGTCAGCTTAAAACGGAAGTTGAACGAATGGAAAAAGCCTCAGGGCGCCCTTTAACCCAATCCGAACGTCTTCAGGTTTTGGATGTTATTATTAACGAACGCCTTGTAATGCAGGCGGCTGAACGCGACAGAGTCCTGCTTACAGATAACGAATTAAATACACAGATACAGCAGTTCCGTGGAAGTATGGCGCAGCAGCTTGGCCGCCAGCCGACAGACGTTGAATTCGCGCAGGCTGTAATGGCTGAAAGCGGGCTTGATGTTCCCACATTCAGAGATCAGCTTCGCCGCCAGCTATTGGTGCAAAAATACCTAATGGCAAAAAAAGGCGATATTATTAACGCGGTTAAAATGCCCACGGACGACGAAATCGCTTCCGAATATTCTGTTAGAAAAACAGAACTTGTACGCCCCGACACGATTCGTTTCAACATGATACAGGTTCCTTACGGTTCGGACGCGGCGGCGCGGACAAAAGCAAAGAATTTGGCTGACTCTTTGGTAAGAGAAATCAACAACGACCCGTCCAAATTTGACGAAGTCGCCTCGCGCAGCGTTGCGCCTAACTCAGGTTTTCAGGCGGGGGACGCAGGCTACCTTCCGCGGAATAACGAAGCAAGGCAGGTTGCGGGACAGGCTTTCATGGACACAGCGTTCTCGCTGAGACAGGGGCAGGTGTCACGGCTGATAGAAGGACATCAAGGGTTTCAAATTGTTAAAATAACCGAAAACTACGCATCCAAGCAGTTGGAATTATCCGATATTTTCCAGCTCGGAACAAGGGTAACGGTAAGGGATTATATCGGCCAGTTTTTATTAAACCAGAGACAACAGGCGGCATTGCAGAAAGCGAGCGAAGAGCTGGTAACAGAATTAAGAGCGGGCAGATCCTTTCAGGTGTTTGAAAACAATATAAAATGGTAAAACATGGCATCCAGGCGAAAAGGACGTATCCTGGCATTTCAGGCTCTTTACTTTTGGGATTCAAATAAAGTCCCCGTAGAAGAGCTTGTCCGTTTTGCTTGGCTTAGCGAAGAAAAACTCAATTCTCTTGACGAAGGAATAGCCGCTTTCTCCAGAAATTTGGTTGCAGGTTCAATCGAAAATATTGAAAGTATCGATAAATTAATCAAAGACCATCTTGTTAATTGGGATATTACGCGCCTTAACCGCGTAGACCTTGCCGTCCTTAGAATCTCCGTCTATACATTGATGTATCAAAACGATATTCCGCCTTCCATTGTAATTGACGAAGCAATAGGCATTTGCAGAGAATACGGTACGGATGAATCACATAAATTTGTAAACGGCGTTCTTGACAGCATTAAAAAAACGCTTCAGGAAAAATCATGAATTTGCGCATAACTATGATTGCAGGCCTTGTACTGCTTGTAATCTCTGGCGGCGTATTAACTTTTTTTTATTTTCATGACAGAAGAATATCAGGTTCTGTCCGCCAGCAGGACAGTTTTTACAGGATTCTCCGCGAATATGACGAAAAAGCCGGTATGTTTTATGGAACTCAAAGAGAGTACGATCTTCTTCACGCCGATCTTGACCGCTTGGAAAAAAAAGCGATCGGTGTTGAGTCATGGCTTTCTATTTTAAAACGAAGAAAATCTCTTTCGGTTAACCATACTCCTTCGATGGATAATTACCGTAATTCAATAAAAAACGCGCGAAAAGCGTACCCTTTATCCGCACCGATCGCCGCGATTGCCGCCTCGGCTCTTGTTAAAGATTCCTCCATTAACAGGGAAAAAGAAAAAGAAGTAAGGCAGCTTCTTCAACTGTTTGCGCAGCCTGAGTATAACAAAATGCGCCTTTCGCTTCATGTAATACTCGGAGATTTTAACAACCCGGAAAACGCTGCCGCAGTACCTCCCGATATTTATTCAAACGACGAAGAAACATTGGCGGTAAATCTTGCGATCATTAAAACGCTTAGAAATGATCGCAGAGGCGCTTTAACGGATATTCAAATGATACTGAACACAATCCCTTCATATGAGGCTGTTAATTTTGCTGCCGAGTTCCATTATGATTTCGGCGATCTCATAAGAAGCGCGGAATTATTTTCAGTTCTGAAAGACGCAAAATCATTGGCTCGCCAGGCGGACGCGCTGTACCTTGCCGGTTTCCCGTATAACGCCGCCGCAATATGGCTCTTATTGTCTGAATCCGATAATGAGATCAGTTTATACAATCTGGCTTCTACCGCCGAAATTAAAAGCGAATCGCTTGTATATCTGGAAAAACTTGTCAATTTAAAAACTTCTCCCTATGGAGAGAGAGCGTCTCTAGCAAGAGAATTCGGTTTTATAAAACACAGCCGTTTTCTTGATTATTCAGACGCTATTGCGATTTTAAGAAACAATAAAGTTTTTCCTCAGGATAATTTCCCGTATATAGATTTGGAGATATGCAAACGGTATGTACAGAGTCAAAATCTCGGGCTTCAGATCGCGCAAACATGGCTTATGCTGGACCGTCATGGAAAAAACGCGGAGCTTCACAGATGGGCTGCATGGCATTTCTTTTTTCAGAGACGTTTTGATGAAGCCGAAATTCTTCTTGATCGCTTTGAGCTGTTTGGATCTAAAGAAAACTGGATAGATATTTACAGAGCGCTTGTTTTTATGAATGAAGGGTATCTGGACACGGCGGAAAATATTTTAAATTCATTGCCAGATCAGGATACATCATGGGATGTCTGCGCGAATCTTGGCCGTATTCTGGAAAACATGCGCTACCCTGTCCGCGCGATTAAGCAATATGAAACAGCGTCGGCAAAACTGCTTGCGCTGACACCTGTCAATTCAAAAACAGCCTCCCGCATGCAGGTAAGAATCGCAAAATGCCTGACTGCTGTTAACCGCCAAAACGACGCAAGGAAAGCCCTTCTGACCGCCCTCGACCTTGATCCTGATAACCTCTCAGCCCAAATGGAACTGGAAAAATCCTTTTAATTGAAACAGCGCTTTTTCACCCTATTGACTGTAATTGCCGGTTTTTATATACTGGAACTAATACAAATACATAATTTCGGAGGATATATATGAAAGTAACACCTTTAGGCGACCGGGTAATGGTTAAATTGGAGAAAAACGAGGCAAAGACCGCCGGCGGAATCATTATTCCCGACACAGCTCAGGAAAAAACACAGCAGGGAACAGTTGTCGCGGTCGGACCGGGCACCGAAAAAGAAAAAATCACAGTTAAAAGCGGCGATAAGGTAATGTATGACAAATACGCGGGAACTCAGGTTAAAGTGGACGGAGAAGAACACTTGATCCTTAGAATGGCCGATATTATCGCAGTTGTTGAATAATTATACACGTATAACTATTTTTTTAACTCTTGTATTCTCTCTTCTGCTTTCGTCGTGTTCGAGGCTCGGCTACGGGATTTTACTGTGGTCGATTGATGATCCGCCTATTGATTCAGGCACTGTTCTGCCTGTTTATATTAAATCGAATATAGAGAAAATATGGGTAGTTGGAGTTCCCGATACATTAAAATCTCAGAAAGATTATAAGAAGGAAGTCCCGCTTACCCAGCTTGAATTTATAGGCAATAAAAGAAAAGCGGAAAAACGCGCGCAGGAATTTTCGCAGTACGCGCTTTCCTACGCCGAAAATCTTCAGGACGGGCTTCCTATCCGCGACAATACCGATAATAATTCGCGGCGCGTTTACCGCCTGAGGCTTGGTGAAATTATAAAAATTCTGGACGTCGAAAAAGGCAATCCGCCGATCAGCACGACAGGTGATCCGCTTCCCGGCGACTGGTATAAGGTTCTTACAAGCGACGGAACTATCGGATACTGCTTTTCCTACAGATTAAAAATATTTGATCAGCGCGAAGGCTCTGTGCAATCCTCGCTGTCCGCTCAAAGAGAATCAACGCCTGATCCTGAACTGGATTCAGTGTTGTCCAGAATCTGGTCTGCGGAAATTTATTCTCAAATGATTAATACCAAACGTTTTAACATACAATCACTGGAGAAAAAATACCGTTTCGATCCCGGACAAGAAACAGGCATTGCCAGAATAGTTCTTCCTGAAATTGAAAGCCAGTTTAATTACCAAAGAATTATATCCGAAGGAGATCGCGCATGGAACTTCGAAGGCTCCGATCTTCAGATGGTGCTAAGATCGTACACTACTCTCGCGGTTCAATTTACAGATAACACAGGCGTAAAGCACACGCATTTATTTGTTAACCTTCCTTCGAAGGTTGACGATTTAATCCTTGAAGAAAACGCAAGACGCGAAACGCAGTTCATGACAATTTATGAACAGGGTCCTGTATTCACAAGCCACAACTACGGAACGATTACATTTTTGCAAACAGGCGATTTTACATGGACGGGTTACGATCTTCTCGTCCCGTATTTAATATCCGCTGATACAAGAGGTTCCGGCAGAATAGACATGGATTTGTATATTTCGCCGTCATATGAAGAGCGTTTTAACGGCGCTTTTTCAATGAGGTTTTCGGATATAAGATCGAATAACACCATTTACCTTCTTTACGCGATTGACAATCAGGGGCTTCGCCTTGAGGCTGTGCCGGAGTTCGGCATAGAAGATGTAACCGTTATGCGCCGATCATCATCGCCTGTTGTTCTTTATTTCTTTAAAGACACCCCCTTTTAACAATGTCATTTGTACAATTTTCAAGGATAAACTTAAGTTTCGGAGAAAGAGATATATTAAAAAATGTGTCTCTTCGTCTTGCTTCAGGTTCCCGTTCTTGTCTTGCAGGCGCAAACGGCTGCGGAAAAACAACATTAATGAAAATAATCGCGGGTATTATTCCCGGCGACTCAGGCGATCGCGCTGTCCAAAAAGATACGCGCATATCCTACCTGCCGCAGTCAGGTATTGTCCATAAAGGAAAAACGCTTCGCGACGAAGCTGAATGCGCGTATTATTTCATTCATGAACTTCTTGAACGTATGGAAAAAACTGGAGAATTGCTGGAAAAAGCGAAGAGTGACGGCTCGTCTACGCAGATGCTAATAGAAAATCATCACAATTTACAGGAGAGTATCGAAAATTCCGGTTATTACAGACGCGAAGGTGAAATTGCTTCCGTACTTTCAGGGCTTGGTTTTTCCGCGAAAAATATTAACCGCGACACGAGTGAATTCTCGGGCGGCTGGCAAATGCGTATAGCGCTTGCAAAAGTTCTTCTGGAAAAACCGGATATCCTCCTATTGGACGAGCCGACAAATTATCTTGACATAGAAGCAAGAGGCTGGCTTGAAGATCACCTTAATAAATTTACCGGAGGCTACTTACTTGTTTCGCATGACAGGTATTTTCTTGACGTATGCGTTAACGAAGTGTATGAACTCTTTGACGGGAACTTGAAGCGTTACGCCGGAAATTATTCTTCTTACGAGAAAACGCGGCAGATCGAACTTCAGGGTCTTGTAAAGCGTTTCACCGAACAACAGGAAGAAATAGAAAAAACTGAAAATCTAATCCGCCGTTTCCGCTACAAGGCAAGCAAAGCGGCTTTTGCGCAGGAACTTATTAAACGGCTTGAAAAAATGGAGCGTATAGAAATTCCCGAATCATTTAAAAAAATAAATATCAGTTTTCCTCCGGCGCCTCACTCGGGTAATATCGCTCTTACTCTGGAAGGAATCAGAAAAAGTTACGGAGAACGGCAGGTTCTTTCAAAACTAGACCTGACTCTTGACTCTAAAGAACGGCTTGTAGTAGCCGGTCCCAACGGCGCGGGTAAAACTACCCTCTTACGAATCATCGCGGGAGCGGATACAGATTATGAAGGTTCTGTAAAATTTGGAAGCGGCGTCAAAACAGGCTACTTTTCGCAGGATGCGGCTGAAGCTATGGATTCACCAAAAAGCGTGCTGGAGTTTATGGAAGACGAGTCACCAACGGCGCTAATCCCAAAGTTACGCGATATGCTTGGCGCTTTTTTATTCAGAGGCGATGATGTATACAAAAGCGTTTCTGTTTTATCAGGCGGAGAAAAGAGCCGTCTTGCGCTTTTAAAAATGTTTTTAAAACCTATGAACCTTCTTATCCTTGACGAGCCTACAAACCATCTTGATTTGTATTCAAAAGATATTTTGCTTGACGCGCTTAATAAATTCGCAGGAACAATTATTTTTGTTTCGCACGACCGCGCTTTTATGGAAGAACTGTCTACAAAAACACTGGAATTAAAACCGGGAAACGATTTATCTCCCGCAACGGCAAAACTTTTTTACGGAAATTATGCGTACTATCTTGAAAGAGAACAGAAAACAATCAACGGTGGGCAGATAACGGTGAAAAATGAACAGAAATTAAGCGCCGGAAGCGAATCTGAAAAAGTTCTGACCAATGAGCAAAAACGGGCTGCGGACAAGCAGAAGCAGACGGCTGTCCGCAGACTGGAAAGACAGGAAGCGGAGATTTTAAAAACGCTGGAAGAACTGGAAATTAAAAAAAAGACGCTTGAAGCCGAACTCGCGCGTCCCGATGTTTATTCAAACGGCGAGAAAGTAAAAAACGTCAAGCAAAAACTTGATGAATGTACCGCTGCGATTGAATTAAAAACAAATGAATGGGAAGCCTGTTGTACAAAAACCACAGAACCTCAACCGAGCCCGCAGGGCGAAGGTTCCCCTCTTGATTAGCGCAGAATAATCCGCGGTTCCTGTATACCAAGTCCTGTGTACCAAGGCTATGTATTTATGTTATACTCCAACTATGAACATCCTAATCATCGGCGGCGCCGGATATATAGGGAGCCATGTAACAAGAGAATTCCTTGATAATGGTGATAATTGCGCGGTCTACGATAATCTTTCAACCGGATTGGAGCAAAACCTTTTTGCAAAAGCGAAATTTATAAAAAATGACATTCACAATTATGATGCGTTAGTAAGCGCGATGAAAAACGGAAATTTTGACGCTCTTGTTCATCTTGCGGCGTCTAAAGCGGCAGGAGAATCAATGATCAATCCTGAAAAATATTCGTACAATAATATAATGGGAACTCTTAATATTTTAAACGCCGCTTGTGAAGCAGGCATTAAAAATATTATCTTTTCTTCAAGCGCCTCGGTCTACGGAGAGCCTCAATACCTGCCGATTGACGAAAAGCACCCTACTGTTCCTGAAAATTATTACGGTTTTACAAAACTTGAAATTGAACGGTTCCTTGGCTGGTATGAAAAATTAAAAAATATCCGTTACGCATGCATGCGCTATTTGAACGCAGCAGGCTATGATATTAAAGGCAGAATCAAAGGGCTTGAGCAAAACCCCAATAACCTTTTGCCTGTTGTTATGGAAACTGCCTGCGGAATCAGAAATGAAATGCAAATCTACGGAAACGACTATGATACGCCTGACGGCACGTGCATCCGCGATTATGTGCATGTCAGCGACCTCGCCTGCGGACATACTATGGCATTGGATTACATTATTAAAAAAAATAAAAGCGTTACTGTTAACCTCGGCAGCGAGCGCGGTTACTCGGTAACAGAAGTAATAGAAACAGCCAGAAAGATAACGGGAAAGCCAATCCCCGCGAAAGTTGCAGGAAGGCGCGCAGGCGATCCCGCCAAGACATATTCTTCCTGTTCACTAGCCCGCGAATTACTGGGATGGAAAGCAAAATATTCCGATATGGAAACATTAATCTCTACAAGTTGGAAAGCGTATTGTGAAAGATAAATTATTTAGTTGGTTAGATAAATCCGCCTTTCTTGCTGTTGAACTTGAAACAGAATTGACAAAACTCCCCGCTGTTTCTCCTGAATCAGGCGGCGAAGGCGAACTTGAAAAATGTCTTTTTCTGGAAGACTGGCTTCGAAAACACGGCATTATGCAGTTGGAAAGATATGACGCGCCTGATGCAAGAGCCAAAGGTCAGGTGCGTCCCAACTTAATCGCGACTGTAAACTCGGACAGCGGCGAAAACGGCGCGCGTCTTTGGATAATGAGCCATACAGATGTTGTGCCGCCCGGAGAAGAAAAACTTTGGAACTCTGACCCATGGACTGTAATACGCAAAAACGATCCTCCAGGAGACCGCGTTATCGGGCGCGGAGTGGAAGACAATCAGCAAGGTCTTGTTTCCTCTGTACTTGCGGCTCTGGCTTTTGTTGAACAGGGTTTAAAACCAGCGCGGACAATCAAGCTTTTGTTTTCCGCCGACGAAGAAGTCGGCTCAGCTTACGGCATTGACTGGCTTGTAAAAAACCACGCCGGCTTATTTAAAAAAGACGATATGGTACTTGTCCCCGACGGCGGAGATGAAAAAGGCGAATATATCGAAGTAGCGGAAAAAAATATTTTATGGATGCGCTTCGTCACCCGCGGAAAACAAGCCCACGGTTCCATGCCGGATTTAGGCGCGAACGCCTTCCTTGCCGGCTCCGATCTTGCGCTCAGGCTTCATTACGGGCTTTCACAAAAATTCAACGAGCGCGATCCGATGTTTGATCCTGACTACTCCACATTCCAGCCGACCAAAAAAGAAGCTAATGTTCCCAACATTAACACAATCCCCGGTGAAGATGTTTTTTGCATGGATATGCGCATCCTTCCGCGTTACTCTCCTGAAATGATTTTAGCGGAAGTTGATAAAATAAAATCCGAAGTTGAAATGAAACACCGCGTAACAATTGAATACACTCTGCCCCAGTTAATGAAATCGAAGCCGACAGAGGCGGGCGCGGCAATTGTCAGGATGTTAACCAAAGCAATACCGCTGGTTTACGGCGTTAAACCGCGCCCTGTCGGTATAGGCGGCGGTACAATGGCGGCGTATCTTAGGAATATCGGAATTGACTGCGCTGTCTGGACAAAAACTGACGAAACGTTACACCAGCCAAACGAATACGCATTATTGGAAAATATTATAGGAGACGCCAAAGTAATGGCTCTTCTGGCAATTGATTCATAATATGATTAATCTTGACCCTGAAAAAATAATTTCATCACTTTGCGAAGGCGGCCCTGTCGCAAAAAGACTTGCTTTATACGAGCCAAGACAATCGCAGCTTGATTTACTTTCTTTAATTATCCGCGGTTTTAACGAAGATGCGCTTGTAATGGCGGAAGCCGGAACAGGCGTCGGTAAATCATTCGCATACCTTCTGCCTGCGATGCATTTCGCACTGGCTAATAAGGAAAAAGTAATAATATCCACAGCGAGTATTACGCTCCAGCAGCAGCTTTTTGAAAAAGACATTCCTCTTGTCGCTTCAAGTATGGGCGATGTTAAAATAAAATCTGTTATCATGAAAGGCAGGGGAAATTATTTATGTCTAAGAAGACTGGATGACGTATTACATGAGCCGTCTCTTTTCGATTTTGAAGAAAATGAATTAACGCAAATTACAGAATGGGCAAAGACCACTAAAACAGGAGGAAAGGCGGAACTTTCTTTTATGCCTTCTGATTCTATCTGGTCGAGTGTCTGCTCTGAATCTGATTTATGCCTTGGAAACTTTTGCCCGTGCAGGGAACAATGTTTTATACTTGCCCTGCGAAGAGAGGCAAATAACGCCCACATTATTGTAGTAAATCACCACCTGCTCTTTGCGGATTTGGCGGCGCGCTATCAGGGCGCGGGCTATGAAAGCGCTGTTGTTTTACCGCCGTTTAACAGACTAATAATTGACGAAGCCCATACCATCGAGAATGCAGCCACTTCGTTTTTTTCATCTGAATTCGCCAGAACTGGAATTTTTAAACAGCTTGGAAGACTTTATTCCAGACGAAGAGCGAATGAACGCGGTCTGCTTGTAAGGCTCTGCGCGATGCTTGCGTCTTCTGAAGATCCGTTAGACGAAATGGCAAGCGCGATCCAAACAGTAAAAACATCATGCGAAGAACTCGATGACTGCGCTCTTCAGCTTTGCGGTATGGAAGGAATTTTCAGACTTTCTCCTTCCGTTGATGAATCATTTTTAAAAAAGTCACTTTTTCCCAATTTAAAAACACTTAGAAAAAATATATTAAAACTTACCGATATGATTAAAGAAATACTAGAAAATCTTGACGACGGAGATGCGGCGGAGCCGGCTGTCTGGGAAATAAAAACAATTGTCAGGCGGCTTGAAAATACGGCGGACATCTGTAACGCGTTTTGTAAATATAAAAAACATGAAAACGAAGTCCTTTGGATCGAAAAAATACAATCGTTTAAAGAACCCTGGGCTGTGTTTACAAGAACTCCCATCGATCTTGCGCCTATTTTAAAAGACAGCGTTTTTAAACCCAATAAAACCGTTGCCTGCGTTTCCGCGACTTTAGCCATTAACGATGATTTTACCTATTGGGCAAGCCGCTGCGGGATATGCGGTATCGATTCACGCCTGCCGTTATCAGGCTGTTTTCCGTCTCCATTCCCGTACGCGAGCGCAGTTCTGCTCGCCTCTCCCATGGACGCGCCGCTTCCCGACGATGAATACTATCAGGAATTTATAAACAATGCGGTTTTTAATTTAACAGCGGCTGCCGGAGGTTCGGCTCTTATCCTTTTTACTTCTTTTCAATCGCTAAACAACGCCCATCAATCCGCCAAAGCAAAACTTACAGCAATGGGCATACGGTGCCTTAAACAGGGTGAAGATGACCGCACCCGCCTTCTTCAAACCTTCCTTTCAGATGAAAGTTCCTGCCTTTTTGCCACAGATTCATTCTGGGAAGGCATAGACGCTCCCGGAGAAACCCTCAAACTGGTCATAATATGCCGTCTGCCCTTCAGAACACCGGGTGATCCTGTCCATGAAGCGCGCCGCGAGGTTGTCGAAAAGCAGGGCGGCAACCCTTTTATAGAACTTTCCCTCCCTCAGGCTGTAATGAAGTTCAAACAGGGCTTTGGAAGGCTCATTCGCAGGAGCGCCGACAGGGGTGTTGTAGCGGTTTTAGACGCCAGAATCCAAAAAAAATCATACGGAAAGCTATTTATTCAAGCCCTGCCACAGACCAAAACAAGCAGTTCCAGCCTCGCCAATACGGTAAAAGACATAGAAAATTTTCTATATTAGTGGTATAATTAGCGCTGAGGTGCAGGAAATGTCAGATTTAGCTGAAGCCGAGCTGATCGAAGAGCAGCCGGAATATATAATCAGCGAAAAATTCTTAATTTTTTCAATTCTGGGTAAATTGTACAGCTTTCCGTCCCGTATAATCAGCGAAATCGCTTTATTTGACGCTGTTTATCCGCTGCCTTTGATGCCTTCTTATGTGTTGGGTGTAATTAACAGATACTCGGTTCCCTACGCATTATTTGATTTGGGTATTTTATTCAATAACGCCCCAAGTTCCTGCAATAAAACATTAATTTTAAAAGATCAAATAGATCGTATAGCATTTCTTATTGACGATGTAACAGGCATCGTTGACATCATGCCTGAAAATCTTTTTATCCTTGAACGAAGCTCTGAATTAAATGAATTAACAGACGCTGTATCGGCTTCTTTTAGCTGGAACGGCAATGATGTATTCATTCTCGATGTAAACAGAATATTGGAACGTGTCTCGGAGGAAACAGCCTGAATATGCGCGTATTTATCAGTTCATACAATTGGTTTTCTCTCGCGATTCCTATTAGATTTGTTTCTTCAATCTTTATTAATCCTGATAAGTCCGATTATAAAATCTTTTATAATCATGAAAACCGGAACACGTATATTTCTCTCCCTCTGCTGTTAAACTGCCCGCAGGAAAATATACGCCACGGCATTATATTAAAAAACGGCGAAGCAAACGATAACCAGATGGAAAATAGAGTAATTCTTCTCGGCGCGGAAATTGAAAACGAGAGCGATATTCCATCTGACAGTTTTTATCCTGTTCCAAAAACATTCAATGTAATGCAATTTTCTTTTGTTTTCAGCGGTATTTCATTTAATAAATTGACAGGCGGCATTGTCCTTCTGCTTGATCCGGAACATTTAGTTCAAAATATCCAAAAGGAATTAATAATATGATTAGAACATTAATCGTGGACGACAGTCCGTTAGTCCGGGCAATGCTGACCGATTTTCTTGAAAGCGAAGGTTCATTCGAGATAATCGGAGAAGCTGAAAACGGAATTGAAGGCGTGGAAAAAGCAAAAGAGTTATCTCCCGATCTGATTACCATGGATTACGAGATGCCTGTCATGAACGGACTTGACTCGATTGTAGAGATAAGAAAGTTCAGCTCCTGCGCAATTGTAATGATCACCACGCATGATTCCGCCAAGATGGCTTATGAAGCTACAGTAAAAGGTGCTCATGATTTCTTCGCCAAGGATATTTTTACTTCTCAAATGACCGATAAACAGCGAAGCGCCATTTTTAACACTTTAAAGCAGATAACAAACATTAAAAAAAAGGAATCGCAATCGCAGGATACAGGCGAGCATGGCAGTATGGCATCAAGAAAAATAAACTGCATTGTCATAGCGTCTTCTACAGGCGGTCCAATGGCATTATGCCAATTATGCTCAGCTCTTCCGGTTAATTTTCCGGTTCCGATTATTTTGGTTCAGCATAACACGTCCGGTTTCGACAAGGGATTTGTACAGTGGCTTGACGGATATTCTCATTTAAAAATACAGCTTGCTGAAGAAGGCGTTTATCCGTCCAAGGGTAATGTCTATGTCGCTCCTACAGATAAACATCTTTCAATCGGCGCTTCAGGAATTGCTTTTGACGATTCTGATCCTATCAACAATCAAAAGCCTGCCGCAGACTTTTTATTTAAAAGCGCGGCATTGCAATATAAAAACTCTCTTGTAAGCGTTGTTCTTACAGGAATGGGAAACGACGGCGCGGAAGGAACAAAATTCGTAAAAGACGCGGGAGGTATTACAATCGCGCAGGACGAATCAACGTCCATGATATACGGAATGCCCAGTGCCGCTGTTGAAACAGGCTGTGTAGATTTAATTTTACCGTTATCGGATATTGCAAATAAACTTATATCCTTAACCCGCGGAGAGTCTCAAGCATGATTGTTGACATAACGGCGCTGGAAAAAAATTCAAAAGATATTCAATCAGACGTACCGTTAGAAATACTGTCAAACCCTGCCCTTCTTTTTTTATATTACAGGGTAGAGCAAATACTCGGCATAAAAACCGGAAGCGCGGCTCTTATAGATCTTAATAAATACATCGAAAGGCAATGCGGCTCTACTTTTATCCAAAATCCTGCCGCATACGAGTTCCTCTTAACCTCCCGCGAAAAAATATTTGATATTTCAAATATTTTGACTGTAAATGAAACATATTTTTTCAGGGAAGGCGTTCATTTTGATTTATTGGCGGATTTACTCCCGGAATTAATTAAAATCGGACGTCCCCTTCAAATATGCTGCGCCGCTGTCAGTATAGGATGCGAAGCTTACAGTATTGCGATGCTTCTTGATTATTACGAAAAGAAGGGGCTTGATTTTGATTATACGATCGACGCGTTTGATGTCAGCGCAGATTCGATAGAGACCGCAAAAAACGCGCGCTATACGTTAAATTCGCTTCGCGGCGACGGATCTTCATGGAAATTTATTCTTGATGAGTATCTTACCCCGGACGGCGACGAATATATTGTTACGCAAAACATTCGAAGAAAAGTTAGATTTTTTACACATAATATAATGCGCGGACTTGATAAACAGTATGACATTATATTTTTTAGAAATTCGCTGATTTATTTTTCCAGTAAAAACAGACATTCTGTTTTAAATAATCTTTCGGATTCGCTTTTTAATAACGGGCTTTTATTTCTTGGTATTTCTGAAACCGCCTCCGTTAATCATCCCCTGCTTGTAAACCGCCACTCAAGCGATGTGTTTTATTTTCAGAAAACAGGATTTCCAAATTTTCAAAATGAAATTCGCGTAATGCCGGAAATAAAAAGACAGAAGACGAATATAAAACCGAATAAACAGGATAAACCCGAATCAGAAAGAGAGATCAGAAACGTTCGCGATGAAATTCATGTAAGTTGCAGTGAAATAAACGCACTGCTTGAAACAGAAGACGGAAAACAAAACGCGTTTGATGTAATTTCCATATATGAAAAAGGAGATATATCGTCAATTTCCGGCAGCCGTCTTGCCGCGGCTTCCCTGTATTTCCTTAACACTCAGAATTATGAAAACGCGGATAAAATTCTAAAGTATCTTGAAAAAAGAAACTCAGGAGTATTTACGCGCTTTTTACGCGGTGAATATTATTTCCATCAAGAAAAAACCGAAGAAGCAGAAAAATACTATCTTGACGCTTCCATAAAAGACAGATATTTTTGGCCGGCATTTTACAGAATCGCGGCTATTTCTTCTGACGGGAACAGAACAAGATATGAATACAAAATCAGAAAAACAATCGAAAGCATAGAACTTGTTCTTAAACTCAATACAGACGGAAGCCTTAATTATGAATGTTTTTTAGGAGGATTTTCTCCTGATTATTTTAGCAGAATTCTGGAAAAGAAATTATCGTAGTATAGAGGTAATAAATGGAAATTAAGAATTTTAAAAATTATAAAATAATAACAAAACTCGGCATAAGCGCTTCAGTGTTTCTGCTTCCGCTTGGTATTATGCTTTTTTCAATAATTTCCATATCATTATCTTCCATCAGGAAAGATACAAATGAAATACGCGGCATTGAGGTTCTTAGACCCGCAATTGCCCTAATGCAGATTATCCCGCAGTATGTCAGATACGCTGTTGACGGCGCTTCAGGCGATTTAGCTCATTCAAAGCAGTACACAGAAGAACTGCTTGCGGAATTAAGAAGCAAATATACAGCGTATTTCAGCAACATAGGTTACATAGTATCTCCGCAGTCTTTAACTGAAAACTGGCAGCATTTATCAAGCACTTCGATACGCGATACGGTTTTATGGGCATACAGACAGCTAATGCAGGACCTTATTCAGATAATTGTTTTTATCGGCGATGTTTCAGGTCTTGTAACCGACAGCGATATTGAAAGCGCTTATTTATTCGCGGCGGCAATTCAGGAACTGCCTCAGGCGCAGGAAAGAATTGTTTTTATCGGAAACCTTTTAAGAACAATCGAAGACGGCGCGTTCACGCAGAGGCGCAGGGCTGAACTGCAGCGCAACCTTCAGATTCTTGTGTTTTCAGATAACGCACGTATACAAAACAGATTTAAAGCGGCGGAAAGCCTTAGAATACGCAACACGGATACGCTTGAATCCTTTGAAATTCTTTTAAAGGGCTGTTACGACAGAGTGGCGTATTTCGCGGATACCGCAGAGCATATAATTAATGAGCCAGTCATTAATCTTGATTCTCTTCCTGCCCTTTACGATACTGCAAGCCATGCGAATAACGCCATGTACCGTCTGCAAACCGCTTCTCTTGACAGACTGGAAGAAATAATAAAAAAAAGAATTACTTCATATCGGCTTCGCCTGTTTTTTTCTCTTAGCGCCGCGATTATAGCAACATTATTTGCCTTTTTTATTATATTAATTACCACTCTGAACATTCGTAAATCGACAGATAACATGGGAAGGGTTTTTAAGAAACTTGACGAAAATAATCTTTCTGCCGAAATTGAATCATTTTCAGATGATGAACTTGGCGAATTTATGTTTGCGTTAAAGGGCTTTTTATCAAAATTACAGGTAACATTTTCATCTTTTTATAAAAATACGTCGATGGTTTCTTCCGCTGTCCATGAACTCTCCTCATCCGCAAAGCAGATAACGGCTACCGCAAACGAACAATCCGCAAGCGTCGCTCAAATTATCAGCACAATGGAAACCAATAAAGATCTTTCCAGTCAAGCGGCGGTAAAAACAACAGAAGTCGCCGATCTTGCGACTCAAACCCAGGAATTAAGCAAACGCGGCGCGGATTTAAGGGAAGTTAACGAAGACATGATGCTTGATATACGAAATCAAAACGCTAAAATTATTGAAATTATAAGAAATCTTGCCGATATGCTTTCCAGAATAGATGAATCCATAAAATTAATCGATACAATCGCGGATCATACAAAACTTATCGCTTTTAACGCCGCTCTTGAAGCGTCTTCATCAGGAGAAGCGGGATCGCGTTTTTCCGTCGTCGCTTCTGAAATCAGACGTTTTGCAGACAATGTTGTTGAATCATCTGCCGAAGTTAAAGAAAAAATAACTGAGCTGCAGGAAGCGGCTCATACTCTTTTAACGGAAGCAAACAGCGGAACCCGCGCTATCGATCTAGGTTATACCAGAATGGTTGAACAAAAAGAAGTGTTTGAAAGTATAGTTGAAGTCTCGCAGAATGTCGCAATGAGATCTCAGCAGATATCCGGTCTTAGCAAACAGCAGGAATACGCTTCTGTTCAGGTTTTCTCCGCGCTTAAAGAAATTTCTGCAGGAGCCAGTCAATTTGCGTCTGTTACAAACCTTACGTCCATGACAATAGAGAAACTTAATAATATGTCTAAAGAGTTAAACGAAACGCTGGAAAAATACCATATTACTTCCAGGAATAATTTATGATAAATAATTATATTTTAACTAAAATAAAAAGAGATGAATTTGAAGGTGAAAAACTGATTAGTAAATTCAGATTTATTATCGCTCTGTTGTATGTCATTTTCGCCGTCCTTTTTGATGTTCTCAGACATATGGAAGGGCTTCAGTCCATTCCCAAATACGGATTTATTCCAAGCGGTATTTTTCTTTTTTATTCCATAGTTATTTATTTTTATCTTAACAGTAAAAAATCGGTTCGTTCTTCTTTTAAATATATCTGCGTCTTTCTTGATATGACAATAATGAGCATTAGCATTTTTGTAAGCTGCGGTTATCCTTATTTAAATCCTCCCATCCCCTATCTTTCGATATGGGCGCTTTTTTACGGTGTTCTTATATTGTTAGGCGCGTTCAGATACAGCGTAAAATGCGCGTTTATTTCAGGCGTTTACGCTGGTCTTTGCTATTTAACTGTAATTATACTAAGAGCAAAAGCGCTTGATCTTCCGTATTTTTTTGAACTTGACGACAGGACTTTCAGCTTAAGTTTTCCAATACCAAATGAAACATTTCGTATAATGTCGATGATAGTTACAGGCATTATTACAGGCGTAGCATGCAAGCGCCATCTGTCGCTTTTTTGCGGTTTAATAGAAACGCAAATTTCCGCATCTAAAACAGCGAAAAAAACCATGTCAGAATCCAATAACGCCGCAAATACAATTCGTAAATCCACAGAAGATATATTTCATTCATCCAAAGAAATATTTACGACTGCCAACAGCCAGGCCGCAAGTATTCAGGAAATCGAATCAACGATGGCGGAAAATTCCAAAATTGCGGCGGAAATAGCCGAAAAAACATCAAGTGTAGCGTCTGTTTCCATGCAGATGGATTTGGAAGTTGTTCAAGGTTTTAGCGCTCTTCAGCGGAATGTCGATCAACTGGAAGATATTAAAGATAAAAACGACACTGTCATGTCAGGCGTTATCTCCCTAAGCGGTAAAATATCAAAAATACGCGATATTATCGAAGCAATTAACGCGATAACCGATCAAACCAAAGTTATTGCGTTTAACGCCGCGCTGGAGGCGGC
The DNA here is from genome assembly GCA_009788065.1 of Treponema sp. Classification (GTDB taxonomy): domain Bacteria; phylum Spirochaetota; class Spirochaetia; order Treponematales; family Breznakiellaceae; genus WQXQ01. The sequence continues at coordinate 19,476 of WQSF01000001.1, forward strand.
AAGTTCCGGCGAATATAAAAAACGCTTCTCTGTCGTTTCAAGCGAAGTAGACAGACTTGCCGATAATATCTCCGCGCTTACAAAGGAAATACGCAAACAGGCGGACGATATTCAAAGCTCTTCATCATCGTTGATTGTCTCCAGCAAAGACAGCGCCGAAAACATTAAACAGGGTAATAATTTAATTAAGGAACTGGAGGATATTTTTTACGATATTCGTATCGCGGCTGAAGAAACTTCAAACCAGGCGCAGACAATCACAATTTCCACGCAAAAACAGCAAAAATCAACCGAACAGATCAGTATTGCCGTAAATGATATTACAAAAGGATTAAGGGATTTTATCAATTCAACCAAATCAGTATCCTCCTCGGCGGAAGAACTTTCAAAAATAATTCAAAAGCTTGAAGCGTTATTAAACAATAATAATCCATTAAGGACAGGCGCATGACAAAAAGCGAAATAAATGAAAAAATCGCCTGCGATGAATTTGACGGCGAAAAATTAATTTGCAAATTTCGCATTGTAATTTCTTTGATCTTTGCGGCGGGTGTACCTGTTGTTTCATTAATGAGAGGATTAAACGGAGAAAACCACTTCCCTCCCCAGGCGTATATATGCTGTTTTTCATTTATAATATATTCAATTTCAATTTACTTTTATCTTAAATCAAGAACGTCGGTTTCTCCTCTTTTTAAATATATCTGCGTTGTCATTGACATGATCATCCAATCTGCGAGTATCTGGATTGGCTGTACGTATCCTGATGCCGCTCCCGCCGTTATATATCTGTCTACATGGGCTTTATTCTTTATAGTTTTAATTATGTTAGGCGCATTCAGATACAGCGTAAAGTGCGCGTATTTTTCGGGGGTTTTCGCAGGTTTTTGCTATCTTTTGGTTGTTATTATTAACAGAAAAAATATAGACTTGCCTTATTACGTTATTCTTGACAGCCAGACAATAAAAGTCAGTTTTCCGGTCTTTAACGAAGCGTTCAGAGTAATCGCGATGTTTTTAACCGGTCTTATCACAGGAATCGCCTGCAAGCGCCATCTTGATCTTTTTAATAACATGCTTGAAACCCAATCAAACGCCGCTTTAAGCGCGACAATGACCATTGAACAAACCCGCGGTATCGCCGCCACAATTCAGAAATCAACAGATGAGATATTTATTTCTTCAAAATTAATATTTTCCACAGCAAATAATCAAGCGGCAAGTATTCAGGAAATTGAAAGCACCGTTGATGAAAACACGCGGATTGCAAAAGATATTGTAAATAAAATATCAGGGGTCGCGGGTATTTCCTCGAAAATGGAAGCCAACGTTAATCACGGTTTTTCAATTCTGGAACTCAATATTGAACAATTAAAAGAGATAAAAGAAAAAAATGATATGGTAATTTCAGGGATTGTATCTCTTGAAAATAAAATATCCAAAATACGGGATATTGTTAAAAATATTACGACTATTACGGATCAAACCAAAGTTATCGCTTTTAACGCGGCTTTAGAAGCGGCAAGCGCGGGCGAAAACGGAAAACGTTTTGCGGTTGTTGCAAGCGAAGTCAACCGTCTTTCCGATGATATCGCATCCCTTACAAGGCAAATTCGTGAACAAGTTGAAGAAATTCAAAATTCTTCGTCTTCTCTGATTGTTTCCAGTAAAGAAAGCGCCGAAAAAATTACGGAAGGTAATAACCTCATTATAGAGCTTGAAAGTATTTTCCAGGAGATTCGTTCATATGCGGAAATTACTTCGAATCAAGCGCAATTAATAACAACGTCCACCCAGAGACAGTTAAATTCCACAGAGCAGATTAATCTTGCAATAACGGATATTTCTAAAGGGCTTTTTAATTTTATTCAATCAACTAAAATCGCGACTTCATCAGCAGACGATCTTAATCAGATGACAGTGCATCTTGGCTCTATTCTGAAAAAAGAAGACAATGAAAAAGAAGGCGCTGAATAATATGGCGATAAACAAAGAAAAATTTATTAAAAAATACATCGAAGAAGGGCTCGAAATTATTACTAAGGTTGAAAATCTTGTTTTTGATATTAAAGACGGAATTTCCGTGGAAGACGACCTTGCTACCCTTCTTCGTTTATTGCATACGTTAAAAGGATCTTCGCGTATGCTTGAGATTAAGCGTATAGAAGAATTAAGCCATTCCTTAGAAAGTGTTTTTGTCGCGGTAAGAGAACAGCGTATCGGTTTCTCGGAAAACGCTGTTAAATTAATTTTATCTTCGCTCGATTTGCTTAAAACAGGTTTTTCAGTTCTTCAGGAAACCGGCAATGATTCCATCGAAACTAGTGATTTTATAAAAAATCTTGTTTCCTTATCTTCAAATGAAGATTTTACAATTCCTAACGCCGATTTTTCAAAAGACGAGAATAGCGATAAACCAGCATTAACGAATGAAAAAGAAGATGAAAATCAAAATGCCTCTTTAGCTCCGGCTTCTTCCAAAAAACAAAAAAAAATAAAAACTGAAACAATAAGACTGTCGCTTGAAAAAATTGACGGAATAATAAAAAGTATAGCGTCTCTTCAATCGCTTGAAATATCGGCAAAAAGCATTTCTCAGGATTCTTTGGTTTTAAACAGTTTAATTAAAAATTATTCCAAGACATTAAGAGAACAAAAAAAAATCGATCCTGTTGTATACGCCAATTTCAGAAAACTGGAGCGCCTTTCGGAAAGGCTTAATTCGACGATAAAAAATTATTCAATAGACGCCGGTAATTCAATCAGAATTGCTTATGACAGTGTAATATCTCTTCGCACCCTCCCTATTTCGACAATCTTTGACAGCTACCCCAGATATGTTTACCAGTTATCGCAGGAACTTGGAAAAATAATTAATTTAACTATCGAAGGCAAAGAAAACGAAATAGATAAAAATATAATTGAATCGTTAACCGAAGTTTTTCTGCATATGGTAAGAAACTCAATCGATCACGGAATTGAATCTCCTGCCGAGCGCCTTGCCGCCGGTAAAAATGAAGCTGGTAATCTTTCAATAATCTGTTCTCGTGAAAGCGGCAGTATGAAAATTGTTATATCGGACGATGGACGCGGTATCGATATAGAAAAAATAAGACAAAAAGCGGTTAGAGACGGCCATGTTGCCGAAGCGTCAGCCGGTAATCTTTCCAAAGAAGAATTAATAAATTTTATTTTTCAAAGCGGTTTTTCTACATCAGGAGAAATAAATAATGTTTCTGGAAGAGGCGTAGGCATGGATGTCGTTCGCGACAGCATTGAAGCGTTAAAAGGAAGTATTGTAGTTGACAGTACGCATGGAGCCGGCACTTCGTTTACAATAATGGTTCCGCTTTCAATAGCGGCTCTAATGGGTTTTCCGATTGAATGTAACGGCATGAAATTTATTATCCCTGCCAACTTTGTCGAAACAATACTGCTTTTGAATCGTGATGAAATTATAACAGTAGTAGACCGCCCTGAAATTAAATATAACGATCGTATAATAAAACTTTATTATTTAAGCCAGATTTTACAGACAAGATCGGAAGCCGCGCAATCATCTGACGTTGTTTTTATTGTAATAATACGTTCTTACGAAGACATTGCCGCTCTTGCAGTTGATAATATCGACAGCATGAGATCCGTAATTTTAAAAACAATGCCTTCTTTTATGGAACATATTCCCGTTTTTTCTGGAATAGTGTTAAACGAAAACTACGAGATGGTCAGTGTTCTTCATATTCCGACAGTAATTAAAATGGCAAAGCGCATTAAAGCGATTGATATAAAAAAACGCCACATAGAAAATGAAAAATTAAGAAAAAATGTTCTTGTTGTCGACGATTCGCTTCCTATCCGCGAAATTGAAAGCGAAATTCTCCTTTCTGAAGGATACCGCGTTGACACAGCTCCTGACGGTGCGCAGGCTTTAAAAGCGGCTAAATCCAGACATTATGATTTAATCTGCACAGATCTTAACATGCCTGTCATGGACGGTTTTATGCTTATCGAAAATATTAAAAAGAACGATGATATTTCAAATATTCCCATTATAGTTATTTCATCTAACGAAAATGAGGAAGAGCAAAACAGGGCGCTTCAACTTGGCGCAAACCGTTACATTGTTAAAAATTCATTTAATAATCACAATTTACTGGAAGCCGTTAACTCGCTTATCGGAGGCGCTCAATGAGTCATGAACAAAAACGCATTTTGATACTTGAAGATTCCGATATTTTTGCTGACATGCTTATGGGTGTATTCGATTCCTCTGATTATATTCTGGAACGAGCAGTTAACGGCTTTGAAGGCATAAAAAAAGTTTACAGTTTTTTGCCTCATATTATTATTACAGACATTGAAATGCCGCTCTTTAAAGGATATCAGGTAACAAGACTTTTAAAATCCAGAAAAAACACAAAAATGATTCCCATTATTATGTTTACCTCTCTGGATGAAACTAAAGACAAATTCTGGGGAGATCAGGCGGGCGCCGATTATTATATGAAAAAATCCCCGGAAAACCTTCCTGTGCTTTTGGAAGTTGTAAAAAACATTCTATTAAGTCCGCAGAATATTGATTTTGATATAATTGAAAAAGAAAGCAAGAAAATTACAGATGAATCTATTATAGAAATTGTTAATAATCTTTTAGATAACAAGCTTTTTCAAACTACGGTTATAGGTCTTTTAACAGATTTATCAAGTAAGGTAAATTCTTTGGATAAAGTCGTATACGGCATTTTTGATTTATTCAACACAGTCTGCAGAACAGAAATAATAACTCTTTTAATTCACGGTAAAAACAGGGTTCTTTATATATATACCGCCAATTTTTCAGAGTATAATAAAGAAACTACAGATAATCTTATAAGCGTATGTATATCGGATTTTGGCAGACTTTTTCAGGACACTATTTTTTCTACTAAAAAAACAAAATATTTTATTCCTGAAGGAAATAATAATAAAAAAATATTATCATATATCTGGATACCCTTAACAGTCGGCGGTGAAATTTTCGCTTCGGTACACATCGCGAATTCTCTTAACGAATATTTTTCTCCCGGTGTAATGGAAAATATAAATGTTTTCGCAGCAGCGGCTTCTCCGATTATCGCCAACGCTCTTTTAATGCACGAACTCGCCGAACTTCAGAATAATACCCGTACCGCATTTGCGCGTTATGTGCCTGCCGATGTTATGGACGAAATAATTAACGAATCATCAAAAAAAGTAACTGTAAGCGAAAACAAAAACATTTCCGTCCTTTTTTGTGATATACGAAACTTTACAGAACTTTCAGAACATTCAGACCCGCAGATTGTCGTAGATTTTCTAAATAATTTCTTTGAAAAAATGGGAATCGAAATCATCTCCGAAGGCGGCCATATCGACAAATTTATAGGAGACGCTATAATGGCGGTTTTCGGCGCTTTTCAGAACACGGAAAATTCCCCTTCTAACGCAATAAGAGCCGCTGTAAAAATGCTTGGAGCGCTTAATTCCATCAATTACGACGGCTCATCTTTTTATAAGGAAATTGTAGATATCGGTATAGGAATTAATTACGGCGAGTGTATTTTGGGCAATATCGGTTTTAAAAATAAAATGGATTATACTATCATCGGAGATACTGTTAATCTTGCGTCCCGGATAGAGAGCCTTACAAAATCATATCGTCACAGAATTATAGTATCAGAATTTGTTTATGAAGAAACAAAAGAAAAATTTCTTTACCGCAAGATAGACAATGTTCTTGTAAAAGGCAAGAAAAAACCGGTTGGGATTTACGCAGTATATTCGGGTTTTCATGGTGCGGACGGAAATAAACTGCGCTCAGGCGACACGTCGGATTTAATCTCAGTTCCTTCATTACTTATTGACAGAGACGTTCTTATAAATTACAACAAAGGACTTCAGGTTTTCTATATGCGCGAATGGAAACTGGCGCTTGAATATTTTACAAAAGCGCTTGAACACCAGAATGATGATTTTCTTTCTAATCTGTATCTTGAACGTACAAAGAAATTTATGGCAAATCCGCCGAATGACAACTGGAACGGCGTATTTTCACTTGCGGAAAAATAATATTTTTATATAGAGGTGTGTTATATGACAAACGTAGAAATTAATGAAAAAATCTCCTGCGACGAATACGGCGGAGAAAAACTGATTAATACATTCCGTATTGCGGAGAGCCTCATCTTTATTTTGTCGATTACGGCTGTATCATTTTTAAGGTCTATCGAAGGGCTTTTGCATTTTCCGTATCAAGCTTATGTATTTACGGGAGGATTTTTTATTTATTCCGTCTTCCTTCATTTTTATATAAGAAAAAGAAAATCTCTTCACCGTTTATTTAAATATATCTGCGTAATACTGGATACGCTTTTTATAAGCGCGGCAATTTGGGCTGGATGCACTTATCTTGAAATTTCCCCTCCCATTACATTCCTTTCCGTGCAGGCGCTTTTTTACATGGTTTTAATTCTGGCTGGCTCTTTCAGATACAGCGTTAGGTGCGCTTACTTTTCCGGTATTTTCTCAGGGTTTTGCTATATCATAGTTGTTTTGGCAAATGGTAAAGTCCTGGATTTACCTTATTTTTTCATGCTGGATAATAAATTAATTAATGTCAGTTTTCCCTTGTATAACGAAATTTTCCGCGTGCTTGGAATGGTTGTAGCGGGAGCGATTTCAGGAATTGCGTGCAGACGCCATCTTTCATTGTTTAACAACATGATTACATCGCAGATGAACGCGGCTCAAACAGCATCCTCCACTGTAGATCAAACCCGTTCAATGGCAAAAGTAATTAAAAAATCGACAGACGAGATTTTCCTTTCGTCCAAAGATATTTTTTCAACCGCAAACAATCAGGCGGCAAGCATTCAGGAAATTGAAAGCACGATAAACGAAAACACGCGGATTGCAAATGAAATCTCCGATAAAACAACAAGTGTCGCAAGCATCGCGTCCAAAATGGAAAATGACGTTATTCACGGCTTTTCTGTTTTAGAGCGCAACGTTGATCAACTGGAAGACATAAAGAAAAAAAATGACGGAGTAATAACCGGTATTATAAATCTTGGAAACAAAATTTTAAAAATTCGCGATATTGTAAAAAACATTAATACAATCACGGATCAAACAAAAGTTATCGCTTTTAACGCGGCTCTGGAAGCGGCAAGCGCAGGCGACAGGGGCAAGCGTTTTTCCGTAGTCGCGAGCGAAGTAAACCGTCTTGCAGACGACATCGCTACGCTTACAAAGCAGATACGCGAGCAGGTGGAAGAGATTCAAAATTCGTCTTCTTCATTAATAATTTCAAGCGAAGAAAGCGCGGATAAAATTATCGAAGGCAATAATCTGATAAAGGAACTTGAGGATATTTTTAGAGAAATACGTTCGGGAGCGGAAATTACCGCAAATCAGGCTCAAACCATTACGGTGTTTTCACAAAAACAGCAAAAATCAACTGAGCATATAAATATAGCCATATCCGATATTTCTAAAGGACTTTCAAACTTTATACAGTCAACCAAGATCGCAACTTCGTCGGCTCAAGGGTTATCGGAAATTATTGATGAACTCGATATTTTACTAACTGGACAAGTATCGGATAAAAATATATATTCTAAAACAGGCAGTTAACAATTAGGGAAGCGTTAATGAATTCATTCTTAAAAAAACTTGTTTTAATCTCTGTATTTATTATATGCGCTTCTCCCCTATTTTCACGCGATGTAATTATAAATGTGTTAGATTCCGATCTTGACCTTCCGCTGGAAGGCGCTACAGTACGCCTGAGAGACGGAAGAGAGTATATATGCGATCGTAACGGAAGAACTGTTATTCAGGTGCCTGACGACAGGCAGGTAATGATTTACTGCTTGTATCCCGGCTATGAAACAGGAATTATTACTATCCCTTTAACGGGCGCTTCGTTCACAGTTTCGCTTAATCTTTCCGGTGTTTTACAGGGCAGGGAGCTTGTTATCGAAGCGTCAAGACCCGATTCAGCCGAAACCAGAACCGGAAGAAGTATTGCCGTAACTTCAAAAGAAATTGCCCAAACCGCCGAGATCGGAATAATAGAAGATGTAATGAGCACAATTTCGCTTCTTCCGGGTGTAGGTTACGCGGGTCTTTTTGACGCTGAACCGAGTATCCGCGGAGGTCATCCCGGAGACATGGGCGCATCATTAAACGGTTTTTTTATTAACAATCCGTTCTTTTGGGGAGGCACTTTTTCAATCTTTGATCCAAGAATGGTAGAAAGCGCGCAATTATCTCACGGTGTTTTTTCCGCGCGATTCGGGCACACCATTTCTGGGCTTCTTGAAATTACCACAAAAAATCCTTCTCCCACGGAAACACAATTTGAATTAAGCGTTAATACAAGCGCCGCAAATTTTAATTTTTCACTGCCGCTGAACGGTAAGGGCGGAATAATATTCATGGGGCGCATTACCTATTACGCTCCATTTCTAAAACTGGCAGTCGCCTTGTCAAGGTTTATTCCCCAGCTTGAACTTTTAAAATCTTTCGAAAAACAAGCTCCTTATATAAGAACTGTTACCGCCAACGGAAATTACAGGTTTACGGAAAATCTGGAGCTTACCGCGACAGGATTTTTCGGTATGGACGGAGTCGGCATTAAATTTGAAAATGACAGCCTTGTTAATGATTTTTTAAACAGCGAAACAACCATAGATTTTTTATTTATAAATTATCAGACTTTTTTTACAACTTCTCTTTCATATAACCCTCGTAAGGATATGCTGTTAAAATTTCTCGCCGGAGTAGGATATGAAAAACAGGATAATTTGGGAGATATACAATTCAATATAAAAGAAAAACATTTTTCTAAAGCATTTCAAGACAGGTTCCCAAATTTATATAATGCTATTCAAATTGTCAAACCTGACCCCTATGACTTTAAATCAGCCAGCCTTATTGATCAATCAGAATCCAATTTAAACTTGCAAGGAAGGATCGATTATGACTGGCATATATCGGAAAAGATTCTTTTATCTTCAGGAATACAGGTAATGTACAACCAGTTTTCTGTTAACGGCGTACAAAAAGGATCAGGAGATATAAGGTATAACTCCGAATCGTTCAACGAACAATACAGACAAATAATTAAAGGATTAATTTTATATAACTATCCTTTAATAGATTTTGATTTAATATATGACGATTTAAGAATTCAAAGAGCTGGTACCTATTATCCAAATGCAAAGAATGATTTATTAACAACATCAGGGTATATTCTGGGAGAATTCTTTTTAGGTAAAAGATTCAACGCTGAACTTGGTCTTCGTGTGGATTATTTTTTATTAACTGGTGAGAACGATTTTCGTTTAGACAGCGATCCTGCGTTGAACCCTCGTCTTAACCTTGAATTTAATCTGTATAACGGCACAGGTTTCTTTAATAAAATAGATCTTTCTGCTGGTACAGGTCTTTTTTCCTCTATAAACGATAATGTCTCTTCCGCCGAAGAAAGATTCAATATAGAAAAAATTAAACCTAATCGTTCATGGACTTCCATCATTGGAATCAAGTTCGGTCTACCAGAATCGATTAGCTTAAATATTGAAGGATATTATAAATACATTTTTGACAGAATGTATATTCCTTTGGAAGAAAATGAAGAAATAACTCCATTACCAAAATTTGACGGCGAAGGGCAAATATGGGGATTGGATGTAATGCTTCAAAAAACCCAATCCCGTTACTGGGACGGATGGATTGCTTATTCATTCAACTGGGTAAAATATCGTGACCCGCAAGGTGTCGCAGGTGGAAGTAGTATATCAGGAGGAAACAGAGGAGACATCTGGTATTTCCCATCGTTTCACAGATTTCATACATTAAATTTCATTCTTAATGTAAAACCTGTTCAAAAAATGAATTTATACTTCCGTCTTGGACTTGCATCAGGTGTTCCCTTGGCTAAGCGCGATGAAAAGGGACCTCAGAGTTATCCTGTTTATCTTGTAGATCAAAATATATTCATAGAAAAATATTACTGGAATTCATATTACGACGAATCAAATCGCACTACTCCATCATTTAATGTGGATTTTAAATTCTCTCTCTTTGGAGGATATAAAAAAGGCAAAACAAGATATGAAATGTATTTTGCCATAGAAAATGTTCTTGGTTTACTGTACAGCGCCCAGGGGAATACAAGTTTTAATCAGTATACGGGAGAACTTGACGAAGGAAGTTTCTCGGCAACTTTTGACCTTCCAACTCCAATACCTTCCTTTGGTTTCAGGATTAGTTATTAAGGTTTTAAAATGAAAAAGATTTTTTTTAATATTAATATTTTACTCATACCGTTATCAATCCTGTTATTCTCGGGATGCGCGGCAATGGAAGGAGCCGGAAAATTTCTTGACGGCTCTGTTTTTGCGGAAAGAAGAGTTTCGCTTTACAAAGCGTTCAAAAAAGACGGTTATGAGTCTGATATGGAATTAAAATTTATAAGAGATAAAAATAAAGAAATTTCGATTTTAATTTCCGCGTCAAAATATCCCATGATGAAATTGCGCGCGTCAAATCCCGGCGAAGACGGAACTTTTATTCTAAAATCTCTTGAATACCTTGCCGGAAGTACGCACGGCTGGAATGAATATACGCTTGAATTAATCGGCGAAGGAAAGTTCGATCCTGAAAATCCTGTTTTAATAATTTCAGAAATAGAAACAGTTCAGATAATAAAGGGAAGAATTCACAGATACGATACTCGTATAACAGGAAACGAAGCTGTAACCGCGCTTCGTAACCGCAGAGAGCGTGTTCAAGCCATTGTAAGCTGGATGTCTTCGCAGGAGCCGCCAGTTTTCCCGAAAATAAAAGAATTTGAGAATTATTGGGAGCCTGTACTCTTCCCTGAAATAGTGTCCAGGAAAAAAAGACCGGCGGATTTCAAGCAGGAAGGCGACGAACGAAAAAAAACGGATGATATACGATGGAACACAAGCTACACGGAACGTGTTTTCCCGGAAGAATTATGGAATGTCAGAAACACAGGCACATTGCTAAGGGATTGGGAAGACGCGCTTTCATGGATATACATGGAATATGAATGGGAAAAAATATTGGAATTATTTTCCAATGAAATAATTTTTAACAAAATAAAGTGAGGTTTGTAAATGGAAACTGCTTCTTTTTCCGTATTGGAACTGTTTAAACTAGGCGGGGTTATCATGTGGCCCCTGCTTGTATTTTCTATCGCGGTTGTCGCTATCGCGATTGAGCGCGCGGTTTATTTAATCTATCATAATCTTGAGGTTGACGATCTTGCGTCAGCCGTAGCTGATTATATCGATAAAAAAGATTATTCAGGCGCTTCGGATTACCTTGGCAGGTTAACTAAAAAACGGATGGGCGCCAGAGTTTTTTTGGCAATCGTACAACAGTTAAAATCCGGGCAAAAAATAACGGAACACCGTCTGGAAAAAGCCGCTGAAACTGAGGCCATAAAGTGCATTTCATCACTTGAAAACAGCTTTAACTTTCTAGTAGCGATCGGCTCCCTTTCCCCTTTAACCGGCTTTTTAGGAACCGTTACAGGTATGATAGGCGCGTTCAGATCAATCGCCGAGGCGACCGAAGTAAACGCGCAAATTGTCGCAAACGGCATTTACGAAGCGTTAATTACAACGGTATTCGGACTTATCATAGCCATTATCGCGATGATTTCACATTCCATTTACAGCCACATTGTTGACAAATTCGCATCGAAGATAGAAAACACATGTACAAATGTGATTTCACAGGTTAGCGACTGCCAGTAATAAATCAGGGGATATATGAAACTAAACCGCCGTAAAAAACAGGGATTTCTTGAAACATGCGCCGCGAGCGATCTTGCGTTTCTTTTAATTATTTATTTTCTTGTTATAGCCGGTTTTAATATTAATAAAGGTTTTGTAATGAATCTTCCGGCGAAAGATTCTACAAGGATGATACTGCGCGAAGATTTACTCAGATTTGATATGGAAGCAAACGGAGACATTTATTACAGCGAAGAAATAATCAACATCCATAAATCAAAATCGATTATACAGAAAGCGCAAAACGATAATCCGAATATTGCGGTTATTATTACAATAAACAGCGAAGCGCGCTGGCAGAATGTCGTGGATTTTGTGGAGCTGGCGCAGGATTTACAAATTGATTCATTTTCATTTTCCATGAAAAAGGAAATTCAATGAATTTAAAAAGAAGCAAAAGATTTGTAAACGTTCCTCTTTTCTCCACGTCTGATATCGCCTTCCTGCTCTTAATATTTATCATGCTTGTCTCATTGATTAATTACCGCAAAGAAGTAAAAATCGATTACCCCGAAGCCAGGACTGCTCTTCGCGCTACCGCCGATAAAAATCTTGAAGTATGGATTAATGTCGAAGGCGACATTTTTCTTGACGCGGAGCCTTCTGATTATCTTTCATTGGAAAGAAAAATAGCGGAACTTTATTTAACAGCTCCCGATACCCGTGTGCATATTATCGCGGATCGCAATACTCCATACGAAAAAATAAACAATGTTTTGGAAATCCTTCAGATTCTTCAATACCGTGTTGTAAGCTTTGTGGTAAAAACAAATGAATGAAAAACTGCTTCGTTTTATAATATTGGCTGTTACAGCGGCTATACACCTTGTAATAATATTTTTTCTTGTATTCGACACTGACAGGATTTTTTACGGTGAATCTGAAAACGCGAGAGTAATGAAAGTAACGGATTTTGCAGAACTTCCGCCCCCTCAAGCAGACCCTGAAATACCGCAGGTAGAAGAAATTGCGGAAGTAATGATCGAAACAGATATTCCTCCCGTACAAACTGTTGTCGCGGCTGGAACTCTATCCGTCCATTCATTTGACAATTATCTTCAAATGCATCAGGTATCCGTAAGTCCGCAGTTTGACGAGAGAATGATTATATCAGAACTTGTATATCCGCCTATCGCGCTTCGTTCAGGCATCGAAGGCAGGGTAATTCTTGAATTGTTCGTAGACACTTCGGGCATGGTGCAGAGGGTTACGATCTTGCGCGAAGACCCTGAAGGCAGGGGTTTTGGAGAAGCGGCGGTAAGAGCATTCATGGGAAAGAAAGGAAGACCCGCATACGCGAACGGAGAAGCTGTCTCTTGCAGGTACAGATACCCCCTTCTGTTTACGATTAGATAATAAATATCTGAAACAAATTTAATTTACGCGTGTTTTTAAAAACTTTAACCTTTTAATATATTAACATTGCGTCGCCGTAGCTGAAAAAACGGTATTTTTCTTTTACAGCTTTCGAATAACAATCAAGAATTAAATTTTTTCCGGCGAATGCTGATACCAGCATTAATAAAGTTGACTGCGGTGTATGAAAATTAGTAAACAATACGTCAGTTATTTTAAATTTGTATCCCGGATAAATAAAAATCGAAGTTTTTTGCCATCCTGTTTTTATCCTTTCATTGTTAAAAGCGCTTTCAAGAGAGCGCAGGCTTGTTGTCCCAACCGCTATTATTTTTCTGCCTGAAGCTCTCGCTTTTTCTATAAGCGCGGCGTTGTAATCTGTAATTGTAAAATACTCTTCATGCATGATATGATCTTCTATATTTTCACTGCGTACAGGTAAAAATGTACCCAAACCGACATGCAATGTTACAAAAGCGAATTCAATTCCGGCTTCTTTAAGATCGTTTAAAATATCGCCTGAAAAATGAAGTCCCGCTGTGGGAGCGGCGGCGGAACCTGTTTCTTCAGCGTAAATTGTCTGATAACGCTGTGAATCAAATGCTGTATCTTCTCTCTTAATATACGGCGGAAGCGGAATGTGTCCGTATTTGTCAAGAAACTCCTCGTTTACGGGATTTTTAAACCGAAGATATCGAAATTCGTTTTCTTCGCCTGTTATTTCCGCGAAAGCTATTTCCTCTCCTGAATTATCATAAAATTTGTAACTGCTTCCGATTCTTCTTCGCTTCGATTTTTGCGCCAGAGTTTTCCATTCATCATTAATTTTTTCCAGTAATAAAAACTCAGCTCTAGCGCCTGTTTTGACATTTTTTCCAATTAGTCTTGCTTTTCGCACTTTGGTATTATTAAACACCAATAACGGTTTTTCTTTATCAGGCGACAGAAACTTCTCTTTGCATAAAATCTTCGGTAATTCTGCCACAACGTTATGCGATATTTCTTTACTAAAACGATCCAGTGTCATAAGCCTGCTGCGCCCCCTTTGCGAAGGCGGCTCTTGCGCAATCAACTCATCGGGAAGTTCAAAGTTAAATTCATTCGTTTTCAAAGAGTGTTTTCTCGTTATTAACCGGTTTTAAGCCCAAATGTCCGTAAGCAAAATTAGTCACAGTCCTTCCTCTTGGAGTGCGTTGTATAAGCCCTGCCTGTATTAAAAACGGCTCGTAATAATCTTCAAGGGTTTCTACTGATTCGCCGATTGATATTGCCAAAGTTTCAGCGCCTACAGGACCGCCTTTGTAGCGTTCGATAATTATTTTTAAAATTTCACGATCCTGTTTTTCAAGACCGAGTTCGTCTATTTCCAGACGCGAAAGTCCGTCCTTTACAACAGGCAGCGTGATACCCGGCTCTCCCGCGTATTGGGCAAAATCTCTCATTCGTTTTAAAAGCTGGTTTACAACCCTTGGTGTTCCTCTTGACGATCTTGCCAAAAGAGAAGCTGCGTCTTTATCTATCTTTACATTTAAAAGTCCTGCCGAACGGCGGACAATCGCTTCTAAATCTTCTTGTTCGTAAAATGAAAAACGGCACGTTATGCCAAACCTGCTGATCAACGGACTCGATACAACACCGGCTTTTGTTGTCGCACCGACAAGCGTAAAGGGCTTTATCGCGATTCTGATTGTTCTTGCCATCGGCCCCTGACCTACCACCCAGTCAATTCCGTAATCTTCCATCGCTATGTAAAGAAGCTCTTCGATTGCGGGTTTTAAACTGTGAATTTCATCGATAAAAAATACATCGCCTTTTTTTAAATTTGTTAAAAACCCCACAAGGTCCTTGGGTTTTTCAAGAGCCGGAGCCGTTGTTTGAATAAAACCTGTTTCAAGCTCATTCGCTACAACCTGCGCCATTGTTGTTTTTCCAAGACCGGCAGGACCTATTAAAAATAAATGGTCAAGGGAATCTGACCTTTCTTTCGCGGCGGAAATAAAAACAGAAAGATTGTCTTTCATGGTTTTCTGCCCGACAAATTCTTTTAAAAGGCGCGGGCGCAAAGCCGTGTCGTGGCTGTCTTCTTTAATTGCTTCCGGGCGCACAGGGCTGTCTTTTTTTTTCATGAACTGCTCAAATATACGATAGCTTCCTGGAATATCAGCTTTTCTTTTTCCGCCGCAGGAAGATCGGGATTTACGCCGGCTTGAGCTTTTTCCAAAGCGTCTACAGCCGCTTTTCTGTCGTAGCCCATACCCACGAGAGCTTCAACAAGATCAGAATACTGCGAATTAGAAGATCCTTTTAACTGTGTTTGAATTAATTTTCCTTTTAATGATAAAAGCATTTTTTGGGCTGTCTTTTTCCCAAGACCTGGGACGGCTTCAAGACGGGCGAGATCTCCGTTTTCCAGAGCGTTTTCAAGATCGTTCTGGCTTATTCCGCTCATTATTTTTACAGCGCCTTTGGGACCTATTCCCTCAACTTTTAAAAGCTCTAAAAATGTATTTCTGCGCCTTTCATTTGAAAAACCATAAAGTTTCATTTGATCTTCGCGGTGGTATAACCATGTAAAAACCCTGCATTCGCTGTTAAGTGAAAGAGAGTGAATATCGTTAACCGGCATACCTATATCCCATTCAATGTCACCTGAAAGAATGTATACCGATTCCGAGCCTTTCGCGCTTACAAGACCTGTAATGCTGTTAAACATATTTTATTTTATCATTTTTTTATTAATCGCGCAAATAGCGGCTCCAAGAGCGTCCGCCGCGTGATCGGGCTTTGGTATTTTATCAAGCCCAAGAATAATACGCACCATCTCCTGCACTTGCTTCTTGTCGGCGGACGCGCTTCCTACAACCCCTGATTTTATCGCGTTAGGTGTAAACTCATGAAGCGTAATATTCTTTTCGGCAATCGCCGCGGAGATTACTCCCCTTGCCTCGGCTACGGGTATCGCGCTTGTTACATTCCTGCCAAAATAAAGGGTTTCTATAGCGGCTTCAGCCGGTTTGTATTTATCCAAAAGCGAGCGGATGCATTGTAATATAAAAAAAAGGCGATCCGCCCTGAGGCAGTCCGCCTTCGTTGTAATCACGCCGTGATCGATATAGCAAATTCTTCCGTCGATATCATCAAGAACACCCCAGCCTGTGCTTGCAAGACCGGGATCAATTCCTAAAACCCGGCGAGAAGTCTTTCGACGCATTATTCAGCGGTGAAACCTTCCGGAATCGCTACATTCGAAAATACATTCTGCACATCGTCATTTTCTTCGAGCTTGTCTATAAGCCTTAACGCCTTGGCTGTTCCGTCATTATCAAGCGTTACTTCCGCTTCCGCGACCATGCTAACTTCCGCGCTCATGGTTTCAAATTCTTTAGCCTGAAGCGCGTTTAAAACGCTTTCAAAATCTTCAGGTGCGGTGGTAACTTCGATTATACCGTCCTGCGCCGAAACATCTTCCGCACCGCTTTCAATGGCGATTTCCATTATTTGATCTTCTGTGTACTTCTCGCCGTCCATGGTTATAACGCCAAGACGTTTAAAAAGCCTCGAAACGGAACCTGTAGTGGCAAGCTGTCCGCCGGCGCGGGTAAGGATGTTGCGAATATCCGCGGCAGCGCGGTTTTTATTATCGGTTAGAACTTCGATAAAAATCGCGACTCCACCCGGTGCGTAAGCTTCGTAAATAAGTTCTTCGTAACTTACACCTTCAAGCTCGCCTGTTCCTTTTTTAATTGCTCTGTCAATATTATCTTTGGGCATGTTTGCAGCTCTTGCTTTAAGAATCGCTGTGCGAAGGCGCGGATTGCCGTCAAGACTTCCGCCGCCCATTCTGGCTGCAATTGAAATTTCTTTGATTAACTTTGTAAACATTTGGCCGCGCTTTGCGTCGGCGGCGCCTTTTGCATGTTTAATCGTCGCCCATTTACTGTGGCCCGACATGGTAACTCCTTAAATATTAGAATGAGATTTAATTTAGCTCAGCTTTTATACGCCGGAACTAGACTTTTCCTTTTTGGCATGCTTTTGTGCAAGAATCTTTCAATGTTTTTTCATACCATTCCATTGTAAAAGGATCTTTTCCTCTTATCTGAGTTCTGATATTCTGCTCCAAATTGTCCTTGCAGGGTTCGCAAATACTGGTTTCCGCATAGCGGAAGAATGTTCTCTCGTTAATAGGATCATCCATTTTTTTCTTGCAAATATCACAAGTAGTAGTTATCATAAAAGCCTCCTGATTTAATCTTGTTATATTATATAAAAACTTTTAGAATGTGTCGAGTACCTATGAATAAATCTGAGAAAAAATTAACCCTGACAGGGACGGATTTTACCTCAAAAAACCCGTTAATTATCGCGGAATTGGGGACTTCCCATAACGGTGATATATATAAAGCGAAAGAAATGATTGACGCCGCCGCCGGAGCCGGAGCCGGATGCGTTAAGTTCCAAATTGTCTATGCAGACGAGATTTTACATCCAAATACAGGAGATGTCCCCCTCCCCGGAGGCATGATCAGGCTTTATGACCGCTTTAAAGCGCTTGAATTAGAGCCGGAATTCTATCAACAAATCAAGGAATACTCGGAATCAAAGGGGCTTTTATTCCTTTGCACGCCATTTGGGCTGAAAAGCGCTTCAATTTTAAAAAAATTACAGCCTAAAATAGTAAAAATAGCCTCCCCTGAGTTGAATTTTACCGCTTTACTGGAAGAAATCGCTCTCTGGGGTCTGCCTGTTCTGCTTTCTTCGGGGGTTTCCCGCCTTTCCGACATAGAAACTGCGATAGATATAATAAAAAAAGAGTTCTCGCAAAGGCGCATCGAACCTTCGGTTCGCGGCGCAGAGGACGCAAAGGAAAAAAAAGTGGAAGAAATACAACCTCCTTCTTCTATTTGTTTACTCCACTGCGTTACTGCTTACCCGGCTCCTGAGACGGATTATAATTTACGCGTTCTGTCCGGTCTTGCTTCTATTTTTGGCGTTCCCGTTGGAGTAAGCGACCATTCAAGCGACCCTGAACTGGTTCCCGCTCTTTCGGTCGGACTTGGAGCAGTCGCGGTAGAAAAGCATTTTTGCCTTTCCAAAAGCGACCCCGGGCTTGATGATCCGATTGCGCTTGAACCTGATAGTTTTGCCAAAATGGTAAACACTATTCAACAGGCGGCAAAGGACGGCTTTGAAAAGACAGCCGAGCGCTGCGGCAGAGAAAAAGGCGCTGAACTTGTTGAAAGAATTTTAGGAAGCGGCGTTAAGGAGCTGGCGTCTTCTGAGAAAGATAATTACACCCGAACAAACCGCTCTATTCATGCGTTAAGGGATATTAAAGCCGGAGAAATATTAAAAAAATGCGATTACGCTGTTTTAAGAACAGAGAAGATTTTACGGCCGGGACTTGAGCCGTTATGGGAATCTGCGATTGAGGGAAGAACTGCGAAGAATTTTATTCCGGCAGGCGAAGGTATCAGGTTTGAAGATATTTAGGAGGCATATATGGATTTAAAACACCGTAAAGCTCAGGCGCAAATTAAGCTTGTAAACAAAGACGGCTCTCTTGTTTCTAATCAGGAAATAAAGATAAAACAAAAAAGCCATCAGTTTTTATTCGGAGTCGGCGGATTTGAAGCTGTGGAGCTTGCAAGCGGCAAAGTCCGCGATTTCAAATATGAAGGCGAGAAGATCACAGAAGATCGTAAAGCGTTTCTTGAAGAAAAGCTTAATAAACTTTTTTCTTTTAACAATTACGCCACCCTTCCTTTTTATATCGGACGTTACGAACCTGTAGAAGGAAAACCTGACGAAGAAAGTTTAAAAGCAGCCGCGCTCTGGTATAAAAAACGCGGTATTACAAGAAAGGGTCATCCACTTTGCTGGCATACAGTCTGCGCGCCGTGGCTTATGGAATATTCAAATCCGGTTATTCTGGACAAGGTAATAGCGCGCATTGAACGCGATGTATCGGCTTTTAAAGGAATAATCGATATATGGGACGTAATTAACGAAGTTGTAATTATGCCGGTTTTCGATAAATATGATAACGCTGTTACGCGAATATGCAAAGAATACGGACAGCTTCGCATTGTAAAAGAAGTGTTTGACGCGGCAAAACGCGCCAATCCTGACGCGGTATTGCTTCTTAATGATTTTGATACGTCAAAAGATTATGAAATTTTAATCGATAAATGTCTGCAGGCAGGTATTAAAATCGACGTTATCGGCATTCAATCTCATCAGCATCAGGGGTATTGGGGAGCGCAAAAAGTACATGATGTTCTTTCGCGTTTTTCACGTTTTGGGCTTCCGCTTCATTTTACAGAAAACACGCTGATTTCAGGCGATATAATGCCGGCTCACATTACCGATCTTAACGATTGGCAGGTTGAAGAATGGCATACCACTCCTGAAGGCGAAGAACGCCAGACAAGAGAAACATCGGAAATGTATGAAATCCTTTTCGCCCATCCTCAGGTAGAAGCAATCACAACATGGTCAGGAGGAGACAACGCGTGGCTTCACGCGCCTGCCGGTTTCCTTCGCGTTGATAACAGCGAAAAACCTGTATTTAAAGCAATCAGTAATAAAATTAATAAAGAATGGCATACAGAGATTACAGCGCGAACCGACACGGCAGGCGCGGTTATACTGGAAGGTTTTAAAGGCGGATACGAAATCTCCTGCGTAGGAAAAAATGCCGTCTTCGATTTAAACGAGAATACCGGTTCTATTACAATAACTTTAAATTAATGTGAGAATTTTTTGCGTTAAATCCAGTTTTTCATCGCCTCTTTAAAAGCGGGACCAGAAGCTGTGATTATTTTCTCGTCAACACAATAGGCGAAGCGAAGCCATCCCGGCTTACCGAAGCCTGAGCCGGGGACTCCGAGAATTAAATATTTCTTTAGATGCTCAACAAATGTCTTATCGTCTTTTTTGTCTTTACTTTGAGGCGCCTTACAGAAAAGATAGAAAGCGCCTTCGGGATTCGCAAATTCAATTCCGGCTTCGTTTAAAACTTTTATAAAAGCGTCGCGTCTTCTTCTGTAAATCGACACGTCAACGCGGGCTTCTGTTAAAGAGCCGACCATTCTTTGCATCAGAGCAGGCGCGTTAACAAAGCCGAGTATTCTTGTCGCGTAAATTAATCCGTTTATAAGATCATCCTTATCTGCAATATCTGGATTCACGGCGATAAAACCAATGCGCTCCCCAGGCAGGGACAGGCTTTTTGAATAGGAACTTACAACAATGGATTCTTTATAACAGCATAAAACCGGGGGTACATCCGTTGTATACGCAATTTCACGGTAAGGCTCGTCCGATACAAGATAAACAAAACGTCCAGTTTTTTTTCCATGTTCTGTAAGGAGCGAAGCTAAAGAAGCCAATGATTCTTTGGAATAAATTTTTCCTGTCGGATTATTCGGAGAGTTAATAATAATCGCGGAAGTTTTTTCATTTAACGCTTTTCCGATGGCGTTTATATCCAAATCAAAATTATCAAGCGCGTCTACTTCTACAAGTTTCGCGCCGTGGTTATTTGTATACGGACGGTATTCCATAAAATACGGGCGCGTCACAATAACTTCATCGCCCGCATTACAGATAGTCTTAAAAACAGTATTAAGAGCGCCCGCGGCACCGACTGACATAACAATATGAGAGCCGTCAATCTTAACATTTTGTTCTTTACAGACTTTTTTCGCGAGAGCTTCCCTCACGCTCATGTAACCTGCGTTCGGCATATAACCGTGAGAGCCTTTTTCATCTTCTTTTGCTAGTTTAACAAATAACTCATGAAATTCCGCAGGCGGTTCAATATCAGGGTTTCCAAGCGAAAAATCGAAAACTTTATCCGCGCCGTATTGCTTTTTTAACAGTATCCCCTCTTCAAACATTTTGCGAATCATGGAAGAAGACGCTAACGCCGTTTTTATATTATCCGCTATCATACCAATGTTCTCGCTGTACGCAGGATGTCCGCAAAGACTCCGCCTGCCGTAACCTGCGCTCCTGCGCCCGGACCTTTTATTACCATCGGGAGTTTTGAATAACGGTTCGTTGTGATTACAACAATATTATCGCTGTCTACAAGAGAACGGAACGGGCTTCCCGGATCTTCAGCACGGAAAGATATTTTTGCTTTTCCTTCTTCGATTACAGCGATATAGCGAAGCGCCTTTCCTTCTTCTGCAGCTTTCGCCCTGCGTTTTTCATAATCAGCGTCCGTTTTTTCAAGCTCGCAGAAGAATGTGTCAATATCTTTCGCTTTAAAGCAGGAGACGGGCAGAATCGGCTCTATTGTGACATTTTTAAACTCAATGTTAAGACCGCATTCTCTTGCTAAAGTCAGAACCTTGCGCGCCGCGTCCATTGCGTTTAAATCGTCGCGCGGATCAGGTTCTGTATATCCCTTTGCTTTCGCTTCACGCACCAGAGCGGAAAACGGCATTGAGCCGTCAAAATTATTAAATATAAAACTCAAAGTTCCCGAAAGCACGGCTTCGATCTTAAGCACTTTGTCGCCGGAAAGGAAAAGATCGCGTAATGTTGAAATAACGGGAAGCCCCGCTCCGACCGTACATTCATACAGGTACGGGATACCTTTATCCTTTGAATAAGAAGTCAGGCGCTTGTAATAATCCAACGGACCTGAATTCGCTTTTTTATTTGGCGTAACAATCGGTATCGAAGCGTGAAGAATTTTCTCGTAGAGCGCCGCGACATCTTCGCTTGCGGTACAATCGCAGAAACACGAATTTGGAAGATTTAAGTCAGCCATTCTATCGATAAAGACAGCTCCTCCTGTTTTTATATCAATCCGTTCTGTACCTTGAACATTGCCTTTAGCTGTAAGCATTTCTTTTATTTTTACAGGATCAAGACCGTCCTGTATGGAATCTTTGTCCGCGAAAATCATTTTATCGTAATTGGCGGCTCCAATTAGTTTGATCTTTATCATGTTATCCGCTAATTTTTCGCGATTCTCAGCGATTTGATCCAGCAAAGTGCCTCCGATAAGCCCTGTACCGATTAGGAAAAGATTAACTGAGCGCTGATGGGTATAAAAGAAAACATCATGAATCGCGTTAAGCGCTTTTGCTTCATCCTGCGCGGAAATTACCGCGGAAATATTTATTTCAGAAGAGCCTTGCGCGATTGCCACGATATTGATGCCGTTACGTCCCAGCGCATGAAAAAATTTACCTGAAATGCCGGAAGCGTTTTTCATAGCCGAGCCGACAACCGCGATTATAGAAAGATCGTTTTCGATAATAGGCTTTTCTATTGAGCCTGAGCGGATTTCGTTAATAAATTCTTCATTAAGCGCCTCTTCAACCCTCTTTCCGTCACCAGGAAGCACAGCGAAACAGATTGAGTATTCGCTTGAACTCTGAGAGATCAGCATTACACTGATGCCTTTTCGCGCAAGCGCGTTAAATACACGCGCCGAAAAACCCGCAACGCCTACCATACCGGTACCCTGCACCCTTACAAGAGCCGCGTTTGAGATCGAGCTAATCCCTCTTATCGGAAATTCTCCGCAAGAGGCTTTCGATACGATACTCGTCCCGCCGCATGACGGGTTAAACGTATTGCATATCAATATTGGTATTCCTTTTTCCATTGCCGGTTTTACAGACGGCGGGAAAATCACCCTTGCGCCGAAATGAGATATTTCCATCGCTTCCGTGTAAGAAATTTCATCTATACGGAAGGCGTTTTTTACCTGATCGGGATCTGCGGTTAACATTCCGTCTACATCTGTCCAAATTTCCAGTTTTTTAGCTCCGAGAGCGGCGGCAAAAACCGCGGCGGTTAAATCGGAACCGTCTCTTCCCACAGTTGTCGTATGCCCTTCAAGAGTTGAACCGATAAAACCTGTTACAACCTGCAATGTTTTTTTAACATTCTTAAAATGAGCTTTAATATTATCTTCGGTTTCTTTTTTTAACACCTCCGCTCTGCCGTAGTGAGCGTCTGTTTTTATCAGGTTTCGAGCGTCTAAAAAATCGGCTTTAATATCATTCGCATTAAATATAAAAGTTATAAGATTTGCGCTGAGCCTTTCTCCAAAACTCATGATTAAATCCAGACTGCGTACGGATAATTCTCCCAACAGAGAAATGCCGTCCAGAATTTGGGATAAAAGAGCTGTTAAGCTTTCAATTTCTTTAACTGCTTCTTTCGCTCCTGTCTTCTTAATAAGATTTTGAGCGCAGTCGATATGACGTTTCTTTAACGCTTCCACCTGTTTTGCAAATGATTCGCCGCGAACTGCGGTATTTGCCATTTCGATAAGGCTGTCTGTTACACCCGAAAATGCGGAAACGATCACCGCGGGAACATTCCCCGAATGTTCTTTGTCTTTTAAGATGTTAACAATACTGTCAATACCTTCCCGGCTTCCTACAGAAGTGCCGCCGAATTTTAAAACTAGCATAATTTTACTCCCATTGAATATTACCTGTTTTTTAGATATTTTTATAGTGGTATTCAATAGAAACATGGCAAAAATCAACTCAATTAAAAGAAGAATATATTTTGACTGGGCTGCCTCCGCTCCCTATTCACAATCGTCTCCCCCTGCCCTGTTTGGGAATCCTTCATCACAGCACAGCGAAGGAAGGCTTGCAAGGCAAGCGCTTGAAAACGCAAGAAAAAAATGCGCGGATTTTTTAAATGTCCCTGCCTGCGCGCTTTATTTTACATCAGGCGGAACAGAGTCAAACAGTATCGCTCTTTTTTCAACTTTAACGCGCGCCGCTAAAGGACGGATTATATCCTCAGGCGCGGAGCACGCATCAATCAGAGAATGTATGGAAACCCTTAAGAAAATGAACAAACCATGCGGACAAATCGCTGTTGATTCCGCCGGGAGTGTCACACCTGAGACTTTTTCAAAGGCTCTTTCGCAATACCAGGACACACGTTTTGCCGCAGTCATGGCGGTAAATAACGAAACAGGTTCTATTACTGATATACAGTCTTTAACTTCTATTTCAAGCGAAAGTAAAGCGCCAGTTCATTTTCATTGCGATCTTGTCCAGGCAGTCGGAAAAATACCTGTTAATATTCAAAACCTGAATATTGATTCTGCTTCAATCAGCGCCCATAAAATCGGCGGTCCTCGCGGAATAGGGCTTTTATATCTTCGAAAGCCGCTGGAAGTTTTTTATTCAGGCGGCGGTCAGGAAAAAAATATAAGAGGCGGCACTGAAAATGTAAATGGAGCGGTTGCGTTTGCAGATTGCCTGGCGGAGAATATAGTTGACGACCTGTATACAAAAGCAAAAGCCAGATGGAATAAATTGATAACTGCTCTCTTATCGATTGATAGATGTACATTGATTCCTAAGGAGCGTGTTGTTGATGACGAGCGTTTTTCGCCGTATATTTTACAAGCCGCGTTTAAGAATATACCCGGAGAGGTAATGGCGCGGGCTTTGGATGATCTCGGTTTCGCCGTGTCGACAGGTTCCGCCTGTTCGTCGTCAAAACCTGAACGGCCTGTTCTTACGGCAATGGGAATTGATGAAAAACTAAGGATAGAAGGAATTCGAATTTCTCAGGGGTGCTCTACCACGGATGAGGAAATTGATCTTTTAATTGACGGTATTAAAGAAACGTTGAAATTTTTATAATGATTAGAACACAAGAAATAGCGATTTAAGCGGATCAATGCTGATTGGAAAAGAGGTTGTTTTTATGGAATGTACATGGCTGTTAAAGCCTTCAGAACTTACTCTTAAAGGCGAAAACAGAAAAAGTTTTGAAGGCGCGCTTAAAATCAATATTCAAAGGCTTCTAGCTAAAGTTGATAATAAAATTAAATATAAATTCACCGCAGGACGTTACTACATACAGGCGGCGCAGGAAAAATCTGACGAAATAGAAAATATTCTTTCGCATCTAATCGGAATATCAGGCTGGGCAAAAACTGTCACCTGCGAAAAAGACCCTGAAGCCGTCCTAGCCGCCTGTGTTGAAGAAGGAAAAAAACTTTTTAATAACGGAATAAAAACTTTTAAAATCGACGCGCGAAGAACAGATAAAAGTTTTCCGCTGACTTCCTACGAATTATGCTGTGAAGCAGGTAACGCGGTAACAAACGCTGTCAGCCGGTTAAAGGTTGATATTCACAATCCAGAGGATATTATAAGAATTGAAATCCGCGAGAAAGCTTTTGTATACTCAGGAGGAGAAAAAGGTAACGGAGGTCTTCCTGTAGGAACCGCAGGAAGAGGGATGCTGTTGCTTTCAGGCGGAATTGATTCCCCTGTCGCCGGTTTTTTAATGGCATCGCGCGGCATGAACATTGACGCGATTCATTTCCACGCATACCCGTACACATCTTTGGAAGCAAAACAAAAAGTAATCGAACTCTCGAAACTGACAGGCGCGTATTGCATGGGAATTCACCTATATATATTGAATTTTACAAAAGCGCAGATGCGGATAAAAGAACGCGCTCCTCATCCGTGGACGACAATTCTCCTTCGCATGGCAATGATGGAAGCGGCGGAAAAAGCAGCCATAAAAACTAAATGCAAATGTCTCATAACAGGCGAAAGCCTCTCGCAGGTTGCGAGTCAGACTATAGAAAACCTTACCTGCACACAAAACAGGATAAAACTTCCAATCCTTCGCCCTTTAATCGGCTTCAACAAAGAAGAAATTATAAAAAAAGCAAGACAAATCGGCACTTTTGAAACATCAATACAGCCGTATCAGGATTGCTGTACGCTCTTCAGCCCCCCTCATCCTGTTTTGCACGGCAATGTAAACGAGGCAAACGAGTTATACGAACAACTGGAATTGCGGGATTTGATTGATGAAGCGCTGAGTGATTATGAGCTGGTGAAATAAAAGGTGACTGTCATCTTTTTTTATTCCAACGGCGCGAAATACCCTGTGTTGTCTCTTCCCGATCTTTCCAACAAATACACTTCCGCTTCGACTGGAAGCCATGCACGTCCGAAATCTGTGGGAAGGCGGGAGTCGTAGGTAAAACTGTAAAGGCCTGATGGATTGTCCGCGATGCTTTTGATAAGCTCGCCGATTCCGCGGGGACGGTAAAGATGAAAAAAGCGGCCGCCTGTTTCTCTGCACAGGTAATCGATTCCGGCTGAGACCTGCCCTCCGCCTAGTATTACCGCGTTAAATACAATTCCGTTATTTGCAAGATAACATGCCATCTCTGAAAGGCTGTACTGCTCAAACGCAAGCTCGCCAAGACTTCCTGAGCCTACAAATACAACTGATTTTTTTGGTTCGGCGGTTAGAAGGTCTGTGGCGGCAAGGCGCAGTCCTAAGTCGAAACGCCAGCGCGACGTGTTATCTCCGCCTCCCCTAACGGCGTTTTCAAGCGAATTGGCGTGGTTTTCTCTGCGGGGCTGCGCGGCGGCAGAGATTACAGATACCACTTTTGAATTACCCATTTCCTGTAAAGCGCGGTTAATGTCTCTGCTTGCGGCGGTTAAATCGTCGCGTAACCTTGATGTTTCGTCCGAGCGTTCAACAAGAATGGAAATGTCCGCGCCCTGATAACGGTATCCGGGAGTGTAAAGAACCTGATTCTCAACAGGCACACCGCTTTCTGTTAAAAGAAAATTGTTATTATCAAGACCGACAATGGGGCGCCTAAGTCTGTCTTCAACCGTCAACTGTACGATAACGCGGGGGAAATTGTCAGCGTTTACGTTTCGAATCTGCACAAAAAAACCGGAAGCAAGATCGTCAAAGCGGGTCATTATATGCACCTCGCTCGCGTTGAAATTAGCCGCGGTTATATTACCGTTTCTGTCAATTTCCGCGTTTGTTATGCGCGCATTCTGTCCTCCGGCAAGACCGAGTTCGCGGACAATCGCGGAATTAGGATCGATCTGTATAATTCTGTTGCCGTCCGCGGCAAGTATTGTGCCGTCTGAAATAAACCTGAGGCTTTCAGGGCTTACAAGTCCCTGCGCAGCAAGCCTGCCAAGATAATTGCCGTTAGGATCAAAATAATAAACCGCTTTCGCGGCGTTATCTGCTATGTAAATTCTGCCGTTACCTGCCGCAATTCCCGTGGGAGAAAGCAGACCGGGGAAAATCGCGCTCCTGAGTCCGAAAGAAATTATAAAAACGCCGTCAGGATCAAATTTGGAAATGCGTCTGTTGCCGTAATCGACAACGTACAGATAACCGTCTTCGTCGATTGTAAGATGCTGAGGTCCGACAAACTGCCCCTGCCCAAGACCTTTGGAACCTGCATAGGCAAGCCAGTCTCCGTTTGCGTTTAAAATACTTACTCTTCCGCCGCGGTATTCCGATACATACATTCTTCCGTCAAGCCCGCGAACAATATCGTAAGGACGATCAAAACCGTTGAGAGGACCGCGTTTTCGTTCTCTAATAATTCCGTTTACGTCGATCTTTACAACTTCGTTACTGCCGTACGCTACGACCCATAAAGAGCCGTCGCTGTTAGGTAAAATGGAAGTGGGCTGCCGGTAAAGGAGAATTTCATCCATTTTACCGGGGAAACGTCCAGAACCTACATAACGAACGCCGTCATTTGCGATCGGCATTAAAAAACGTCTGTTGGTGATTGTTTCAATTCTGGAGCCGATCAACATTCCAACGCCTGTGTTTCTGCCGTAAATATCCAGAGCAGCACGCCACTGCCTTATTGCCGTTTCCTCAAAGCCTGAGCGGTAGTATGCTCTTCCAAGCCAGTCAAGGATTAAAGGCTCTCCGGGACGGAAAGAAAGAGCGCGTTCAAAAGACAAGATCGCTTCGTTATATGAAAATCTGTTAAAAGCATGCACTCCGAATCGGAATTCTTCCGCGGCGGCAAGAGCGGAAGGACTCGCAACGCCTTCGGTATCATTTTGCGCGTAAAGGTTTATTGAGATAAAGAGAAAGAAAATTATCGGCAATTTATATAATTTCAATTCCTCTCCCCCGATACAATTTTAAAATGTCTTTTTATTTCTTCTTCGTTAGGAGCGATATCAAGCGCTCTTCTTAACCATGTACGCGCTTCCACCACTTCGCCGCTTTTGTAATAAGCCCAGCCCAAAGAATCCAGATAAGCCGCGCTGTGAGGTTTATTGTCCACCGCTCTTCTGCAAAGGCGAAGAGCGCGCATTATATCCATTCCGGTATCTGCAAGAATGAAACCCATGCTGTTCATTGCTGTCGCGTTTTCTGAATCTATTTCCAGAGTTTTCTCATAAAGTTCTATTGACTTTTTATGCTGTTTCTGCGACCACGCGGCATAGGCGAGCGTATTGTAAAGAAGCGGAGATTCAAGACCGCTTGACTGCAGCCGTTTTAATTCGTACTCTGCCATTTTAATACGTTTTGTTATAACATAAATATAAGCGAGCATCATTCTGCACTGGTAAACGCGAAGGACATCCTGCTGCGCTGTCACAACCTGTTCAAGGAACGAAAGAGCTTCTTCGTAATGTTTGAGTTTCGTGTAACAAAGTCCAAGGTAATATGCAAGTTCTGTTTTTTCTTCTAAGCTGAAATCCGTTGTATCTGTAGATTTAAATTCATTCAGAGCTTCTTCCCAGCTTCTCTGCTTGTAAAGACGAATACCTCCCTGTATCTTCTGATCCAGGCGCAATTCGGCTTTTTCTCCGCCTTTTTCAGACGTCTCTCCAATTCCGCGGACAGCCATTACAGTTCCCCCCATTATCCGGCCGCAATTGCGGGCTGTGACATTACAACGCTAAACGCCGCGTTGCCTTTAAGCACTTCAGCCCAATCAGATCCTTCCTCCGGTATATTCTCAACTTTCCCGTGTTTGGCAAAACAATACCTGCCTCCCTCCGGAGATGTGTATGTAACAATTCTATCATTATAATAACGCATAGACAGAAAAGAAGGAACAAGCGCGGAAGGTTTTTTTTCGATATTTGGAAAATTAACATTCACAAAAGCGCCTGTCTTCCAGTAACCCATAAGGAGAATCAGTTTCTCAGAAATATACGAGACAGCCGATTCCCACTGCCATGGCAGATTGTTATCAACCAAAGACAGCGCGACGGAGGGAATGCCGAAAAAACTGCCCTGCCTTGCGGCTGAAGCGGTTCCCGAATAGATAATATCCGTGCCTAAATTCGCTCCCGCGTTGATTCCTGAAAGAACTAAATCGGGGGCTCTCTCCATGTTTAAGGCGCTGGTTTCTGTCGAGATGCAGATTTCTGGAATACCGCCTAAAAGAGCGGTTATCACGCAGTCAACAGGGGTTCCCGAACATGTCCACGTGTCCTCTTCAATTTCCGATAATTTTAAAGGGATATTCAAAAATTCGATGGAATGGGAACAGCCTGAACGGTTAGTATCAGGCGCGACCAGAAAAACACGGTGCCCCGAAGAACGAAGAATTTTTGCAAGTTGTTTTATTCCGGGTGATGCGATTCCGTCGTCATTTGTCAGCAGTATTCGCATATGCCCTCTTGCGCGCCGGACGTGAAGCGCTAGTGCCTGTGCTAACGCTGTTCTGTCCCCGAACACTAGGCTCGCATGTTGTCGTTTCCGGGATTACCCTGGCTCTTGTCGCCAATTTCACTTCGTAGATCGCGGGCCTGAATCCGAAAATTCTTTCATATTCTTCAAGTCGTTTTTTATATTCTTCTACGAGTTCCTTGCGGATAATAGTGTACGTGCATCCGCCGAAACCGATGCCTGTCATTCTTGAACCTGCGGCTCCTTCGATTTCCTGCGCCCGTTTTACAAGCCAGTCGATTTCAGGACAGCTTATTTCATAAAGATCCCTAAGGCTTTCGTGAGAGTGATATATTATTTTGGCAAGCGAATGAAGATCGGCGCGTTCCAGAGCGTCAGACGCGTCATCTACCCTGCCAATCTCCTGAACAATGTGCATGCATCTTCGCCTGATCTGTTCGGGGAAATGACCCATCACTTCCAGAAGATCGGTTGAAGCGTAATCTATAAATTCCGCGCCGTCGCTTTTTTGAGAAAGAAGCTCCAATCCCTTTAAAATATCGGTTCTTCTGGAAGAAATTTCGCCTTCCGCGCCCATTCTCGGAACCCGCGAATCGACCAGTAAGAACCTGAAATTTGAAAACGGCGATTTAATCATTCTTACTTCGGTTTCGGAAGAATCAACGGCAAGAATCTGATCCTTGCGCGTCAAAAGGCATACCAAATAATCCACAAGAGAGACTGTTCCTCCGAAAATCGCTTCATGAGCTTCTTTTAATTTTAACGCAAATTCCATGTCGCCAAGCTGGACATGAAGAAGGCTCTTAAGCGCCGTCGCCGCCGCAATTTCGATTGCGGTAGAGGAAGCAAGCCCTATATGCTGAGGTATATCGCCGCAGAAGGAAAAATTAAGTCCTTTCATGGGGTAACCCATTTCACAGAAAAGGTGAATCGCTGGTTTAAGGTAGTTTGCCCATCTGTCCTCACGTTTGTATTTTAAATTGATAAGTGTGCTTCTTTTTCGCTCGTTTAAATCCGCGGCGTAAAAGCGGAACGAATTGTCTTTGCGCTGGCTTACAGCCACATTAACAAAACGGTCTATCGCCGCCGAAAGGAAGAAATCGTGGTCCGTTTCTTTCACAAGACTTGGGGCGGAAGCGCCTAAAAAGTGCACCCTTCCCGGCGCCTCAGCGACTATAACGGATACTGATCGGTCGTTTTCAAGCTCATATTCTCTTCGGTGTAATTGACCGATGTTTAACATTAAAAACCTCGCTTTTTGATTAAAAGACATCCATATGGATCCACCCGAATTGTATCAGGATGTAAAAATTATATCAATGGTGGATTATTTGAATTTATGTTGATTTTTTGGAAATATGGAAATAATTATTAACGCTATAAATGCGCAGATATAGGGGAATGCCAGTATAAAATCCGCCGAAATATTGAAAAATCCCTGGGCATGGTTGGAAAAACTTTCCGCAAGGGCGAATATAAAAGCCGCGGCAAGGATACCGAGAGGTTTTCGCAATCCAAGGAAAATTATCGCAAGCGCAATCCATCCCTTTCCTGCCGACATTCCGGGAACAAACGCGCCAAGATTCAAGCTTAAAAATGATCCGCCGATTCCGCAGAAAAAACCCGAAATTATAAGCGCAGATACCTGATAGAATCCGGGTTTTATTCCAAGCGAAACAAGAGAATCGCTGTTTTTTTCGCAGGCGCGAAGGCGGTAGCCGTATGGTGTTTTATAAAGAATAATTGTATAAATCACAAGCAATGAAAGCCCAAAAATCAAATACGATGTTAACAATCCCGAAATACCTGTTGAAACCACCACTCCCCTTGTTTTAAATATTTTATCGGAAAGAACAATGCATAAACCGCCGGATAATAAATTTATCGCAAGCCCTGATATAAACAAATTCGCCTTGAGTTTAAATACGGCAAACGCATGGAGCGCAGAAAGAGACATTGATGTGATAATTGCACATAATATCGCAGAAAATGCATTTCCTGTAAAATAGTAAACAACCAGAGATGAAAACGCGCCTGCAAGAAGCAGTCCTTCAAGAGCAATATTTAGAATTCCTGCAAGCGCCGGAAACAATCCTCCCGCCGCGGCAAAAAAAACAGGTATCATTATCGAAAGAGCGCTTTTAAAAATAGGGATAATAAATTCCATCTTACCCCTTCCTCTTGTTGAAACTTATATTTTTTATAAGAGAACTTGCGGACAGCATAAAAATAACAGCTTCCACTATTATTGCAATTTCATATGTAAGCCCTGTATTCTGCATTGCAGCTCTTGCTCCCGAATTAATCCACGCTAAAAATATTGCGCAGGGTATTACAGAGACAGGAGAAAAACCCGCGATTAAAGCAACTGTTAACCCGCTCCAGCCAAGCCCTGCCGAGAATTCTTTTATAGCCGCGTGATACGTTCCCAAAACAGCGATACTTCCTGCAAGCCCGTATAATGTTCCGCTCATCGCCATAGAAACCACTGTATTTAACTTTGTATTAATTCCTCCATAACGCGCAAATAATTCATTCATTCCTGTAATTCTAAACTCATATCCCATTTTTGATTTATTTAAAAACAAATGGATAACAGGAACAAAAACCAGCGCGATTAAAAAACCGGCGTTTAATTTTGATTGTTTTAATAAAAGCGGAAGCCTCATGCTTTCCGTAATTTTTGCGGTTGACAATAACGATGTCTGCGAATCCATAAAAGGACCTGTTATAAGATAATTAATAATTGGAATTATCGCACATGAAAGCAGGAATGTTGTTATTAGTTCATTAGTATTCCATTTTGCTTTACAAAATCCGCAAAACGCGCAAAGAATACCTACGCAAAGCGAGCCTGCAATTACAGCGATAACCGCTCCTATGGCGCCAAGCGGTGAAAGAGCCAGCGCAATAATAGTTGTCAAAAACGCGCCGAAATAAACCTGCCCTTCTCCTCCAAGATTCAAATTGCCTGCTTTCATTGCTATTGTTACAGCCAAGCCGCCTAAAATCAGAGGAGTAACATAATTCAGCATATTACCTAAACTGAACAGGCTTAAAAAAGGTCCGATAAAAAAGAAAAATAATGTTTTTGCAGGCGTATCGCTCAGCAAAAGTACAAGAAACACTATCAAAAGCAGGGAAACCGCGAAAATAATAATTATGTTTAATTTATTTTCTAAATGTAATTTCATTATTTATTATTTATTCCTTTTTCCGTTTTCTCAGTCATGTGAAATCGGGTTCCCTGCATAGAATTTCCTATATGTTCTTTAATTGCCTCTCCGTTATTTGCATATTCTCCGGCGATTTTTCCCCTGTACATTACAATTATTCTGTCCGAAAGCGCCAAAATTTCATCAAGATTGGTAGAAATTAATATAATTGCGGCGGCTTTTTTTCGAAGCGCGTCTATTTCCTTTATTATAAATTGACTCGAAGCAATATCAAGCCCCCATGCCGGTTCCGAGAAAACAATATAATCTTTTAAACAATTTATTTCTCTTGCAAGAATCAATTTCTGTAAGTTTCCCCCCGAAAGAGACGACGCTTTTTCTTTTATTCCAGGTATATCAATATTATATTTGGAAAGTAATAATTCCAACGAATTCATATTTTTATATTCATTACGATCAATTATTATCATATTTTCTTCTATTGTCGCCTCCTGAGCGCTTCCGATTTTTGTCCTGTCCGCCGGAACATACGCAAGTCCATTTTTACGAAGTTCGCGCTGGCTGAAACGTGAAATATCTTTTCCATTGTGAAGTATTTTACCTGAAGCCGGATGAAGAAAACCTCCAAGAACAGCTTCGACTACGCCAAGCCCGTTTCCTCCGACTCCGGCAAATCCGAGTATTTCGCCTTTATTAACAGAAAAGGAAACATTGTCCAGTAACGGCCGCTTCTGCGCCTTCCTTCGGACAGTAACATTCTCAAAAGCTATTACTGGAATATTATCTTTATTTTTACTTTCATTTTTCTCCAGTATTTCAAACTCAGGTTTGTCATTTCCAATCATCATACGCGCAATTTCATTAACATCCGTGTTTTTAATGTCGCGGACACCCGCCAATTCGCCTTTTCTGAGAACCGCCACACGATCGCTTATTCGTATAATCTCATTGATTTTATGCGTAATCAGAATAATTGATTTTCCGTTTAAAACAAGGGTTTTTAATGTTTTAAAAAGCGAATTAATTTCATGTTCCGTCAATATTGATGTTGGCTCATCAAGAACAATTACATCCGCGTTACGATGAAGAACACGGCAGATTTCAACCTGCTGCATCTGACCCAATGTTAATTCTTTAACAGGATTATCAGGCTTAATGGAAAAATCGAGATCATTGATTATTTTACCGGAAATTTCCCGTGCTTTTTTAGAATCAAAAAATATACCCCATTTTAACGGTTCAACTCCCATCACGATATTTTCAGATGCAGTGTATTCGGGAAAAAGCATAAAATGCTGATGAACCATGCCTATTTGAACATTATTTTTAATAATTACAGTTCCGCTGTACTGCTTTTCATATCCGCAGAGGATTTTCATTAATGTTGTCTTTCCGGCGCCGTTTTCACCAGCAATACAAAGAATCTCTCCTTTACGCAGTTCCAATGTTATATTGTCATTCGCTTTTTTTATTTTACCGGGATATTGTTTTGTTATATTCCTTAACTCAATTATATTCATTTTTTTGACGCTGAGGTCACGGAGCTGTTATTTGATATTGCTGCGCCATAAACCGGCTTAGATTATCACGAATATTTTTCGACAGGTTTTGGTAAGAGGGATCATCAGAAATAAAGCCGAGATAGCCTTCTTTTATTCCAATTGTATCAGAAATACCGTATTCAATTTGATCTTCAAGAACTTTTTCAAGAATCTCCATTACAAGTTTTTTTTGCTCCATAACGCCGCATCCTATTATATAGCCGGGAGCAAGGCTGTATGCGTTTGTGTTATACCAGACAATATACGCGCCTTTTTCAACCGCAACTCTGATTAGACCCTGCGCGGCTCCTCCCGCAATCGCTGTAAACACATCAACGCCGGAGTTCATCATCGCAATAGCAAGTTCCGCTGCCTTGTTCGCGTCAGCCCACGAGCCGACTATTCTAACATCAAGCGAAATTTCCGGATCTGCTATTCTTGCGCCTTCCAGAAAACCGGGAATCATCTGTCTTGTCAAAAGCGGATATTCCTGCGCGGCGATAAAACCGATCTTTTTCTGGCTGTTGGCGTATGGCATATCGCTGATTGTAACCAGTCCCGCCAGATAACCTAGCAATAAAGACTGATCGTATTGATTATAATTAAATGTTCTTATTTGCGGATGCCCTTCATATTCCGCGTCCGCTATTATGAATTTTTGATTGGGAAACATTTTTGCGACATTCGCGCAAATCTCTGGCAGTGAAGGATTTGAACCGATAACTACATCGTAGTTTCCGCTTGAAACCATCTCCGCCAACTGCTGTTCCCATTGGGCTTGGTTCATACCGGCTTCATAGATTTTTATCTGAATCCCCGGATTATTTAAAGCAAATTCATTGGCACCCTCAGCCATTAATTCGTATGTCGGGCTTCCGGCGATTACACCCGTGATATAGATAAGAGCTGACAGCCTTTTTTCCTGTTTTACAGATTCCGCCTTTTTTTCGCAGCCCGAAAATAATAAAACAGAAATAAATAAAAATAAATAAAAAGTTTTTTTCATAACATATTATCCCTTAACTTTTTATACTCATAAAAAAGATGATTGTAAAGGTCTTTATTAATGGAATTTGGCTTATATTTATTTTTAATACAGCGCAATGCATTAACGGCCTGTGTAAACGAACTATATTTGCCAAGAAAACAGGAGCCGATCACAGCAAGCCCAAGTAATTCGGCTTCTTTACAGGCGCATGTAATTATTTCTTTTCCTGTTATGTCTGCTTTTATCTGGTTTAATCTTTCAAACCCGGCAAGTCCGCCTGTAACATATATCTGCTCAACTTTTTCGCCTGTCTGTTCCATTACGGAAATTACATCATTAATCGCGAAACCAATTCCTTCCAATATTGAATTCGCAAATTCACTCCTTCCTGTATCAATATTTATACCGTTCCAAAGCGCTCTTACGTTTGGATTCCAGATAGGCGAGCGCTCTCCTGAAAGATACGGAAGGAATACAAGCCCTCCGCTGCCGTATCCGCTTTTTTCAGCAAGCGCCATAAAATCGCCGATACTTTCAAGGCCCAAAAGTTCTTTTCCCCATTCAATCGCCCTGCCTGTTGTGTTAATCATTCCTGAAAGGTTCCAATACGGTTCAATAGGAAAAGCGTACGACATAAGCGATTTATGATTAATTCGTTTAACTGTACACAGATTAATTCCGTCAGATGAGCCTGTCCGGTTACACGCCTGTCCCGGCTCCATAACTCCGCTGCCTAAAATAGCCGTAAAAAAATCAGGACCTCCGCTTATTATTTGAATATCCTTTTTAAATCCAAAACGCTCCGCCGCTTTTTGAGAAATCGATCCGAATGAATCACCAGGCCTTATAAAGGGAGGAAATTTATGAGCATCCAGATTAAGCTTCTCCAGAATTGCGTCATTCCAAAACCAGCGGTCAAATCCTTCGCATGGAAAAACAGTACGCGCCTGTCCTGTCAGTGTGTAAGCTAAAAACTCAGGGCATCCAAGAAATTTTTTTGTTATCTGATATAAATTATTTTCTTCTCTTTTTATATGAAGTATCTTTGGAAGGAAAAAACTTGAGTCAACATAATCATTCATTAATGCGGATACTTCTTCGCTGTATTTTACTCCACGCCTGTCAAGCCATAATCTGGCTTTTTCTGCCGGAACATTTAAACTGTTATCGTCAGCCAGCTCTCCCAAAACCGGCACAAGACTCGGGCCGTTACCGCTGATAACAATCGCCTGAACAGAAGCAATGTTTCCCAAGTTTGCGCAGCATGTATCAAACGCTTCCAGCCATTGGGAAGGGGCGGCTTCATGTTTTCCGCCTTCTGCAATTTCGGATTTCAAGGGAACCGAGGCAAATGACAAACGCGTTCCGTCTAAATCCCATACCGCCGATTTAAATGCCGAGGTTCCAATGTCAACCGTCAGAATCATATAAACCCCTGAGTATTATTTTCCGGCGCTTTTGAAATAAAGCTCTTTAATGTCATGTTCTTTTGCGATTCCTTTTTTTTCAAACTTGGTAGAAGGACGCCAGCTCTGCGCGGGAGCAAAACCTTCATACGCGTTTTCTAAGCCGGCAGTTAAGGTAAGTTCGTCTAATGCCTGCAGCGCGTAATCTTCCCAATCCGTTACCATGTATAAGTATCCGTCAGGTTTCAGGCATTTGGCAAGAGTATCCGTAAAGGGGCGTTGTATTAACCGCCGTTTTTTATGTCTTTTCTTTGGCCAGGGATCAGGAAAAAAAATATGAATAGCGTCAAGGGATTCGGGAGGAATCATTTTTTCGGTGACAATAACCGCGTCATATTCAATTATTCTGATATTTAAAAGAGATCTTTTTTCAATTTCCCATAATAACCGTCCTATGCCGGGACGGTGGACTTCGATGCCTATATAATTCATATCGGGATTATCACAGGCGATCTGCGCTGTCGCAGTTCCCATTCCAAAACCAATTTCCATTGATACTTTATTATTTAAAAATATTTTTGTTAAATCCAAATATTCATGAGAATACGGAATTATATATTGACTGTAGAGCGATTCATAAGCGTTTTTTTGCGCCGTTGTATAACGTCCGGCGCGTAACACATAACTTTTATTCATTAATTAACAGGAATTACATTTGTAAAAGCGCTGCAAAAATTGGATTCATCTTCAGCCCAAAGAGCGGCAGTTCTTGAGCCTGTCGGAAGCCCCAATCCTGAAACGCTTCCCGACAGTGAATTAATTATGATAGTTGATAAATAGTTTCCGTTTGAATCGTAACAGACTAAACGATTAACAGGCCACTGCGATTTTACTGTGTATATACCGCCTGATATTTCAATCTCGGGAAAAGCAAAACGGACATTACCGTCGTAAGTAATACTGCGTTCCGTGCTTTCTCCGCCCTTGTTAACAAGAACAACCCTGTATTGTCCTCTTGGAAGTTCGCCTTCGGCAACAGCGATGCTTCTGGTTCCAATCCAGTCTTTGTTGTCATTATTGTGATGAATCCACTCGTCACTGTTAATTTTCCAGCGAAGCTGTTCGCGGTCATGGTAAAGATACAATACGTCAAGATTGTCAATACCGTCCTCGTCCTCAATCATTACAAAAAGCGAAAAATGCTCCTGCGGTCCGTCCTGTCCCTGATAAATAACCAACTGTAAATATCCGTATGTAATTTCAGGCGGAGTCCTGGTACAAGAAACTGTCAGCGAGAGTAAAAATGCAAATACCGCAAGAAAAAGAAAATTAAGCGTTTTTTTCGTTTGTTTCATCATATGTATTATTTTAAGTATAGATTGAAAATTAAAAAAAGTCTACAATATCCTGCATGAATATTTGGTTTGCAACTAATAACACCCATAAAAAAACGGAACTGCAGGCGATTATGAACACCTGTTTAAAAATACCGTCCGAAGAAGGCATCTCTTTTGATCCTGACGAATATGGAACTACATTTAACGAAAACGCGCTGATTAAGGCAAGAGAATTAAAAAAATATATTCCCAAAGACGATATTGTAATTGCCGATGATTCCGGTTTATGCGTAGACGCTCTTTGCGGAAGACCCGGTGTTTTATCCGCCCGTTACGGTATGGAAAACGGGAGAAAATTGGCAAGCGGCGAACAAAATAAAATGCTCATTGAAGAGGTAGGCGACAATAACAAGATACGAACCGCGCGTTTTGTCTGCGCGATGGTATTGCTTTTTACCGGCGACAGGTATGTTATCGTACAGGAAACAATCGAAGGCTGCCTTGTAAAATCAAATGAAATAAAAGGTGAAGGCGGCTTTGGTTACGATCCGATTTTCTTCCTCCCGCAATTCAGCCGCACTCTCGCGCAACTGTCAGCAGAAGAAAAAAACGCGATCAGCCATCGCGGAAAAGCCGGTAAAATTATCGCGGAAATTATATTAAAAAAATGTCAAAATTAGATATAAAAACTGAATTAAATGAACCGCAAATGCAGGCAGCTACCGCCATTAACGGACCTGTATTAATTATCGCCGGAGCTGGCTCAGGCAAAACAAGAGTTATCACTTACCGGATTGCGTATATGCTTGAAAAAGGTATTGCGCAGTCTGCGATTCTGGCGCTTACTTTTACAAATAAAGCGTCTCGCGAAATGGAGCAAAGGGTTAAGGAACTCACCGGAAAAAAATTACAAAGTCTTAATGTCAGCACATTTCACGCTTTTGGTTTAAAAATTATAAAAGACGAATGCGAGCTTTTGGGATACAGAAAGAATTTTTCCATTTATGATGAAACAGATAAAATGTCGCTTATCAAAGAATCTCTAAGAGAGTGTAAAATGTTTTCGCAGAAAATCGATCTTTACGCATTAAGCCAGTATTTTTCAAGGGTAAAAACCGGGCTTTCAACATGGACAGACGATGCCGGTATGCAGCAGGTTTATGATGAATACCAACAAGCGTTAAAAATTTACAACGCTGTGGATTTTGACGATCTTTTAACAATCCCTCTTGAATTGTTTACAAAACATAAAGAAATACTTGAAAAATATCGAAAAAAATACCGCTACCTTCTTGTTGACGAATTTCAGGATACAAGCCTTTTACAATATAAATTATTAAGATTGCTTTCGGAAAATAAAGACGCGAATATATGCGTTGTAGGCGATGACGATCAATCAATTTATTCATGGAGAGGCGCAAATTACGAAAACATTCTGATGTTTGAAAAAGATTTTCCAGGACGCATCGAAATTAAACTTGAACAAAATTACCGATCTACTTCCACAATTCTTGACGCCGCTAACGGCGTTATTTCTCATAATACAGGCAGAAAAGAAAAAAACCTTTGGTCGCCAAAAGAAGGCGGAAAACCTGTAGAACTTTTTTACCCGGAAAACGAAACCGCGGAATCTGACTTTATCGCAAGGCAGATAAAATCTTCGATGATAAATGAAGGTTTTAAATATCATGATTTTGGCGTTCTGACAAGAACCAATTCTCTTGCAAGAAATATAGAAGAATCATTTTTATCTGAAAATATACCTTACTGTGTTTCAGGAGGAACAAGCTTCTTCCAGCGCAAGGAAATAAAAGATATTATTTCCTATCTTAGAATAATCGCGAATCAGGACGATGATGTAAGCCTCCTTAGGATTATTAACACTCCCAGAAGAGGTATCGGTAAAACCACAATCGCGGCGTTAAACGAAAACGCTAAAAAAAATCATTCGAGTCTATGGGATGCTCTTTCCCGTTTTAACTACAGTAAATCCCACAAACAGCAGGCTCTGTTTGAAGACAAAACAGTGTCAACTGAACTTGAAGAATTTTCAACCATGATAGAAAATTATAAAACATTGATGCTTGAGCGCAAGGGAGAGCCTGGCGCTCCATGGCGTCTTTCAAATTGCGTCCGCGCTCTTGTCAGCGATATTGATTACTGGAGCTATCTTGTTCTTGAACACAGCAAAGATGAAAAGAAAGCGAGATGGAAATTTAACAATATTGAATATTTTATAAGAATGATTGAAAATTGGGAATCAGACCCTGACAATCTTGATGCCGGATTATACCCGTGGCTTAACCGAATCAGTCTTATTACACGCGATAACGGCGAAGATAACAACGAGGGAAAAGTAAATCTTATGACGATACATGCCGCTAAAGGTTTGGAATTTCCTGTAGTTTTTATAGCAGGCGCCGAGCAAGGATTAATTCCTCATGAAAAAAGCATGAGCGATAATGACGCAGATGATAAAGGCGGCAGTATAGAAGAAGAGCGCCGCCTTTTCTATGTCGCGATAACAAGAGCCAGAGAAAAGTTATTTATTACAAGCTGTCAGAAACGCCGTCATCTTCAAAACACAAAAGAATGTACTCCTTCTCCTTTTTTGGATGAAATCCAGCAGGAACTTATAAAAATCCACGAAAGAGAAGTTGATTTACCTCCAACTGCCGAACAGGAAGAAGTATTCATGAAAAGGCTCAAAAATATATTTGGTTAAGTTTTTAAATATTTTTCCAGTTCTTCATTTTCTATTAGCGCAAAAACATCATTTTTCGCGCGTTCAAGTATTTCTATGTCCCGGATGGGATCCGCGATTCCCAGAACGAAGTATCCTGATTGTTCGGTACCGGTAATTTGACCCGGGCCGCGCATTCTTAAATCTTCTTCCGCAATTACAAAGCCGTCTGAATTTTCAAGCATTACTTTAAGCCTTGCCTTCCCTTCATCTGTAAGTTCGTCAGAAAAGAGAAGAAAACAATACGATTGCTCGCTTCCTCTCCCCACACGTCCTCGTAACTGGTGCAGAGCTGACAATCCAAAACGTTCAGCATGCTCTATTACCATACAGGTTGCGTTTGGAACGTCTACGCCGACTTCTACAACGCTTGTCGCCGCAAGTATATGAATCTTTCCTTCGCGGAATTCATCCATAACAGCTTTTTTTTCTTCTTCCGGCAATTTAGAATGAATAAGCGATGTTTTATATTTTGGAAAAATCTTTTCAGATAACCTTTGCGCCATTGAAACCGCGTCTTTTATCTCGTCTCCGCCTTCGATTAAAGGATAGACAAAATACGCCTGCCTTCCCTGTTCAAGTTCCTTTTTAATAAAATCATAAACTTTTTTTTCGTTTGATTCTTTCGCCAGATGCGTTTTAACCGTTTTCCTTCCCGGAGGCATATCTTTTATAACTGACACATCCATATCGCCGAAAACAGTTAAAGCCAATGTACGCGGAATTGGAGTCGCGCTCATCATTAAAAGACCTGCATCTTCTCCTTTTTGCATAATTAAAGAACGCTGTGTTACTCCAAAACGATGCTGTTCGTCTATCACGGCTAGTTTAAGGTTTTTATATTTTACATCCTTTGAAAAAAGTGCGTGGGTTCCTACTACTATATCAATTGTTCCGCCGGAAAGATTTTTTATAAGTTCTTTTCGTCCGGCAGTTTTTATATTACCGGTAAGAAAAGCGATACTTAATCCTAACGGCTCCAGAATACGTGCGGCGTTTTCGGCGTGCTGGCGCGCAAGCAATTCTGTCGGAGCCATGATTGCCGCCTGTCCTCCCGATTCAACAGCTCTAAGAGCGGCTAAAAAAGAAACCAGTGTTTTTCCTGAACCGACATCACCCTGTAAAAGACGCGCCATCGGTATTTCCTGCTCCATATCATAGTTAATTTCTGTAATTGCTTCTATTTGTCCTTTTGTCAATTCAAACTGCAGTCTTTCAATTAAGCGTTTCTGAAGAGCCGATAAATTTATTTCATCTTTATTGAAAGTTTTTAATTTATTTATTTTTCTTTTTTTTCTTTCAATCGATCTTTTGGCGATCATCACTTCTAAAAAAAACAACTCTTCGTATATTAAAGTCTTTTTCGCTCTCTCCAGAGAATCTGCAGATGAAGGAAAATGTATTTCGTATAACGCATTAATTTTTGACAGCAATCCATCCCTTTGTACAATATAAGAAGGAAGTTCATTATCAATATTATCTTTGTATTTATTAAGCGCGTTTTCAGTAAATCGGCGCATCATCGTCTGAGTAAGCCCCGCTGTCAACGGATAGACTGGCAATATACCGCCAAAATACATTTCTTTTGAAGAAACAGGATCAATTTCGAATGAACTTGACTGTAATTCACCATACTTATAAAAGAATTTACCAAAGACAATATAATTTTGCCCTGTAACAATTTGCTTATCCATCCACGGACGGTTAAAACACAATAACGCCGCCTGAGCGCTATCGTCTTTAACATATATTTTTAATGTTTTCATTCTTCCGTAACCAATCCATTCACGCGCAAAAACATTAACAACAGAGCAGATTTTTCCGTGATTATACATGCTTAAAGGTATTATTTTCGCGCGATCTTCCCAATCACGCGGATAATGAAGGAGTAAATCGGATACAGTATGAATTCCCAATTTTGAAAGTTTATTTACTGCAGAACTTCCAATCCCGTGAACAGAATTTAGTGAAGCCTGAATAGCGCGAAGAATCATTATATAGGCAATTTATAAATTAAACCTGCGAGAAGTATTACTATAAATCTTCCCGCAATAAACCCTGCTATTAAAATTAAAGTCGAAAAAATAATTCCTTTTAAATAACTCACAGGCCTTCTTGAGAAAAACAAATTTTTCATTTTGTACCTGAGAGGCTGTGACATTGAATCAATAGCCGACCAAAAACGGCTGTATATATTCTGGTTGGTTAAATACGCGAAAAGCCGAAGTATTAAAATTACAATAAAGAAAATGATAATAAATGAAAATATCGACCATAAAGACATTAAAATTTCAACTAAAACCGCGCTAAGCGTTATTTTTTGCGAAAGAGAGAGTGTGTATAATATTTTTTGAACAAAAGAAACAAACACAATCGCGAAAATTATGGAAAGATCAAGAAAACCGATTCTGAGATTTAGTTTATTTCTCCACCAGTTAAGGTACGGATCTGTTATCTTGCATAATAAATCGACCGGTTTTCCCCGGACAGAATTGCTGAACCATGTAATAATTATCCTGATAAATATTAAAATGCTGTAAATTGAAACAGCTCCTGCAAGTAATCCAAAAATAAACTTCATTATGCCCTCCATACTTCCGCAACGCTTTTACATTTTCTTAATCCCTCAATAATATCATCATTTACGCCAATATCAAGTCCTGACATTGCGCGTATAATTTTTTCCTCTTCTTTAAGCGGAATGTGTATAAAAATAGCGTTTCGCCCTGAATTATCAGCAAGATAGTCCCTCAATTCTGTCAGTTCCTCGTTATTTTCAGAAGCGCCGCTATTTAACCTGATATGCACTTCATCAGGCTTATATTCAACGGTTTTTACGAGATCGGGCTCAGCAGCTTTTTCTTTAGAAGCGGCTTTCTTTGCCGCGCTTTTAGTCAGCATTGGAAAATCCGCCATACTCGTAACTTTAAAACTGCATTTACCGTCTCTGTTTTTATCATCGGGATCCCATTTTCCTTTAAACGCGTATATTTCATCAACTTTTAATAAATGGCGGTATTCGGCATACACCTTTGAGAAAAAGAGAAGATCGATCTCTCCTTCAAAATCCTTTAGAGCGCCAAATGCCATATCATTCTGATTTTTATCTTTTATTTCACGCAAACTAGTTAAATATCCAATAACGGTATAATTTCCGCTGTTAACCTGATTTAAAAAAGAACTTTTTAAATCCGCCATATAAAGCCATGTATTTCTGTGGATTTTATTTTTTTCTTCCAAATCCTTTATTTCGTTAACTGCGCCGCCCGCTTCCTGCCTGCTTATAACACTGTCCGCCAAAAAACTGTATTTATCTTTATCTCTCTGATAATCAATTTTTCCTTTTAAAATTACCACCCTATCTTCGTTGATATGATGCTGGCATCTTTCCCACGGATCAGAAAAAAATGTTACTTCAATTTCGCCGTTAAAATCGGAAAGCGAGGCAAAAGCCATTTTACCGCCCTTGCTGGTAATGATTGTTTTAACATCTTTTATAATACCAACCAGTATGTAATTACCGGTTTTCCATGTTTCTCTTTTTCCAAGATTTACAGTAACGGCTTCCTGCCAAATTTTTTTGTACTCGTCCATCGGGTGGCCGGAAAAATAAAAACCTATAAGCTGTTTTTCCAAATTAAGCCTGTCGGAACGGCTCTTTGGAGGAAATTCCTCGAATTTAAATTCGGGCATATCCTCTTTCGAAATATCATCAAAAAGCCCTGACTGCCCCAATTGTTCGTCTTCTTTCTTTTTAAGAGCGTATTCAACCGTTTTTTCAAGGTTACCTTCGAGAGTTTCGCGCGATACTCCAAAATCGTCAAACGCTCCGGTTTGTATTAAAAGTTCTATAACTTTCTT
This sequence comes from Treponema sp., assembly GCA_009788065.1. GTDB lineage: Bacteria > Spirochaetota > Spirochaetia > Treponematales > Breznakiellaceae > WQXQ01. The sequence continues at coordinate 64,212 of WQSF01000001.1, forward strand.
TCCGACGGCTTTAATGTTTACCCTTTCCAAAAAATCCATAAAACTTTTATATGGGCTGTCTTGCCTTTTTTTAACAATTTCGTCGCAAGGCGATTCTCCGACGCCTTTAATTCCAAGAAATCCGTAAATTATTTTTCCGTTAACAACTGTGAATACTTTATTCGAATGATTAATATTAGGCGGCTCAACTGTCAACCCCATCCTTCTTGTTTCATCGATACATTTTGAAAGCCTGTCCTTATCGGTTGAGTAAATGTCATTCGTAAGGTTAGCCGCCATAAATTCAGCCGGAAAATTTGCTTTGAGATACGCAGTTTGATACGCCAAAACTGAATATGCGACAGCATGGCTCTTATTAAAACCATAATCCGCAAATGGAACAAGTATTTCATAAATTTCATCCGCTTTTTCCCTGGAGTACCCCTGTTTTGCGGCTCCTTCTAAAAACGGTATTTTTTCTTCGTCGATAATCTTTCTTTTCTTTTTTCCCATTGCCCTGCGTAAAAGGTCAGCCTTTCCCATGCTGTAACCTGCAATGATCTTTGCCACTTCCATTACCTGTTCCTGATAAACAATAACTCCGTAAGTTTCCTTTAAAATATTTTCAAGAGACGGATCAGGATACGTAATAGGCTGTCTCCCGTTTTTTGATTCAACAAAACGATCGATATTATCCATAGGGCCGGGGCGGTACATTGCGTTTAACGCAGATAAATCGGCGATTGAATTGGGTTTTGTTCTCTTTAAAATTCCCTGCATTCCGTCAGATTCAAACTGGAATATACCGTAACTTCTTCCTTCGCCCAGCATTTTGTACGCTTTTTTATCGTTTTCAGGCATATCTTTAACAAAAAAATTCGCGTATTTTCCGCCCTGAAGATGAATCAATTCTTCTGTGTGTCTTATTACATCAAGAGTTATTAAACCAAGAAAGTCCATTTTAACAAGACCGCATTGTTCAAGATAATTCATACTGAACTGAGTGGCGATTGCTCCCGGCTTTCCTGTTTTCGCGTCATCGCGTTCCTGATAAAGAGGAACAAGTTCTATTAAAGGATATTTTCCGATTACAATGCCCGCGGCGTGAATAGAAGAATTGCGTTTTAATCCTTCCAGTTTACGCGCGATCTGAAACATTTCGGCATAAGCGGATTCATTTTCCAACTCCCTCAATTTTGATTCGTTTTCAAAAGCGTATTTTAACGTAAGTTTTTCCTGTCCTTTCGGTTCAGGGATCAATTTAAGTATCATATTTGCTCTATCAAGCGAAATATTAAGCACACGCGCAACATCTTTTATAACTTGTTTTGTTCCCAATGTTGAAAATGTTATTATTTTTCCTACTTTGTCTTTTCCGTATTTCTCCGTAACATAATTGCGCACATCATCTCTTCCGAAATTGGCAAAATCAATATCAAAATCAGGCATAGAAACGCGTTCGTTATGCAAAAACCGTTCAAAAAGAAGGTTATATTTTAAAGGTTCAACATCTGTTATGCGAAGAGAATAAGCCACGATTGAACCGACGCCGGAGCCGCGTCCGGGCCCGACAGGAATATCTTTGTTTTTGGCATATCTTATAAAATCTTCCACTATTAAAAAATATCCTGTAAAACCCATATCGATAATAATATTAAGCTCTTCTTCGCATCTTTTTTTTATATTTTCCCATTCATTTCCATTTTCCACTTTTTCTTTTGCGTAACGCTGTTCAAGTCCGTTTTTTGCAAGATGGCGCAAATAACTGTCCGCGTCATCAAAACCTTCCGGGATTCCGACTTCAGGAAGATATTTTGGAAGTTCTTTTATATTAATATCGGGAATATCCGCATTACAGCGATCCGCTATACGGACAGTATTTTCAACCGCCTGAGGATATTCGTTGAAAAGAGCGGACATTTCATCGCCTGATTTTAAATAAAATTGATCTCCGTGGTATCTTTTGCGGTTTTCATCTGTTCGAAGTTTCGCGGTTCCGATACAAAGCAATATATCATGCGCAATACTGTCATCCTGATTTAAATAATGAACGTCATTTGTCGCTACAAGAGGAATGCCCGTTTTTTTAGAAATACCGGCTACAGCTATGTTAATATCTTTCTGCGATAAATCGGTTCCGCGCAATCCCCCCGACGGAATTCCGTGATCCTGAATCTCAAGATAAAAACAAGGCTCATTTTTTCCTTCATCATCAAAACCGAATAAGTCGCGGTAAAAAAGCGCTCGCTTTTCCGCTTCCTCAAGTTTTCCCGCCTGAATAAGACGCGGTATCTCGCCTGACGCGCATGCAGAAAGCGCGATAAGTCCTTTATGATATTTTTTTAAAATTTCATTATCAATACGCGGCCTGTAATAAAAACCTTCGGTATAGGCATATGAGCAAATTTTAACAAGGTTAAAATACCCTTCTCTTGTCTGAGCCAGCAAAACCATGTGGTAGTATTTATTTTCGTGTTCCGCGCCTTTTTTTTCGGTGCATAAACCAGGCGATACATATACTTCACAGCCGATAATTGGTTTTACTTTTTTATCGTTTTTTTTGCAAATTTCGATAAATTCCATCGCGCCGAACAAATTACCGTGATCTGTCAGAGCGATGCTTCCCATCTCAAGCTCTCCGGCGCGTTCTACAAGAGATTTTATTGAAACCGCGCCGTCTGCAAGAGAGTAATCTGAATGTACGTGGAGATGAACGAAATTTGCCATGTTTTGGCAGTTTACTTTAAATACTGCAATTTTTCAAGGCAGTAATAAAGTACAACTGCCGCATTTTAAATCACCTGCTCTCAGGCATTAATTTTACTTCTACCGGTCCTTTTGCAAGGATTTGACGGCATAAAGCCTGAATATCCTGAGCTGTAACAGCCCTTATGGCATTTGGCCTAAGGTTTAGTCTGTTAAGAGGCGTGTTGTAAAGCACAGATGAGTTTGCGTAACTTTGCGCTATATGCATATTTGTTTGAACCGATTTTTCGTGCTCCATTAAAAGCGCTTCTTTTGATTTGTTAAATGTGGCTGTATTTAAGGGTTTTGTAAAAATATCAGAGATCGTATCCTTAACAGCTTTTAAAAGTTCTTCCGAGCGCGATGGATCGCATACAAAGTAAATATTTAATCTTGCCTCGCCTGCGGGAATTACAGATACTGAAGCGCCTGCTGAGATTGAATATACGCCTCCAAGTTTCTCGCGGATTTCATCTGTTAAAACTATATCAAGGTATTCTGACAAAACGGCGGATACCTGATTTCTTTGTTCGCTGAAAGCCGAAGGCCCTTGCGTAAACCAGCCAAGATAGACTATGCATCTTTCGTCCTTCCCTTTAAAAATAGTTCTTTTAATTTCTGACGGACGGTTTATTCCTGGGTTTTTCCAACTGTTCATTGATTTATTTTCAGACGTTAATGAAGCTATGTAAACCGCGGATAATTCTTTTATTTCATCTAAATCAAAATTCCCGGTAAACACAAAAGTATAATCAGAAGGATTAATACACAGTTTTAAAAATTCTTCCGCCTGCTTTGTCGAAACCTTATCCATGTCTTGTAATTCAAGCGGTTTAAAGAACGGGTTGTTATCATTTATAATTTTAACTAATTCATTGGAAAAAACATTCTGCGGATCCTGCTCTTCATGCGCAAGGTTTGTTTTATATTGATCTATCATAGCCCTCACCGCTCTTTCGTCTAATCTCGGCATCGAAAAGAAAAGGTGAATCATTTCAAAAAGCGTCTTTTTATCCTGTGTTGTGCAAGAGCCCTGAAAGCCGCGATAATAATTTGACAGCCAGAATGAAAATTTTGCCTGCTTTCCAGCCAGTTTATTTACAAGCTCCGTTTTGGAATACGGACCGAGTCCTGAAATATTTAACATTTCAGATAACAGGTCAACCGAGACGAATGTATTTTCTGGCGTGTTCGTACTACCGCCGTTTGCGATTGCGTATAAAATAATCTCGTTATTTCTGTTTTCCGTTTTCTTAAGAATTACTTTTGCTCCGTTCGATAACGTTATAATATTAGCTCCTGTCGGAGCGTCTGTACTTTCCAATACGATTTCTCCCGCTTCGGGAATTTTTTCCATCAAATCGCCTGAAACCGCTGTCTCCTGCCTCCTGGTAATTTTCGCTTTGGCAGTTTCATTAAAAATTTCCTTTATCCTCTGCGCGGACGGCAGAATATCCTCTTCAACCTGAGGAGCGATTAAAAAAACATTTATATCGTTATATGAAAAATAACTTCGTGTTTTTTTCGCGATTTCCTTTAAACCGATTCCGTCTATCATAGCATTAACAGCGTTTACTTCCCATTCGATATCAGACATATCTTCGCCGTACAGGAAATGGTTTGTAAAACCTCTGATAAATGTTCGGGATTCTGTTCTGTCTTTTTCTGAAAGCATTTTTTCCAGATACGACACAAGCGTCAATTTTGCTCTGTCAAGTTCGCTTTCTGTAAAACCGAACCTGCGTACCGCTTCTTTCTCAAATAATAATTCTTTTAAAGCGTCTTCAATTTTTCCCTGTTTGGGAGACGTACCCATTGCATAAAAACTTGAATTTTCTGACCATCTCCAAATGCTTCCCCATGAACTGCTTGCCGATGAATTTGGATCCAACTGTGTTTCTTCAAAACGCATTGAAAGCATTGTATCGATTAAATAATTGATAACGGATTCACGGTAATATTCTATCGTACCGCGCCGTTTACTCTTCTTCTGCTTGTAATAAATCATAAAACTTGAGGAAGTTAACTCTTCGTCTGTTATTATTTCAACATGAAAATTACCGTTTTTGGGCGGTGGAAGTTCATGGCGCGCTGATTTAAGGTTCTGTTTACTTTCCGGCATGTTAAAATGACCGGCAAGCTCAGCTTCAAGCGCCTTTCCGTCAAAATCACCGACAAAAACAAGCGCCATATTATAGCTTGCATACCATCGATCATAAAAAGCCCTTAGCTGCTCTGAAGTTGCGTTTTCTATTATATGCTCAAGCCCGATTGGCTGTCGATCCGCAAACGCGCTTCCCTTAAATAAAACCGGAAGGGTGATTTTTCGCACCCTGTCCATTGCGCCTAATCTGGAGCGCATTTCCTCAAGAATAACTCTGCTTTCGTTCTTAACGTCTTCTTCTTTAAAACTTACGGCGTAAGTCCAGTCGTCAAGAATCGCGAGAGCTCTATCCGGTATTCGTTTTATACCGTTTACATTTTCTACAGGAATATCAAAATGATATACAGTTTCGTTATAAGATGTGTATGCGTTCGCGTCCGCGCCAAAACGCATTCCCATTGATCGTAAATATTCAATTAATTCAAGCGACGGGAACCTTGCGGTATCGTTAAACGCTAAATGTTCCGTAAAATGCGCAAAACCTCTTTGGTTATCTTCTTCAAGAACCGAACCCGCATCCACAATAAGCGCAAGATGCGCGCGGTTCTGCGGAAGCGAATTTTCCAAAATAAAATACTTTAAACCGTTTGGAAGGAAACCTGATAATGCGCGGCTGTTAAGCGGAACCAAATCGCTTCCCCTGCCGACTCCTTCAAAATTACCGGAAATTGTCGCGCAGGAAAACACCAATAAGGTTAGCAATATAATAATTAACTTCTTCATGTATATATTATAGTTTAATATAGGAATTTATATAAGATATCCAGTGCGAACCGCGTGAACCGGTACGGATATATACTGCGATATTTTATTGTTATTATTATAAGAAATATTAGTTTTTAATCTAATATTTTAATGCAGAATTATCTGTCCTGTCGCTGTAAGTTCATCTACCTCGTCCATCTGTGTATCAAGCATTTCTTTTCTGTATGCTTTCTGTTCATTTTCTTTTAATTTTTCCATCGCTTTATAATCTTTCAAGGCATCAAGATAGATCGCTCTTTTTTCTTCGACAACTAATTGCGCCTGCGCCGCTTGTTCCAACATTCTTTGCGCTTCCTGTTCCAGACGAAGGATATATACTTCCCATGACTGAGTTGCCTGCGGGTCTCTATAGCGCTCTCTTACCGCATTGTTCTTCATTAACGCGGTTACTTTAATTTCATTTTCTATCTTATTAAGAGCGCTTATCGCCTGTCCAAGCGCCAGTTTAGTCTCTTCTTCTTTAAACTTTCTAATCTGAAGAATTTTTTCAAGATTAAATTTGAATTTTTTCATTATAAATCACCGCCCGAGGCGTTCATCTGCGTCATTGACGAAAAAAGCGCCGCTATGCTGTTAAGCTCCATTTTATTGCTGTCAGCGGAAGTTCTTTGAGGCAGTTCAGGCTGCTGCTTCTCCTTAATAACGGATTTACCCGCGTAAACAAGCTTTGCGTTATTATCTATCATTTCTTCCACCGGAATACTTACGCCTGTTATCGCTGATAGACCTTCAAGAGTATCTTCAAGCGATGAAGGTTCATCTACTCCCTGAATAAGATAATCTTCGATTGAATCATGCATCGCGATAGCTTTATCTGTTTTTGGATCAGAGCCTATGTGATACGCCCCTACTTTATGAAGGTCTTCTATTTTCGCATAAGACGCCATATTTCTGCGGATAATTCCAGCAGCTTCTTTTGTGGCAGGTCCTGAAACAACGGGCGCAAGACGTGAAATGCTTGCAAGCACGTCAATCGGCGGATAATGGTTTGCATGTGCAAGATCTCTTGATAAAACAATGTGGCCGTCCAATATGCCGCGCGCGGTATCAGCGACAGGCTCGTCCATATCGTCCCCGTCTACAAGTATTGTATAAAAACCTGTTATGCTTCCTTTATCAGAGGTGCCCGATCTTTCCAAAAGTTTCGGCATCTGATCAAACATGCTCGGCGGATATCCCCTTTGCGCGGGCGGCTCGCCTGTCGCAAGCCCAATCTCCCTCATCGCGCGGGCAAAACGCGTGATTGAATCAAACAACAGCATTACATCTTTTCCATCATCGCGGAAAAATTCCGCAATGGCAGTCGCCACATAAGCGCCGCGAAGACGCGCAAGAGGCGATGAATTGGAAGGAGTTACAACAAGCACGCTGCGCGAAAGCCCTTCAGGACCAAGGTCTTTTTCTATAAAATCGTTTACTTCCCGCCCGCGCTCTCCTATAAGAGCTACAACATTCACATCCGCGCTTGTATTACGCGCAATCATGCCAAGAAGGGTGGATTTACCTACACCGGAACCGGAAAAAATGCCGAGGCGCTGTCCCTTGCCTACCGCAAGAAGCCCGTCAATAGCGCGAACGCCTGTTGTTATGCGCTCTGTTACACGCCGCCTCTTTAAAGGGTTCGGCGAATTTGCAAGAGCGGGATACATAAGCGAAGAGGCGACGCTTCCCTTGTCATCTATCGGGCTTCCGAACGCGTCAAGAACCCGCCCTAAAAGATTATAGGAAACCGGCACTTCAAGGCGCGTACCTGAACCGATAACCCTGTCGCCTATTTCAATACCGTCCGTCTCTTCATAAGCCATTAGCTGGACTGTCTCACCTCTTAGTCCGACAACTTCGGCGCGAATATTTCCCCTTCCTTTGGGAGCAATTATTCTGCATATCTCGCCGATAATCGCCAAAGGCCCGTGGCTTTCTATCAATAAACCTTTAACTTTTGTTACTTTACCGACGCATTTTATCGGATCGGTTTTTTCCGCGGTGTTAAGATATTTTTCAAATATAGATGTTTCTAATACACATGTATCCATGAAGCCCTCCCTCTTCAATGGTTGTTTTAATCTGTCTTTCTTCTTGTCAATTCATCCAGTTTACCTGTTATCTGTTTATCAACTTGCCTTTTACCCTTTGTCGCCATTGTCGCAAGAGCGGCTAGCGCGGCTGACGCTGTAAGGGCTGCGCTTGCTCCGGCGGAAAGTTCTTCTTCAGGCTGCGCGTCAGATTCTGAACCTGATCCGCCTTCACCGGCAGGCGGAATAAGCGGATTGGAATTATTTCCAGAATCATATTTATCCGAAGAGTTCAGAGCGTCCATTATCGCGTTTGAAGCCGCAAGTTCATTGTTAATGCTCGCTGTTCTGATTACAGGAACAGGTGTATTTCCCTTTTCATTCGGATTAATCGGAGATATTTCCAAAATTCTATTTTCAAGTTCAGCAAGCTGGCTTGCGATACGCGCGTCAATCTCGCCGAAATCGGTTTCGATAATACAGCCGCCCTTGTCCACAGAACTGTCTTCCACGATATTTATCGACTGGACTCCTTCCATCATGTTGATAAAATTCTGTTTATGTTCTGTCGCAAGCTGAAGGTCCGCGAGGTTAACTTTTATTAAAATATTTCCTTTTGCTTTAACCTTTCGCAGAGCTTCAATAACATTGGCGATAATTATGTTCCGCTGGTTTTCAGAAATTACTTTTATCACCTTACGCGCAATCAACAGCACAAGATTTACTATTTCTTTTTCTGTTTCTTTTAATATGTCCGCTCTCTTATCCTGCGCGCGTTCAAGCACAACCTGTGTTCTTTGAATTAATCTGTCAACTTCGCTCTTTCCGTCGGCGTAGCCTTCTTCCTTTCCTTCTGTTTTTCCCTGCTCTCTTGCGTCCTTCCTCTCGCCTTCCAAAGTCTGTCTGATTTCCGCTTCAAGTTCTCTTACCTTGGTTTGAGCCTGCGCGATAATTCGTTCAGCTTCTTCGACGGCTTCCTGCTTTAACACTTGGGCTTCATCTGTCTGCCGTTTAACTTCGGCAAAAGCCGCTTTCTGCGCTTCCTGAATAATGTTTTCGGCTTCCGATTTTGCGTTTGAAACCATTCTTTCTTTTTCTTCTTCCCATTGAGACTTGAACATTTCAGCTTCACGTCTGAGATCGTCGGCAGTAGGACCTGTGTACTCTTCAACACTGCCAAGATCTTCTTCAAGTTCCTCAACAGGCGCGTAATGCGCAAGCTCCGAGAAAGAAGTCGGTGAATCAATAAGCACTTTTTCTTTTATAGTTGACAATTCACCAGGTCTGAATACAGCTTTTAACATAGTACCCTCTTTAAAAATTAAACATTGTTACCGCAAACCGCAGATAACACAGATTACACGGATTTCTTTTAACGCTCTTCTCCTAATTCGAGCTAATCCGTAAAATCCGCGCTAATCCGCGGTTCCTGTATTCCAATCATTAAACAACTAACTCGTCTTCACCTGCGCGGGCAACAACAATTTCGCCGGTGTCTTCAAGATGTCTGATAATCGAAACGATTTTTTGCTGCGCTTCTTCTACGTCTTTTAAGCGTACAGGTCCCATGTATTCCATGTCTTCTTTTAACATGCTCGCCGCGCGCTTTGACATGTTCTTAAATATCTTATCCTGAACTTCGTTGTCAACAGACTTGAGCGCTTTCGCCAATTCCTGCGAATCGACTTCGCGCATAACCTTTTGAATGGCGCGGTCGTCAAGCATAACGATGTCTTCGAATACGAACATCCTCTTCTTGATCTCTTCTGCAAGTTCCGGATCTTCGTCTTCCAAAGCTTCGATAATCTGCTTTTCAGAGGCGCGGTCAACAAGGTTGAGAATTTCTACGATGCTTTCAACGCCGCCGGCTGCCGTGTAGTCTTCGCTTGACAGCGACGACAGTTTCTTTTCAAGAACGCGCTCAACTTCGCGGAGAACTTCAGGCGAAGTTCTGTCCATTGTGGCGATACGGCGCGCGACATCGCTCTGCACTTCGTGCGGAAGATTCTGCAGAATGATTGAAGCTTTGTTCGGCTCCAGATACGCGAGAATAAGCGCGATTGTCTGCGGATGCTCCTGCTGGATAAAGTTTAAAAGGTGCGCCGGGTCTGTTCTTCTGATAAAGTCGAAAGGACGAACCTGAAGGCTAGATGTTAAACGATTGATAATGTCGATTGCCTTCTGGCTTCCCAAAGATTTTTCCAAAAGCTCTCTCGCGTAGTCGATACCGCCTGTTGATATAAACTGGTTCGCCATCATCAGTTCCTGGAATTCCTGGAGGATGGCGTCTTTTTGCTCGGAGTCGATTGTTTCCAAACGCGCTATTTCAAATGTGAGAGTTTCAATCTCGTCTTCGCGCAGATACTTGAAAATTTCAGAAGAAATTTCAGAGCCGATTGTTACTAAAAATATGGCTGCCTTCTGGCGCCCTGTATATTCTTTTACGCCCTTTTTCTTTGAGCCGCCTGCTGTGGCTCCCGGCGTTAATGATTTTGCCATTTATTCCTCCAATAGCCATGTTCTGATGAGCTGGGCGGCATCTTCAGGATGCTCCTTCGCCAGGTTGATGGCGCTTTCCATCAACTGCATTCTTGAACGTTCTTCCATCGAAATGGAGACGTCTTCGCCTTCCTGTTCCGCTTCCGCCATCGCGCTTTCACGGAGCATTTGTTCGCGGCGAGCTCTTTCTTCTTCCGCAAGCCTTTTACGTCTCTCCATCTCGCGGGAGATCATTCTAAACAGCATAAAACCAAACAGCATTAATGTCAAACCTGCGATGATAATAATTATTGTTGTCTGCATTCGTTTCGCCTGGAAATAAGCAGCGTCTTCCGCGTTGAATTCCGATGAACGATCAAAACTAATGTTGTGAACGGTAACAGAATCTCCCCTTGCGGAGTTATATCCTATCGCGTCGCGGATAATTGCCTGAACCTTTGCCAAATCTTCGGCGGAGACGGGAGTGTATTCCCTGTCTATTGTTCCTTCAGGCAGCATTATAGGATTTCCTTTTGAATCGAATTTCCTTTTCCAGATGCCGTCGATATTAACGGAAACTGTAACACGATCTATCTGCGGACTTCTTTCTTCTTGAATCTGACGCTGGTTTATCTCCTCGTTATGCGTCCTTGTTTTCTGCGTCATCTTTCCGTAAAGATTGTCCATATCTCTGAACGCCGGAGGCGTTTGTCCTTCCCTTCCCGCCGGACCTTCAGGATTTAATCCCGATCCTTCCCATGTTGTTTCGGATATTGTTTCAGAAAGAAGAATGGATTCAGCTATTTGTGAATCGTCATATGGGAGTCCCGGTGTTCTTGGTTTTACCGTAACAGGGAAACTTTCTTTTGTTTCAACCGATTTCTTTGACATATCCATATCAATTTTTATGTTAAGATCCCTTACGCGATCCGGTGAAAATATTTTTTGAATCGAAGAAAGTATTACGCCTCTGTAATGGGCTTCCTGTGATTTGATAAATTTATTTTCACGTTCGATAAGGCCTTGCCTGTCTATGGCCGCCATACCCTCAAAATCGTTGAGCAGTAATCCCGTATGATCCGTTATCGCGATATTTTCAGATTTTAAACCCTCAACCGCAAACTGAAGAATTTTCTGGATGCCTTCAATTTTCGCGCGGTTCTGGGTAATATCGCTTCCCGGCGACGGCATAAGCGTTACGCTCGCGCTTACAGGATTTTGTTCGGAGATAAAGAGTTCCCTTTTCGGCCAGACAACTCTTAACTCAACATTGTCAACGCCTTCAATAGCCCTGACATGATCCGCTATCATCCTCTCCTGCGCGCGCTGGAAATTAATATTGCGTTCCATGTCGGTAATTGTCCATCTTTCCTTGTCGAAAATCTGCCACGGATCGATTCCCGAAGGTAGAAGATTTTCGCGGATAAGAATTACCCTCATTTTGCGCGCCGTATGTTCATCGGCAACGCGCACAATACCGTCCGCTGTGACCGTAGCTTTAACATCTTCCTGATTAAGACGCAGTACGATCCTGTCCAGCATTACAGGGTCTGTAATCGGCCTGTCGTAAACAGGCGTCAGTACAGGAGCCGCCGAAACGCGGAACAACGCGACTATCGCAATAATAACTACAACGATAATCGCGCCGGCAATGGCCCTTTGTATCATGGACCAGTTCGCCCACAACGCCGCAACCTTTGTGAAAAGTTTTTTAAAGAATTCGTTCATGTCCCCTCCCCAAAATCTATTTTTATCTGGTATTAATTAAATCTCTCCAGCCCTGAACAAGCCTGCTTAGGATGTTGCGCGTAATTGAAAGCGACATGCTCGCTTCCGCCTGCGCGATTGTAATATCATGTATATCAACCGAATCAGGATTGATAATCGCCTGTTTTTGCATTTCGCTCGCGTTCATCTGCGCGCCTGATACCTTATCCAGCGCTTGCAGCATCGCTTCTTCAAAAACGCCGGCTCTTGTAACAGCTCCGGCTCCTGTTGTGTCTCTAAGCCTTAAAATATTTTCAGCGCTTCCAGAATACGGGCTGTCAGGCGGCAGCATGTGCCTTGCGTGAGCCATTTTCATCTGCGTGGCGTAGTCTTTTACCGCTGTAGAAGTTACAAAAGCGTTGTTATTAAAAATCTGCATAATTCCCTCCCATTACTTTTAAATCAAATTATCTTGCGCCTATATCCAACGCTCTCTGGAACATCATTTTTGATCCTTCGATGATTGCCGCGTTGGCTTCGTAAGACCTTGACGCGGAAATCATGTCTGTCATTTCAGTTACAACGTCAACATTCGGCATTTCTACATAACCCTCTCTCGGACCTGATAAAATCGCGTCTGGATGAGTAGGATCGTAAACAAAACGCGGCTCTGTCGAGCGGTCTTTTTGAACTTCAACAACGCGCACTCCCTTTCCAATTCCCGAATCCAGAGAATCAGGCAGGAAAGGCGATCTCCAGAACGGTCCTTCCGACACTGGGCGCATGATTACCCTGCTTCGTTTAAAAGCGCCGCCTTCCGTCGTCCTTGTAGTATTGACATTCGCCATGTTATCCGCAATTACATCGAGCCTCATTCTGTTGGCTGTCAGCCCTGTAGCCGCAATATTTATAGAACTGTATATTCCCATTTATTCCTTCCTTATCCTCTTAATACCGAATTTATCTGGCTGAATTCAAACGCCGCGGCTTGCGCATAGAGCGTGTAGCTCATCTGGTTTTCCGTGGCGAGCATAAACTCCTGTTCCGGGTCTACGTTATTTCCGTTGTTGTTATACGCGCTTGTGTAGTCCAAAACCCTGCGTATCTGCACATCGCGGTAATCCCTTTCCTTGTAATTCGGAAAGTGATTCGGATGGGTCATAGTCAATTCCAGAGCAGGCTTTTTGTTCTCCGACTCAAGAGCTTTTTTAAGCTCGCTTTCAAAATTGACAACCGAACGTTTAAAGTTGGGCACATCGGCGTTAGCCATATTATTTGCTATTACAGAGCGCCTGACGGAACTTACGTCCATCGCGCGGTGAAGCAAATCAACTGTTCTTGCAAAAGTATTCATTTATACCTTCCTCCCTCTTCAAATTTCGGCATTTGCCAAATTGCACTTTAACAGCTCTTTATAGAATATATCTGCCTAAATCCTGATCTTTTACCACATCCGCCAGCTTTTGATTGACATAATCTACGGTTATGTCGATTTCAGCAGGAGCAATATCAGAGGCTTCAAACGATAATTCTTCAAGAAGGGTCTCCATTATGGTATGAAGCCGCCTTGCTCCAATATTTTCTAATTTCGAGTTAACCTCGGCGGCAAGAGCGGCAAGGTGTTCAATCGACTCGGCGGCAAAAGTCAGTTTTATATTCTCTGTGCCAAGCAGTTCGGTGTACTGCTTGATAAGCGCGTTTTTGGGTTCTGTCAGGATGCGCAAGAAATCATCTTTGCCAAGTGAATCGAGTTCCACTCGAAGGGGGAAACGCCCCTGCAATTCGGGGATTAGATCCGACGGTTTGCTGACATTAAAGGCGCCCGCCGCGATAAAGAGGATATGATCGGTGTTAACAGGCCCCCATTTTGTGTTTACGGTCGCGCCTTCCACAATCGGGAGAATATCGCGCTGAACGCCTTCGCGCGAAACGTCAGGGCCGCCTCCTCTGTCGCCCTTTACGGCGATTTTATCGATTTCGTCTATAAAGATGATGCCTGTTTCTTCAACGCGCTGTCTTGCCTCATCCGTTACTTTGTCGCGGTCAACAAGTTTTTCCGCCTCCTCGGCTTTTAAAATTTCCATGGCGCGCGGAACCGAAACAACCTTTTTCTTTTGTCCTCCCGACAACATTCCGGCGATCCCGGAAAGACTTGCTTCCAGGTCTTCCATGCTGCCGCCCATCATTTCAAATGACGGGAACGACTGGTTCTGTCCTACAAAAAGTTCGACAGTTCTGTCGTTTAGTTTTCCTTCATGAAGCATTGCTCTTAATTTTTCCCTGGTCGCTTTGAACTTGTCATCTTCGCCGTTTTTTTCTTCATTCAAAGATTCATCATCAACAGGAATATTTACAGCTTCCTGCGTATCCGCGTCATCTTTTTCTTCATCAGCGTTTTTATTTAAAACAGGAAAGCCCAACTGTAATGTCGTCGCTATAATGCTTGAGTTTGAATTTTCAGGATTTATCGCAAAAGTTCCCATCGGACGCATAACAGGACCAGGTTTTGGTTTCTTGTCCTTTGATTTTTTTCCGGCAGTGGGAAGCAGGAGATCAAGAAGAGCTTCTTCAGCGCGTCTTTCAGCTTCCTGAATAACGGCTTCCTGCATTTCCTGTTTTACCATCTGGAAACCGGCAGCCATTAAATCGCGCACCATGGATTCCACATCTCTTCCGACATATCCGACTTCTGTGTACTTGGTCGCCTCAACTTTTATAAACGGTGATCCTGCAAGCTTGGCAAGGCGGCGCGCGATCTCTGTTTTTCCTACGCCTGTAGGACCAATCATGAGAATATTTTTCGGCGCGATATCTTCGCGTATCTCAGGATCGAGTTTGAGACGCCTTATGCGGTTTCTAAGCGCGACCGCGACCGCTCTTTTCGCTTTCTTCTGACCGACAATATACTTATCCAATTCTGCTACAATTTCTCTTGGAGTATATTCGATTTTTTTTTCTGTTATCTGCTTTTTGTCTTCCATTACGATAGTTCCTCTAGTGTTATTTGCATATTTGTATAAATGCAGATATTACCTGCAATTTTTAAGCTCTTCTCCGCTATTTCCGCCGCAGAATAACTGCTTCCTTCAAGATACGCAAGCGCTGCCGCATACGCGTAATTTCCTCCCGAGCCGATTGAAAGCGCGTTATCCGCAGGTTCTATTACATCTCCTGTACCGGATATTAAAAGTGTTTTTGATATATCCGCCACAAGCAAAAGCGCTTCAAGCCGCCTGAGGGTTCGATCCATACGCCAGTCTTTCGCAAGTTCAACAGCGGCTCTTGCAAGGTCGCCTGAAAATTCTTTTAATTTTACTTCGAAGCGGTCAAAAAGCGTAAACGCATCTGCGGTTGCTCCCGCAAAACCGCAAAGAACTTTTCCATCCATAAGGCGGCGCACCTTACGGGCATTATTTTTCATAACGGTATTTCCCATTGTAACCTGACCGTCGCCTGCCATCGCAACTTTTCCGTCTTTGCGCACGGCTATTACAGTTGTACTTCTAATTTTTTCTTTCACTTCGCTTTCCCTCCAATCGCTCTGCTGTGCGGGTGTGATGCCGCGTAAACATTCTTCAGATTTTCCAAATTAACATGCGTATAACGCTGTGTGGTTGATATGCTTGAATGTCCGAGCATTTCCTGCACAATACGAACATCGCAGCCCGAATTAACAAGATGAGTCGCAAAACTATGGCGCAGCGAATGAGGATGTATGCTTTTTCCAAGACCTGACTGCTGCGCGTAACGTGAAATTATCCAGCGCACTCCGGGAACGGAAATGCTCTTGCCTTTTCTGTTAATAAAAAGCGCGCTTTTTCTGCCGTCAATGCCTGCCATTTTTAACCTGGCTTCTCTCTGCGGAAGGTATTCGATAATGGCGGCTATTGCTTCATCCGAGAAAAATACAAAGCGCTGCTTCCCGCCTTTTCCGGTAATTTTCGCTTCATCCAAATCCTGCGACATGTCCGACATGGAAAGAGATACCACTTCCGATATTCGTAAACCAGCAGAATATATCGCCATAATAAGCGCTTTATCCCTTTCCGGCCATAATATCCCGGTTGTTTCAGGAAGAGCGGCAAAATCCGCCATTTCATCTTCCCACAAAACGGAGGGAAGTTTTACAGGCGTTTTAATATTTCGCAATGTTGAGCAAGGGTTGTCTGATCGTTTTTTAAATCGAACCATCCATCTGTAGAACCCACGTATTGAAGAGAGGCATCTGTTCACGCTTGTTGCCGCCATGTTCTCTGCGGAAAGGTCTGCGATAAATTTTTGCGTCTCATAAGGCTCGGCTTTTTTTAAATTTATCCCGTGATTATCACAATAATTGGAATAATGCATAAGATCGTTATTGTACGCTTCCACAGTTCTTACAGAAACGCCTTTTACTGACTTAAGGTATTGTAAATATTCCTGAATAATACTCATTTTGTTCCTCTATTCCTCGTCAACCGCATGAAGGTAATCACATTCCGGGTTAATGCACACTTTATGGGCTCCGTTTTTTTTGTCAAATTTTTCCACCATAAAAAATCCGCACTTTGGACAATCCTGTTTTATCGGTTTAAAGTGACTGATAAAATCACAATCAGGATAATTTGTACAACCGTAAAATTCTTTTCCCCTTCCCTTTGTTTTTCTTGCGACAACGTCGCCGTCGCATTTCGGACATTTGGCGAGAGGGATTGATCTTGTGTTCCTGCATTCAGGAAATCCAGAACATGCAAGGAAGAACCCGAAACGTCCCAGTTTTTTGAGAAGCGGCTTTCCGCATTTTTCACAGACAAAATCCGTTTGTTCATCCAAAGTTCCTTTATAGGATTCTATCGTCTTACTGACGTCATCTACCGTTGCCTTAAAAGGATTCCAAAATTCCCTTATCATTTCAGGCCAGCTCACCTTGTTTTCTTCTACTTCGTCCAGTTTTGTTTCCATACTCGCAGTAAAATCCGAGTCTACATAAAGCGGAAAATGTTCTACAAGCACATCAAAAATTAATTTGCCAAGAATTGTAGGAACAAGCTGTTTATTTGAGCGCGTAACATAATAACGATCCAAAAGAACCGAAATAATTGACGCGTATGTAGAAGGGCGGCCTATACCTTTTTCTTCCAGAGTGCGTACAATCGAAGCGTCTGTGAAACGGGCTGGTCCTTGCGTAAAATGCTGTTCGTTTCTGAATTTTTCTACATTAACCTTTTCGCCTGTTTTTAAAGCCGGGCATGAGCCGCCCGATTCTTCTTTGGAAGAAAGGAGTTTTATAACTTTGTAAAAACCTTTTTCCAAAAGTTTGGTTCCGCTCACACGGAAGATACCTTCTTCATTTCCGGCAACTACTTTAATATCAACGCTTACCGTTCTGCTCTTCGCGTTGTTCATCTGGCTTGAAACAAATCTTTCCCAAATAATTGTATAAAGGCGCAGTTGATCTTTTGAAAGGAATTCCTTGATTGAATCAGGAGTGTATTCCGTGTATGTCGGTCTTATAGCTTCATGCGCGTCCTGCGCGTTCTTGCCTACTGTATATTCAACAGGTTTTTCAGGGAGTTCGTTAGGATAATTTTTTGAAAGCCATGCGCGAACGTCTTCCAGCGCGGTGTTGGAAATGCGCACGCTGTCTGTGCGCATGTAAGTGATAAGACCGACACGAGACGCGCCGAGGCTTACGCCTTCGTAGAGCTGCTGCGCAACCTGCATTGTTTTTCGCGAGGTGAAACCAAGACGGTTCGCCGCTGTTTGCTGAAGCTGTGATGTTGTAAACGGCGCTTTCGTCCTAATAGTTTTATCCGTATCGCGGACATCCGATACAATACATTCATTATTTTGAATTTTTTCGATGATGGCTTTTACTTCGGCTTCATTTTTAAGATCAGGTTTACTGCCGTTCCAGAGGACGAGCTGCGCGGTATAGACTGTTTTCTTCGCTTTAAAATCCGCTTCCAGCGTCCAATATTCTTCTGGAATAAAACTTTCTACTTCTTTTTCGCGTTCGCAGATAAGACGTAAAGCTACCGATTGCACGCGTCCAGCCGAAAGACCGTTCTTTACTTTCTTCCACAGGAGCGGCGATAAATTATATCCTACAAGCCTGTCTAAAACACGGCGCGCTTTTTGTGCGGAAACTTTCGCTTCGTCTATACCGCGCGGATTAACAACAGCCTCGTTAACCGCCTGCGGAGTAATTTCGTTAAAACTGATTCTTTCTATCGGCACTTTGTCGGTTTTCGCGACAATCGCGTTTCGTAAATGCCATGCGATTGCTTCGCCTTCGCGGTCATTATCACATGCAAGAAGAACTTTACCGGATTTTTTTGCGTCGGTTTGAAGTTCCTTTAATATTTTAGCTCTTCCGCGCACGGTTATATACTCAGGCTCAAAATTATGATCCACGTCTATCGCGGTTCTTGATTTTGGAAGATCGATCAAATGCCCCATCGACGCTTTTACATTGTAGGATGGACCAAGATATTTTTCGATTGTTTTAACTTTTCCCGGAGATTCTACAATAACAAGAATTTGTTTTTCCTGTTTTGCTGATTTCTTTTTCGTTGTTTTCTTTTTCGCCGTTTTTTCAGTTGCCATACCATATCCTTATAATTCAATTCTTAAAAAACCTGCAATGGTGGAAATTAACTCTCCTTTGTTTTCGCCAAATGCAAGATTTTCTCTTTCCAAATGTACCTCATCGCCGATGTTCCATTTATCAAGCACATCTTTAGCCGAATTGATAATTTCAGCTCCGTCATCTACAAGCTTCATACCGCCGCTTTTATCATATTTTAAACTTCTTTCCACTCCAGATGACGCTACCCATAAATCCTTTCCCTGATCTAGAGTAAAACCCGCGGTTATTAAAGCGCCGGATCTTCTAGGCGCTTCTACGATCAGCACGCTGCGAGAAAGCCCTGCGATTATTCTGTTACGCGCAGGAAAGCTCCACTTGCTGGGACGCGTTCCCGGAGTATATTCGGAAATAACGGCTCCCCCGGAATCAAGAATTCTTTTTGCCAAAGGTCTGTTCATTGAAGGATATATTTCGTCGATACCTGAACCTAAAACCGCGTATCCCGGCGCCCCTCCGATAAGGTTTCCTCTATGCGACATTGCGTCAATTCCAAGCGCAAGCCCTGAAATTACAGAAATGCCCAATCTGGAAAGATTACCCGCAATTTTATACGCCTGCTCCGAAGCCTCAGGGCTCGGATTTCTTGTTCCCACCATTCCCAATAAAGATTTTTCAGGATTCGGAAGAACGCCCTTGTAATAAATAACCGAAGGCGGATCGAAAATTTCTCTTAACAGGGGCGGATAATCCTCGTCTGTATACGACACCCATTTAATAGATCTTGTACGGCAGACAGTATCGATAAGTCCCGCTCTTTCAAAAACTTCGCTTATATCCCAAAAATCCTTTATTTCATGTTCCAGAATCTTCTCGATATCTCTTTTTGACTGGATAAATAAATCTTCTTCTTTGTTAAATACCTGTAATAAATATATCCTGTCTGTTATCTTGAGTCCCGGTAAAAGAGATATGGTCAGATCAAGCAATCCCCGATTATTCATACAACATCCCCTGAATAACATCACGATTTATTAACGCGTCTTCCTTGAGTCTTTTATCTTTTGTACGGTCAATAATTCGATCATATAAATCTATCGCTCTATTGAACTGTTCGGTTACATAAAAAGCCCTTGCAAGCACAAACATCGCCGATACATCGGATGTCTGCATCTGAAGGTACCGCTCAAGGTGAACTATCGCATCCTGCGGACGGTCAAGTTCAAAAACATACAGTATGCCAAGTCCGTACATCGGTCTTGTATAAGTTATATCAATATCAAGCGCCCGCAGGTAAGATTTCTCCGCTAGTTTGAAAAAGTGATCCCTTTGCTTTTCATCGCTTGACGAAAACCCTACGATTGATTTTGCGACAGACGCCGCGGACACGCCCGTCATGTAGTAAAGCGTCGCGTCTTCCGTGTTAAAATAAATCGCCCTTTCCAAAGCGTCCAGCGCGTCGTTATGCATATTTCTGTCAGCTAACCTTGTAGCCAGAATTTTCCAGTATACGCCTGTTTGCGCTCCCTCTCTTACATTTCTTTCTATCTGATCTTCATATAACGCGATTGCCTGCCTTAGAGCGTCAATTGTTTCAGGAGGACCGCCTCTTGGGCTCAGTTCCGCCATGCGTTTAGCCAATTCCCTGCTGGTTCTCGCGCTTGTGCTCTGATATATAAAATAAATCAGACACCCTACAGCGCCAAGAATCAGAATAGCCATAACAAATTCTTTAAACTTTTTCATTTTTATCCTACATTTCTCCCGACAGCCTCGGCAGATAACGCCTGTGATTTTCTCGCAGAATTGCAGTGTCAACATGAGTGTAAATCTGTGTTGTGGAAAGATCCGCATGTCCTAAAAGTTCCTGTACAGTTCTTAAATCAGCCCCGCCAGCCAAAAGAGACGTCGCGAAGCTGTGGCGCAATGTGTGAACACGCGATGAAGTCCCTGCAAGCATGGCATGTTTAGCGTAATTTTTCCAAATTCCTTTTCTTGAAAGCCTTTTGCCGTTCCTTCCGATAAAGAGGGCGGGACTCTTGTTTACAGCTCCCGCAAGTTTTGGACGCGCTTCCTCAAGATAAATCTTTAACCTCGCGCAAGCTTCATCTCCAAAGAGTACAAGCCTTTCCTTATTACCCTTCCCTCTTACTTTCGCGACTCCTCCCTTTATATCAATGTCCCTTAGATTTAAAGCGGAAGCCTCGCAAACACGAAGTCCTGCAGAATAAATTAATTCAAACAGGCTCCTGTCGCGACAGCCATGAGGAGTCGTTGTGTCTATCAGATCCAAAAGCTTCTCAATTGTTTTCTTATCCAAGACTTCAGGAAGCTTCATTCTTCTCTTTGGACTTTCAAGGAGCAAAGCCGGATTGTCTTTTACGAATTTTTCATCTGTCAGAAATCTATAGAATGAACGAAGAGCGGAAACTGCTTTGGCAACAGTACGGGGATCAATTCCGTCTTCTTGATTGCGCCTAACAATATAATCTGTCAGAACCGCGGCGTCCGCTTTATCGATAAGAGTGTTTTTTTCTTCAAGATACACAAGGAACCGCTCTATTTCAAGGCGGTAACACTCCTTGGTTAATACTGATCGTCTCTCAATCGCGATAAGCCGTGAGCAAAATCTATCCAAAAGCCCGCTATTCTTCAAGTTAAAATTTCTCCGTAACATTAAGAACAGGTTTCTCTTCCATGTGATAATTATGATTTCTTATCACCGAAGGAACATCCAATGTATCTTCGTATTCACGCTGAGGAATATACGGATGAAACTCAGGCCTCTTTGTTCTTTCCACCATTTTCACATACTCGTTAAAATCAATATAATCCGATTCAGTATTTTTAATGGTAGTTGTTTGACTGGTGTTTAAGTATTTATTCTGCTTAAAACCTGTCGCGATCAATGTTATCTGCACACGGTTATCAATTTCGTTCGACAAATGAAGACCTTGAATAATATGCGCTTCAGGATCGCATTTTTCCTTAATTGACTTAACGATGCTTTGAATTTCCACCATTGTAATATCTTCAGGACCTGAAATATTAATAAGAATTCCTGTCGCTCCTTCAATGCTTGTATCTTCAAGAAGCGGATTGTCTATTGCCTTTTTAACAGCGTCAAGAGCGCGGTTTTCTCCGATGCCGTAACCAACTCCCATTAAAGCGTCTCCCTTGCCTTTCATGATCGTTTCTACATCGGCGAAATCGGTGTTTTGGAAACCGGTTTCGGTTATAAGTTCAGAAATTCCCTGCACTCCCTGACAAAGCACTTCGTCAGCGATCTTGTAAGCCATAAATGCCGTAAATGTGTGGTCAACAATTTTAAACAGATGTTCATTTGGTATAACAATTAATGTATCAACTTCTTCTCTCAGTTTCTCTATTCCTTCTTTGGCAATTCTCATTTTATAGAGACCTTCAAATTCAAAAGGAGTTGTCACAACAGCCACAGTCAGAGCGCCTAAATTCCTTGCGATCTTCGCAATAACGGGAGCTGATCCGGTTCCGGTTCCGCCTCCCATGCCCGCAGTTATAAAAACCATATCCGCGCCTTTTAAAGCATCGGCAATCGCAACCTGATCTTCAAGAGCCGCTCTTTCGCCTTTTTCAGGTTTGCCTCCGGCTCCCATTCCTCCGGTCACCTCCGCGCCGATTTGCACTTTAATCTCTGCGCGGCTTTTGTTGTGAAGATCCTGAATATCTGTGTTAACTGCAATAAATTCTACTCCCTGTATATCTGCTTCAATCATGCGGTTTAAAGCGTTTCCGCCGCCACCGCCTGCTGAAATCACCTTGATAACAGCCGGCACATCTTTACGCTGTCTTTTCTGGCTGTTCTCGTTTGTCGTGATAACCTTTAGAGACGACGGACAAATCATCTCCTGAGATTTAAACTGAAGTACCTGCGGTTTTGGCCTTGATACTTCGCTTTCCGTGGTTGTTGTGTGTTCACATACCGCTAAAACATTCATCTTTACATTCCCCCCCGATTTTGAATATTAGATTTGTCTGATTTTAAAACAACGTTTTGTCAATCAGATCAAAAAAATTCTTCTTTTAACCATGTTCTGAATTTTTCGATAAGAGCGACGCTCTTTTTGTCTGTCTGTCTAATTTCAGAACCTCTTTCCGCCGGATCTAAACCCGATCTTCGATCTCCTTCCAGCACAAGACCGATGGCTGTGGCAAATGAAGGATCACGGTATTCTTCCACAAGTCCGCCCAATCCTTTAACAGGTATAGGACAGCCGAGTCTTGCAGGCAGTTTCAGAACGTTATTCGCAAGTTCGACAACTCCTGCAAGCTGCGCTGTGCCGCCCGTCAGTACAACACCGCCTCCCAAAGGACGCGGAAGAGTAAGAGTATCAAGATGCTGTTTTACAAGCTTGAATATTTCTTCCATCCTCGGTTTGATAATCGCCAGTATCTGCGTTCTTGGAATCGACATCGGCGGCCTTCCGCCCACGCCCGGTACAATAACCGTTTCATCAACATCCAGCATTGTTTCCCAGCAACATCCCGCGTCAATTTTTATCTTTTCAGCATTTTCAAAAGAGATATTTTTTAAAATGGAAATATCTCCTGTAACCTGCGTTCCGCCTGCCGGAATCGTATAAGTAGAAAACGGAGTGCCTTCCACATATACAAGAACATCCGTTGTGCCGCCTCCCAGATCGATTAAAACAACGCCAAGGTCCATTTCTTCCTGCGTAAGCGCGGCGCGCCCTGCCGCGAGCGTTTGAAGAATTAATTCGTTTACACGAAAGCCGGCGCGGTTCACGCATTTAATTAAATTCTGCGCGCCTGTTACAGTGCAGGTGATAATATGCACTTCTGATTCAAGGCGAACTCCGATCATGTCTAATGGATTACGGATACCTTTCTGATCGTCTACTTTAAAATTCTGCGGAATTACTTCCAGTATCTGTTTATCTGTCGGAATAACAACAGCCTGCGCGGCTTCTATAACACGTTCAATATCATCCTGTCCTATTTCTCTCTCTCTTGTATCTTTCTTCTTGCCCGTTATTCCCACCACGCCGCGGGAGTTGATCCCGTTGATATGATTACCTCCGATCCCAGTCCAGCAATCTGTTACCTCTAAACCGCTTCTCAATTCCGCATCTTCAATCGCGGCGGCAATCGAACGCAGGGTAGCTTCGATATTTACCACAACGCCTTTTCTTAAACCTGTAGACGGACGGATACCCACTCCCAAAATATTAAGTTTTCCGTCTTTATCGCGCTCGCAAACAATTGCGCGCACCCATGTTGAGCCAACGTCTAATGATACGATATTATTACTGCTGTTCATCAGGACTGCTCCTTAATTTTATATGAACCCATCGTGGATCTAAAATCAACTTCACGGGTTTTTTTAACATCATCTTCAGATACATTTAACAGAAGCAGCATATAACGCAGAGTATCTTCCGTTAAATTATTCTCAATCCTTACCCTGACGGATTTATGGACAGGGAAAAGCACAAGCTCAAATCCGTCCCATGTTTTTCTTTCTATGCGTATTTCAGAAATTGCAGATAACAATTCAGGCGAAGAAACCGCGATTTCCGACAAATTGCATACAAGCGGAACAAGAGAAGCGGGAAGCCTCATATTAAGCATGGGATTGTCAATTCCCGAAAGAACCGGAATATCCTGTTTTTCCTGTAAACTTCCGCTCTTTCCAACCTTAAAAAATACTCCGTGCCTGTCGATATACATCGGTACCTGTTTTGAATTAACAGTTGTCAGCGTAACTGCCGCGGCCTGCCGTCCGGTTAAAAATATTGACAGCTTATCCGGGAAACGTTTTATTACTACTGCGGATTCAACAAGGATGTTATTTGAAAGTTTTTCTTTAATAACCGCTGTTTTAGTTGACATAAAAGACGAGCTGTCGTCAATACCCGCTATTGATAGAATCTGTTCGCGGCTTAAACCTGAAAAACCGTGAACCTCAACGGCGGAGAACGGAATAAACGGGCTGACACCGAAAAGCCATATTAATTCCGCCGCGAAAATAACCGCCGCTATAAGTAAAAGTCTTTTAAGCCCTTTTTCGATCTTTCCCGGAGCTTTCTTTTTTACAGCCATATCATCAGAGGCGGCGTAATAATAATCAGCGCTCATAATCCGCCTCCATTTCCATTACTTTATAGCTTGACTCGTAACCTCTTGTTACGCCGCCGGTTCTTGCGACATTCGCGATAAGTCCCGAACAAATAAGCGTTGTAATTAACGAAGATCCTCCCGCCGAAAAGAAAGGAAGAGGTATACCTGTCGCGGGTAAGGCTCCTGACACTACAGCCGTATTTAAAAGAGCCTGTGACACGATCATTGTAGTCAATCCTGCGGCAAGCAATCTTCCAAAAACAGTTTTACTGTCAAGCGCCGCTTTGTAACCAAGTATCGCGAAAATTACGAATAACGCAAAGATCAGCAGTATGCCGATAAAGCCTGTTTCTTCGACATAAGCGCTGAAAATAAAATCCGAGTGTATTTCAGGTATACTTGCCACTTTCCGAGTCCCTTCCCCTATTCCTTTTCCCCAAAAGCCGCTTGAAATAATCGCTTCCCTGCTCGCTTGAACCTGAAATCCTGCGCCAAGAGGGTCCCAGTCGGGTCTTAGGAAACTGACAAGGCGTCTTACTCTGTGTTCTTTTGTAAATACAAGTAACGCGGAAATTGGCGCTATCATTGCGACAGCGGCAAAGAAATATCTGTAACGCATACCGGCAAGAAAGAAAATTATTATTGCGTTAAACATTATAAAAACCGCTGTAGAAAAATTATTCTGCATATAAATGAGCGCGAAGAAAAGCCCTGTTACTAAAACCGGCGGCAAAATGCCTGAATTAAAATTATCAAGGTTGTCCGATTTTTTATCGAGCAGATGTGCCAGATACAACGGAAGCACAAACTTTACCATTTCTGAAGGCTGATATGAAAAAGAACCTATTTCTATCCAGCGCGAAGCTCCGTAACGTTCTCTGCCGATATCCGGAACAAGAGTTAATGCGCACAGCGCGGCGGCGATACAGAACAGCGGCAGAATGCATTTTCTTAGGAAACTTAAACTGATTCTGGAAAAAATAATAAATAAAACAATTCCCGCGCCGCCGAAGATAAGCTGTCTTATAATAAAATAATTTCCATGCATGAAAAATCTTGCCGCAAATGAATACGATGCGGAATAAAGCGTTACAAGACCTAATCCCATTAACAGGATTACGCTTATGCAAAAGAGGTGTACTGTATTTTGCTTCTGCGCTTTTTCTACATCAAAATGATACATTTGCATTTCCTATTGTATTTTTAAAGTGGACAACGCTATAATCGCGAAAAGTCCGCCAAGTATCCAAAAACGAATGACTGTTTTCGTTTCCGACCATCCCATCAATTCGTAATGATGGTGCAATGGAGCCATTTTAAAAATTCTTTTTTTACGGAGTTTAAACGACGNTACTTGTATTATTACTGAAGCGATTTCTAAAACAAAAACTCCGCCGATAACAAGAATCAAAATCTCCTTTTTCAAAATTAAAGAAATTACTGCAATTACTCCGCCTAAAGATAAACTGCCTACGTCTCCCATGAACACTTCCGCGGGGTGCGCGTTAAACCACAGGAAACCGACGCAGGCGCCAGCCGCCGCAAGACAGAACACCGTAAGCTCTCCCGCCTCGGGAATATAGGGTATACCAAGATAGGAAGAATAATCCACACGACCCGTTATATATGTAAGTATCGCAAGAGTGATGAACACAAGAATTAAAAGCCCTGCCAATAATCCGTCAAGACCGTCTGAAAAGTTTACCGCGTTTGATTCACCTACAACAAGCAATACGGCGAACGGAATCCACCAAAAACCTAAATCTAATACAGGATCTTTAAAGAATGGAATATAAAGAGCGGTTACATTATCGCCGCCTGTAAAATAAATTATTAAAACAACAGTTATCGCGATTGTGAACTGACCGGCAAGTTTCGCCCATGCCGGAAGCCCTGCCGAATTATGGCGTACAACTTTTAAATAATCATCGGCAAAACCAATTATGCCAAAAGCCAGAAAAGCGCCCATTGTGATCCAGACTGCTATGTTATGCAAATCCCCCCAAAACAGCATTGCGATTACAACGGAAAGAATAATAAATATTCCGCCCATTGTCGGCGTTCCTGTTTTTATTAAATGCGTCTGCGGTCCGTCCTCGCGCACAGACTGTCCTATTTTTAACTTTCCAAGAAATTCAATAATTCTTCCGCCAAAAATAAAACATATTAAAAGCGTAGTAAGTGCCGCGAAGGCTGAACGAAATGTCAAATATCCGAGTATGCGAAACGGAGTAAAATAACTGAATAAAAGATCAAAGAATTCAACAAACATCAACAACCCCCCGTCAGCATGTCGGTTAATCTTTCCAGAGCGCAGCCGCGCGAACCTTTAAGCAGAACAAGATCGCCTTTTTTAATAAAATTGTCAAGAGCAGATGACAGACAGCAAATATCTTTTGAATAAAAAAAATCATCTCTGTTATCTGCAAGATATGCGGCAGTCTCTTCAATTTCTTTTCCAAACAGGAATATCTTTTTTGCCCCGGACACCGACAATATAAAACCTATTTTTTGATGTTCTTGAGCGGAACTGTTTCCAAGTTCCAGCATGTCGGCGATTACATAAATTTTTCTTCCCGGCCATTCAAGCGAATCGCAGAATTCTATGCTTCTTGCTGTTGATTCAGGATTCGCGTTGTAACAATCGCGTATAACAGTCGCGCGCCTGCCGTTAAGAATTTCAAGCCTGCCAAAGAGCGGTTTTACAGATTCAAGGCCTTTAACAATCGAGTTTGAGCTTACAGGAATTTCTTTTGCTATCGCTATTGCCGCTAACGCGTCTTCAAGACTGTGTTTTCCAGGAAGCGCGAAACGAATTTTCTCTCCTGCCCAGATAATTTCAGTCCCTTCCAACCCCAGACTTCGCGCTCCTTCAAATTCTTCAAATCTGTCGGCTCCAAAATATTTAATCTTTGCCGCAACGCCGTCCGCCAGATCGTCCGCGTATTCATCGCTGTCGGGAATTAAAGCGACATCTTCTTTATTTAAATATTTAAAAATACATTTTTTTTCGTTAGCAATTTTTTCCTTACTGCCGAAATACTCGATATGGGCTGCGCCGATGTTTGTAACAAGAGCGATATTCGGTTTAAGAACTTCCGCGATTTCAGAAATTTCATTCGGTCTGTTCATACCAAGTTCAAAAATTCCGACTTCATGATGAGATCTTACGTCAAAAACGGAGATTGGAAGACCTGTTTCTGAATTCAGATTTCCTTTATTCATCACTGTATTTTTTTCGCAGGAAATAATCGAAGCGGCTATTTCTTTGGTAGTTGTCTTGCCTGAAGAACCTGTAATTCCCGCTTTTTTTAACTTTGGAAATTTTTCAAGATAAACCCTCGCCGAATCCTGCAAACCTTTTAATGTATTCGGCACCGCAATCAGATCTTTACCCATCCGGTTTGCAAGATTTACCAAATCGAAACTTTCAATCTTAGAAGATGATACGACAGCTCCGCCGGCGCCTGCGGCAAACGCCGCTTTTACAAACTCATGTCCGTCGCTTTTAGATCCTTCAAGGGCGAAGAAGAGAGCGCCTTCTTTAACGGCGCGGGAATCAATAGCTACTGAAGAAAAACCTTTATTAGGCGCAAATGAAATATAGTTCGCTTCCAATAGGCTTGAAAGTTCCGCCATACTCAAAAGGTCAGTGTCCATGCCCCTTTCCCTCCGTTATTTTTACCTGAAGATAATACTCAGGCGGTATTTTACGCAAATTCAATTCGTTTTTCGCGATATTCTCTATCCTTTGCACAGATGAATATTCGCTGATTCCGGCAATAAGCTTTTTGTTGCTTTCGATCCATTCGGCTTGCGTTTGTTCAAGCCTCTTAAGTTCATTGGCAAGATTTTTGTATCTGTTGGATTGCCACACCAAAAGTCCCAGGCAAAGAGGAATTGATAAGACTAAAACATAAAGTAATAAATACTTTTTAATCATTATCATCTCCGTCTAAAATTTTTTCCGCGACGCGAAGCCTCGCACTTCTGGATGGAGGGTTGCGCTCAATCTCGTCTTCTGCAGGTGTTACTCCTTTTTTTGTAAGCAAATTGACTGAGCGCCTCCCCGCGCATTTACAGATAGGCGCATTTTCCGGGCAGGTACAATCCCTGTTCATTGCGCGAAAGAAGTTTTTAACAATGCGGTCTTCCAATGAATGGAACGAAATCACACCGAGCCTTCCCCCAGGCTCGAGTACCCTAAATGCGGCCTCAAGGAGCGATGGAAGCCGTGACAGTTCTCCATTCACCGCGATACGAAGCGCCTGGAATGTCTTCGTCGCAGGGTGAATTTGTCCGTGCCTGTAAGAAGCAGGCACAGCTCTATAAACTAAATCAGCAAGAGCCGATGTAGTTGTAATCGTCGATTTCTGCCTTGATTCAACAATGGAAGACGCGATTCTTCTTGAATAACGTTCTTGCGCGTTATTATATAGAAGATCAGCGAGCTCCCGTTCGGGAAGACGCGCCAGTAAATCCGCTGCGGTCAACCCTTGAGTTGAATCAATACGCATATCTAAAAATTCATCTTTTTCAAAAGTAAAGCCCTTACCGCTATTTTTATAGTGGTAAGAGCTGATGCCTAAATCGAATAAAATTGAATTCGGCCTTTTAATCTCAGCGGGATAATCCGCAAAAAAATCGTGCGACCATCCGCAGTAAAAATGGACACGATCTACAAACTGTTCAAGGCGTCTTTTAGCAATAGCAATTATATCGATGTCAGCATCTACAGCGACAATTTTTAAATCAGAATAATTGGAAAGGAAGGCATAACTGTGTCCGCCTTCTCCGGTATTCGCGTCAACCATCAATTCGTTCTTTTCACGGGGACCAAGAAGGGTCAGAGTTTCATCAAGCATTACGGGTGTGTGCGCATAATCTGTCATTACACAATACCTCTCTTTCTCTTGATTCTCTGGCTTAAATCTTCCGAAGCGGCGGCAAACTTGCGCGCATTTTCTTCGTTGCTTTCATCGCTAAACGAGTGATAGCTTTTTGCATCCCAAATCTGGATATGATCAATCGAACCTAAAACAACACATTCTTTGCTTATATTCGCGTACTCAAGAAGGTGTTCCGCGACAAGAATTCTTCCCGCTCTGTCAATTTCAGCGTCCTGCGCGGTGTGTATGTACTTAGCTGTAAGGAAGAGATCGTTTTCAGAAAAAGGATCTGTAGTTTCTTTAATAACGCCTGCAATTTTATCTTCCCATTCGGCGCTCGCGTACAGCCTCAAATATCTGGTAACACCCTTAGAGATAATTACAGAAGATGCGTTTAATTTTCCTCGTAGACCAACGGGCAGAGTGATACGGTGCTTATCATCGAGGATTACGCTATATTTACCGTTTAGCACCATTTCCCACTTTCTCCCACTAGACCCCAATTATTCATATTTTTATTTCTCAGTCAATCACTATTCATAATATTTTTTATAAAAAGTGAAAAAAAATACGTTTTTCACTATACGTATATATAGTAGTAGGCAATAATTGCCCAAATTTGGCGTTTTTATTATGATTAGTAATGCAAATTAATGAATTTTTCATTGTATTCCCCGAAGGCGACGTTCAAGAAATATATAAAAAACTGCCTTTTAACACTCTTGTAGACATGAACGGCAATGTTCTCAGTCTGCCTCTACCCACCAATAAAATGATTGTTTTCAAGGTTGTGGCTATAAAGACCGAGGAGAAAACAGGGGTAAGCGAAACTTATCATTTTTTGGATTTGCTTAGCGCAGAGGAATTAGAAGAATACATTTAATGGTAAAATCATTATTGGCAGAGGCCGCCAGATTTCGAAAGTCTATCGGCACAAAGAATGAAAGTTCTCTCCATAAAACCTTGAAATTCCGGTATACAGGTTCTGGCGGCAGAAGCGAGGTTGAGGTCGGGGAGTTCGTTGCGGACGGGATACGCAGAGACGGCGAGTATATCGAAGTGCAAACAGGGAGTTTCGGGCCGTTAAGGAAGAAAGTGAAAGAATTCGCTTCGCGCGGCAAAGTGCGGATTGTTCACCCCATCGCGGTTAATAAAAAAATTGAGGTGTTTGATACCAAAGGTAAACTCCTCTACAGGCGAAAAAGCCCCGTACACGGCTCTCTTTGGAATCTATTCGACGCTCTGCTCTACGCTCCTGAACTACCGCTGATAAAAAATGTAACAATTGAGGTTGTCCTTGCTGATATTACGGAAAAACGCGTCAAAGACGGCAAAGGAGCCTGGCGGCGCAAAGGTATCAGCAAACTCGATAAAGAACTGTCTATATACCATGAAAGCGTCGTTTTTGCCAAAAAGAGCGATTTTATGCGTTTTCTCCCTTTTAAAAAAGGGGAAGAGTTTACCGTCACATCCCATTCAAAGGAAACCGGCATTAAAAGGCATATGTCTCAGAAAGTGTTATATGTTCTATATAAAATGAAAGTAATAAAGCGAATCGGCAAAAAAGGTAACGCTTGGGTTTATACATAAGGTGTCAGTCACCTCTTATTAATCTGCAAAATGTTTGAATAAAGTAAAAAAGGTGTCAGTCACCTATAAAATTATTCCAATATTTCAAAATAACAAACAAATGGTGTTAGTTATCTTATCAAATACCGCTTTATCTCATCAGCCGTGGGTAAGTCTAACACCTTCTGCGCAATCTCTTGAGCTTTTTCAATCGATAAACCGGCAATCGCGCGTTTAACAGGCGCTACAGAGGCGGCTCCCATGCTGAGTTTGCGAAGCCCAAGCCCGATAAGAGCGGGGACGGCGGCAGGATCGCTTCCGAGTTCACCGCAGATGGACACAGGCTTAACTTCTTGAGCGAAGGCGGTAACGGTTTCTTTTATAAGTTTCCACATCGCGGGATGGTACTGCTGGTAATAATTTTGTACGTCGCTGTTCATTCTGTCCGCGGCGCAGAGATACTGGCACAAGTCGTTGGAACCGATGCTTGCAAAATCAACTTCTTTGGCTGTCAAACCGCTAATAAGCGCGATGCTTGGGATTTCGACCATTATACCGATTTTAAAGGCACCTGTTTGTATTTTTTCTTTTTTTAATTGCGCGTTTACTTCCGCGATAACGGCCTTTGCGGCGCGGATATCTTCCAGCGAGCCGACCATGGGAAGCATGATCGCAAGATTGCCGTAATACGACGCGCGCAGCGCCGCTCTAATCTGAGTTTTAAAAATTTCAGGATTGCTCAAGCAGAATCTTATTCCGCGGTTTCCAAGGAACGGATTATCTTCGCGTTTAAAACCTGCCCAGGGGACTTGCTTGTCTCCGCCTATGTCCAAAGTACGAAGCGTCACCTGCCTTTTACCGAAACATTCCAAAACCTTACGGTAAGAGGAAAATTGTTCTTCTTCCGAAGGAAGGGTATTACCCATAAAGAGAAATTCCGTTCTAAAGAGCCCGACTGAATCAACATAACGTTCGACGCACAGCTCTTCATTACCCGCGTTTACGATATTCAAACCTATGTCGATCTTTACGCCGCATAATGTACGCCCTTCTCTTTCCATGAAAAAAGCCGCGTCCTGTTTGTCGCGGCGGAAAGCGCCGCTTTTCTTATTGAACTGCGCCGCGGTTTCAGTATCAGGGTCAAGAACAACGGTTCCTTTTTCAGCGTCAACCGCGGCAACCTGTCCATGAGTTACATTATTTAACAGCTCGTTAATTCCCAATACAGCCGGAATACCGTAGCTTTTGGCGATAATCGCGGCGTGGGATGTCACTCCCCCTGTTTCGGTCAAAATCGCAAGAACCTTTTCTCTGTCCAGCCCTGCGGTATCTGAAGGTTTTAATTCGCCGGCGGCGATAATAACAGGTTCTTTTAAACCGGAAAGTCCTTTGCTTTTTTGTCCGTTCCAGAGACGCAGAAGGAGGGCGCGAACATCGTCAAAATCCGCCGCGCGTTCGGCGATTAAAGGATCGGGTGTTTTTTTAAAGGCATTTAAAACAGTTTCGTAGACATGATAAATCGCCCTGTCGCCCGACCAGAATTCTTTCTGTATTTTTGCAGGAATTTCTTCGTTTAAAATAATGTCTTCTACAATTTCTTTATGCGCGTCAAAAATAGCGCCTTTCGCAATATCCGCTTTTTGAACTGACGACTTAAGCTTGTCAAGTTCGCAAAGCGCTTCTTTTTTTATTTTATTATAACGGTCAAGATGGGACTGACATTCATCCGCACGGATAACACTCTCCGCCGGGACATTATATTTTTCACTGTAGATATAAAGCTTGCCAAGCGCGGTTCCCGCGCCGGCTCCTTTTCCTTGTAAAACCATGAGACATTAAAAAAGCCGCCGGCAGTTAAGCCAGCAGCTTTCTGATTTTACCAGCCATCAACCATGTCGTCCGGATCACGATGGTGTTCCGAGAACAGGTCTGTATGCGCTGTAAGGCCGTCAAAATAAATGTAGTAACTGCCTCTTGCTTCCATCGGATCGCAGTCAATTCTGAATCCCATTATCTTAATACCGAAATTACCCTGATAATGGTAACTGCGCTGCGCTACGCCGCTGAGTCCGTCAGCTGGTTGAGGAGGAATAGTGGCTGTTAATCTTTGCCAACCCATGAAGTTCAGCCTACCCATGAAGAATTCATAATTTCTGCCGTAGAAATCCTGAATTAACACGTATAATTCGTGGTTAAAGTTACGTCCTGCCACCCACATCGAAATGGTCTTTGTGATACCTTCGATAGGAATCGGGCGCGCAGGGAAAATTGTAAAGCTGCTGTAGCCCCTGCGAAGGAAGTCTACCCTTGTACCCAAAGAGTACAGATCCGGTATTTCCATTCCTTCTTCTTCGGGGATCGGCTGTTTACCTGCCGGAGCGCCCGAAAATAATCTGGATGTCGTGTAACCATCGTCGCTCGACATATGGGATCTCCAGAAACCGTCATGTTCAAATTTATCAACCGATATTTCCCTGATAAGCTGTTGCGCTGATTCAATTCCGAGGCGTTCCGGGTCCGGATTGCCGACCTGCCCCTGCTGAGCATAAACAAAGCCGCCGATACAGAAGATCAATGCAATAATTAAAAACTTTTTCATTCTGATTCTCCTTAATTATTTGACCAGATCTGTTTGATATTGGTAGGATCAGCCAAATCGCTTCCGTCGAATAAGGCTTCGAATATATCAGTCAGAATTCTTAATTGTTTAAAATAAACATGGAAATTATCAACTCTTTCTACAGGTTGTGTCCATAGTCTGAATTTGATGAAATGCAGACTGGGATAGGCGGGCTCGTCGCGCACCTGAGGTTTTTCGGTTACATCGATTCCGGCTTCATGCGCTCTGTTTACCGAATCGGATTCTACCCACGCAAACTGCGGAATATTAGTCGGAATATTTATACTCATGTTCTTCCAGCCGCGGAAATTAATATTTCCAAGCTTGAGGATGTGGATAACGCCCTGGAAATCTTTAAAGTATACTTCGATGTAATACCTTAAATTAGATCCCCACACCCACATGTCCAAACTTTTTACTTTTCCCGGAATCGGAATGCCGACAGGCTTCGCATCGGAATCTTCGGCTAACACCGGGTAAATATCAATCCAGTTATAACCTCTTCTGTCGAAACGGCCGTTAATACCAAAACTCCTGGGAGCGCCTTCAACATTTCCTTTCCTGAAATTCTGGCTGGGATAAGCGTCAACATACTTGGTCTGAGGAAAAGTAATTTCATCGGTCTTGGTGATAAACCGGCTCGATTCGGTCTTCCATGCGTATATAGAGTCACCGTTTCCGTTAAATGATTCCAAAACCCAAGTCCCGTAAATTAAGGGTTTGTCCTGGCCGTGAACTGATAAAACCGCTATACATGCCAAAAATATCAGGCAGATAAATTTTAAGCTACCTTGTTTCATCGTTAAGCTCCTTTAATGATCTATATCAATTATATTAGTTTACAACGTAATTGTCAAACCATAAACCCATTTTACCCTGTTTTTTTTATAAACGCAATAACCGTCCGCCGAATCTTTTACGATCAATATAGCGGAATTTAGATTTGATAAAACCTGTCTTTTCTACGGCTGAAGCCATTTTTACCGCGCGGAGCGCCTGAGCCCAGGGCGAATCGTCTATCACCAAAACAATGTCCATCGGTAGAAGCGAGGGGTCGATCCATGTAAACATGATAACAGGCGTACCCGGTTTATTTTCGACGATATCCGCGCCTGAACCTGCAAGAACGATGCATGAGAGATTTGAAACCTCGGAATATTGCATAAAAGACGTATAAAACCGGGTTTCCAGCAGATTTCCCCGGTCATTGAGAGCGCGAAGGAAGTTTTCACGCGCCTGCGGTAAGTTTTTTTCGGTAAAAACGACAATATTACCGTTTTTTCCCTGATCCAATGTCAAAGAAGCGAGCCCTGCATTATAAAAATCACTATTTATATCAGTTTTATAGATAAAAAAATTGGAAATATCACTGCCTATCACTAATTCTACAGGTTTTTCGGTATCAGGAAAGCTGCCTTCTAGTATAATTACGGTAATTTCCGGGTTTTGTTCGGCAAAAAGCTTCGCTGAACGCGCAAAACGCAGAGGGAAAATCACGCAGTACGGGTCAGGCGATACATCCATAACCGCGACAGGCACTATGTCAAAACCGGCGTCGTTGGCTATTGTAACGGTCTTAACGGGCCGGAAAAGCGCCGCGGCTGTTTTTGCGGCTTCTTTCTCCGCTCTTTCGCCGGAATAAAGTTGTAAAAAAGACTCTTCTGTGACGATCAAAACCGGAGAGCGGGCGTTATAAACAGCGTTGAGAATAAAAAAAAGAACTATCGGAAGAATAATAATGATCGCATGTTTGGTATTTATTTTCATTATGGCTCAGGCGCCATTTTATCATTTTTTTCGGCGCATAGACTAGTGGATTTCCTCTTCCATGACAGTTCATACGCATCTTGACCGGAGCAAAATTAACGTGTATTATTGAAGAAAATAACTTTAGAGGAGTTAACTGTCATGACAAGTTATAAAGAATTAGGACTGGTAAACACCAAAGACATTTTCAAAAAGGCGGTTTCAGGCGGTTATGCCATTCCCGCGTACAATTTCAATAATATGGAGCAGATGCAGGCCATTATCATGGCGTGTGTGGAGACAAAATCTCCTGTAATCCTCCAGGTTTCGGCAGGAGCGCGCAAGTATGCCAACCAGAACATACTTAAAAATATGGCGAGAGGCGCGGTCGAATACGCGCATGAACTCGGCTACGATATTCCCATCGTCCTCCATCTTGATCACGGAGATTCTTTCGAGATTTGCAAAGATTGTATCGAGACCGGATTTTCTTCGGTCATGATTGACGGCTCGCATTTTTCCTACGAGGAAAATGTCGCTCTTACCAAAAAAGTCTGCGAGTTCGCGCATTCACAGAAAGATTATATCACAGTCGAAGGCGAACTCGGCGTTTTAGCCGGCGTTGAGGACGATGTTTCTTCCGAACACAGCCATTATACTCAGCCGAGCGAAGTAGTCGATTTTGTCAGCAAGACAAAGGTTGATTCTTTGGCGATCTCGATCGGCACAAGCCACGGCAGGGCGAAGTTTAAACCTGATCAATGCACAAGAGACGCTAACGGCATCCTTATTCCTCCTCCGCTCCGCTTCGACATCCTTGAAGAAGTAGAAAAACAAATCCCCGGTTTCCCGATTGTTCTTCACGGCTCTTCGTCGGTGCCTATCGAATATGTCCATATGATCGAAAAATTCGGTGGAAAACTTACAGACTCTGTCGGCATCCCGGAAGAACAGCTCAGAAAAGCGGCGAAGAGCGCAGTCTGCAAGATCAATATCGATTCGGACGGACGCCTTGCAATGACGGCAATTATCCGCAAAATTCTTGTTGAACAACCCGACGAATTCGATCCGCGCAAATTAATAGGACCGGCAAGAGACGAACTTAAAAAACTTTACGCTCACAAAAACCAGAATGTTCTCGGCTCGGCAGGACAGGCGTGAAAAGTAATTATTCCCTGATCCCGTTGCTTCTTTCAAAGAACTTGGGATCGGGGAAGAAAATTGCATCCAGTCTTTTAAGAATCGGTAAAGCGCATTACATCCCAAAACGCGATTACGGCTATAATCATTTTAAAAATCTTTCTTTAGTTTATTTTAAACCGACAGGCGCTTGCAATCTGCGCTGTAAAATGTGCGGGCAGTACGGCGAAAAAGGCGTAATGAATGACTGCGCCGCCGAAGAAAATAAAAAAATACTTCCTCTTGAAACATGGAAAATTTTTATAGATCAAATTCTTGTTCAAAAACCTGTTATATATGTTTGGGGGGGAGAGCCTTTTTTATACCCCGATATTTTTCCGTTGTGCAAATACGCGATAGATAAAGGGCTTTTGGTAAGCGTAAACACCAACGGCACTTTAATGGAAAAACACGCGGAGCGGATTGTCAGCGACAGATGGAGCACGATTTTCGTCTCTCTTGACGCGTTCCGCGAAACAAACGACGAACTGCGCGGAAAAGGAACATACGACAAAGTGATCGCGGGTTTTAACGCGATTAACAGGGAAAAGGAAAAGCAAAAAACCAAATACCCGCTTTTATCGATTGTTACCTGCGTTACTAATAAAAATTACACTGATTTGGCGAATCTTTGCGAGGCGAGCAAAGAACACAAAATTGATATGCATATTTTTAATTTGGGGACGTACACAAACGACAATATCGTCCGCGCTCAAAAAAAATATATGAAAGAAATATTTGACACGGACATCGACTGCCTTGACGCTTACAACACAGGCTACAATCTTGGAATCGACGGGCAGAAATGCTATCAAATTCTTCATAATATACAGGAAAAAAATTACGGGCATCCGATAATAACGGTTCCGACTTTAAATCCGCAGAAAACCCACACTTATTACGCCGAGCTTGAAACTCCGGTACGCAATCACTGCGTCGTGCCGTGGTGCCAGCTCAATGTGAATTACAACGGCGACGTTCATTTCTGCGCGGATTATCCCGATTTTATAATAGGAAATATTAAAGACACCCCGATAAAAGAAATTTATAACGGAGACCGGGCTGACAAGTTCAGAAAAGCTCTGCGCGAAAGCAAGGGCGGAATGTTTCCCGGCTGTCTGCGCTGCTACCAAAATATGCTGTTCGGCAAAAAAATTAAAGGATTCTAAAAAAGATTTCGCGCATGGAGCGCTCTTAAAAAATATTTTTATATAATTGTCCTCTTGTCATTTTTATTATAAATCATCATAATACCAGTTAATCATGGAACAAATTATTTGGGTCTGGAATTATATGAAAGGAAAAAGAACTGTGTTTATGGGCGGGCTTTTTCTTACGGTTGTTACAGCGGGAATGCGTGTAATAAACCCCATGCTGGGATTAAAAATAATCGACGAAGTAATAATCGCGGGCAATAAAGAGCCTTTAATTCCCATTCTTATCATTATGATGATAGTTCAGTTAACCCGCCTTGGATTTAACTACCTTCAAATAATATTGATGGAGATTGCAAGCACCGATGTAATGACGCGGCTTAGGCGCGATATGTACCAGACAGTCCAGTGGCAGGATTTTAAATTTTTAGGACGCTTCCCCACAGGAAATTTAATGACCAGAATGACCCAGGATTTAGACCGCCTGCGCCACACTGTAGCCTGGGTTTCTTACCAGTTTATAGGCGCAATCGCGCTTTTCGCCGCCACATTCATTTTTTACCTTTATCTTAACTGGAAACTGGCGCTCTGCCTTGTCGCCGTCACCCCGTTCATACTTTTTATAAGCCGGAGGTTTGTAAAACGGATAAGACCGCGTTTCCAGTTACTGCGGCAAAAACTTACCGATTTGGGAACCGCCGTTACCGAAAACATCGACGGCAACCGTGTTGTAAGAGCGTTTGCCCGCGAAGAATATGAAAAAGATAAAATCGAAAAACACAACGCCAACTTCCGCGACATAAGCTGTGAGAACGCGCTGATTGCCGCAAAATACCAGCCGTTTCTGGAAACTGCAAGCCAGTTTCTGATGGTGATTATGCTTGTGGTGGGCGGAATGTTTCTAATTAAAGGAATTATGACGCCGGGAGAATACATGGCGTTCTCTTCGCTTACATGGGCTTTATCAATGCCGATGTGGATGCTGGGCCCCCTTCTCGCTGACCTTGAACGGTACACATCGGCGGGCGAAATGATCCGCGAAGTTGTTGAATCGGAAAAAGGTATCAGCGATATATCAGGAGCTGTAGAACTTGTAAAAAGGCCTCATGGGAAAATCGAGTTTAGGGACATTAAACTCTCGATAAACGGCTTGACTATCCTTGAAGACATTAATTTCACGGCGGAAGCCGGCTCTACAATCGGGCTTCTTGGCAGTACGGGATCAGGTAAAACATCTTTAATAAACCTTCTTGCGCGTTTTTACGAGCCTGATTACGGCGCCGTGCTTTTGGACGGCGAAGATATCAGGCGTTACACTCTGTCGTCTCTGAGGCGTAATATCGGTCTTGCAATGCAGGATGTGTTTTTATTTTCGGATTCTGCGAATGGAAACATTTCTTACGGAAGACCGGATCTGGACGATGAGACAATTAAAAAACGCGCCACTCAAGCCGATGCAGACAATTTTATAAGCGCAATGAACGACGGCTACAACACGCTTGTAGGAGAGCGGGGAGTCGGAATTTCAGGCGGACAGAGGCAGAGGATCGCCCTTGCGCGCGCCCTTGCGGTAGAACCCGCCGTCCTTGTGTTAGACGACACAACATCCGCCGTGGACAGTGAAACAGAAGCTTATATTCAACACCAGCTTGAAAATTTGGATTTCCCCTGCACGAAAATTATAATCGCGCAGAGAATTTCTTCTTTCAGAAAAGCGGATTTAATTTTAGTAATGGACAAAGGCAGAATAATCGAGCGCGGCACACACGAAACACTTTTGGCGCAGCGTGGTTATTATCATAAAATTTGGTCACTGCAAAACAACGCAGGGATAGAGGCGATGAAATAAAAAAGGGATTAATACAATGTTTTGGCATAAAAAAGAACGAACACAGAAAACCGCGAAAGAAAAAAACCGCTATGATGTTGACGAATACCTTGACGAGAAGGTAAGTCTTTTTAATGTTAAGCGCGTTGTTACGTACCTATTAAAAGCGCAGGGAAAGCTGAAATTCGCGCTCTTTGTAAGCATTCTGGCGTCTGTCGCCTCGCTTACAGGACCGCTTTTCATTCAACGCGCTCTTGACGAAGCGGTTCCCAACAAAGACGTAAGGCTTCTTATAATGATGGGCGTGTATTTAACGGCGACAATAATTATCAGCGTCGCGTTAGGCGCAATCCGCAACATATTGGTGGCAAAAGCCGGAGCTGAAATAATACACGATATACGCCAGGACTTATTTTCGCACCTTCAGAGTTTAAGTTTTAATTTTTTTGACGGACGTCCCCACGGAAAAATTTTCGTTCGCGTCGTACCCTATGTAAACAGCGTTTCCGACGCGCTCAGTAACGGAATAATCAACTTTGTAATAGAAGTGTTAAACATCTTTTTTATTATTTTCTTTATGTATAAAGTAGACCCTCATCTTGCCACAATTACAATTTTGGGACTTCCGCTTCTTGCGATTTTTATCTGGACGATAAAACCGGCTCAAAGGCGCGCATGGCAGGCTGTAAGCAACAAAGGCGCGAATTTAAACGCCTATGTCCAGGAGTCAATCGACGGGGTAAAAGTTACGCAGGCTTTCGACAGACAGGAAAAAAATCTCGGTATAATGAACGAACTAACGGATGAGCGCAACAAGGAGTGGATGAAGGCGATTTACATCTCTAATACGGTGTGGTTTTCGACAGAATCAATCTCTCAGCTTGTCTGGTCTTTTGTGTACATCATGGGCGCTTACTGGATGAACCCGATGGCGAGTTTCGGAATGCTGCTTGTTATGGGAAACTACGCATGGCGTTTCTGGCAGCCGATTATAAACCTTGCGAATATATACAACACTTTTATTACGGCGATGGCGTACCTTGACAGAATATTTGATACAATCGCGGAGCCTGTTACAATTAAAGATATTCCCAACGCTGTTGAATTTCCGTTTGTGCGCGGGCATGTCTCGTTCGAAAATGTCAGTTTCAGCTATGACAACCGCAAAAAAGTTCTAAAGAATGTATGCTTCGACGCGCATCCCGGACAAAGCATCGCGATTGTAGGTCCCACAGGCGCCGGAAAAACAACAATCGTGAATCTTCTTTCGCGTTTTTACAATATCGAAGAAGGAAGAGTCTTAATAGACGGTCAAGACATTATGAAAGTTACTATACGATCCCTTAGAAGCCGGATGGGTATTATGCTGCAGGACAACTTTTTGTTTACAGGAACCATTGCAGATAACATCCGTTACGGGAAACTCGACGCGACAGACGAAGAAGTCCGCGCTGCGGCGGAACTTATAGGCGCAAACTGGTTTATAGAAAAAATGCCTCAAGGGTACGACACCCCGATCACAGAACGCGGAGGCGGTATTTCCGCAGGCGAGCGGCAGCTGCTCACCTTTACGCGCACATTAATCTCAAGCCCGCGTATTTTAATCTTAGACGAAGCGACAAGCAGTATCGACACGGGAACAGAGCAGCTTGTACAGCAGGGTATCCAGACATTGATGAAGGGAAGAACTTCTTTCATAATCGCGCACCGTCTGAGTACGATAAGAAACTGCACCCGCATTATGTTTATAAACGAAGGCGAAATAGTGGAAAGCGGCACCCACGAAGAATTAATGGCTCTGCGCGGACGTTACTACGAATTGTGTTTGGCGCAATATCAGCAATAAACTGGATACAGGGACTGGTGGACAGAAACCGCGGATTAGCGCGGATTAAACGGATTAACGCGGATTTCTCTGGATGTTGTTTCTTGTACCTGCGTCAACCTGAAAGTTTTTCGTACTTCGGGATTTAGGAGGATTAGGGGGGACGAATATCCAAACCTAAAAAATAATCAAGAGGGGAACCTTCGCTCGTCTACGACCCGCTCGATTGAGGTTCCGCGTAATCCTGAACTAAAATAAATCTAGTTGATTGCTCGTATTTAGCTTACAACACGCCGATAAATCCGTGCTAATCCGCGGTTCGTTTACACCAAACCGCGGTTCTTATATACCAACTTATGAATTTTTAATATCAAAATAGAGTGATAAACCTAGAGGGATGTTGGTAAACAATAGAAGACCGAAGCCGATTAGGGTGTACTGGGAGAAAAATGCCCAGTAGGCGCCGGCGGCTGTTACCGGCAGGATTATCATACAGAGAATTGAAAGAATGCCAAGAAATACATTGCCGCAATTTTTCAGCCAATTAATTAAAAAAGAAATACCTACGGCGAGAGCCGTCCATAAAAGGGGTGTCATTACAAGCAGGATCGGATCTGAAAGGGAACTCCAGCTAAGGGCTCGAAAACCGCCGACCGGGATAAGCCATAGAAGGGTGAAGTTCGCGAAATCAGCTTCGCCCGAGAAGCCCCGGAAAATATTCATAAACACATAAATTAAAATCGGAATGATGACAGGAAGGCTCACAATATCGATAAAACCGAAAAGAGCGCGACTCAATCCAAAACCTCCCGGGCTGACCATGTAGCCCAGAAAGAATTGAAGTATCGCTGCTATGCTTCCTAAAAGTAAAGCCCACACCCCGCCTGAGGAGCCGCCGCCCTGCGCGAAAGAACGGCGCAGAATGTAGAAAAACGGGACCCACAACAGGCAGAATAAACTCATAACTCTCTAGGAAAATTTTGCTATAGGAATAAAAGAATCCGTTTTTAAGGAAGCGCCGCCGACCAAAGCGCCGTCGATGTTTTCCATTGCCATTAATTGCGCCGCGTTATCCGGTTTTACAGAGCCGCCGTACTGAATGATGATCTTGTCCGCCGCGTCCTGACCGTAAAGACGTGCGATTACTTTGCGCACAAAACCGTGAACCGCTTCCGCGTCCTGCGGAGTCGCTGTCTTTCCGGTACCGATTGCCCAGACAGGTTCGTAAGCGATAACAACATTGTGTAAATCTCCCGCGTCCACGCCTTCCAAGCCTTTTACAGTCTGTCTTTCGCAAACTTCTTCCACTTTACCGGCTTCTCTTTCTTCTAAAAGCTCCCCGATGCAAAGGATTACTTCAAAACCGTGCTTAAGAGCAAGTTTAACCTTCTTGTTGATAAGCGCATCGTCTTCTTTGTAAATATGCCTTCTCTCTGAATGCCCTAAAATGATCGTCTGCACGTCAAGCTCTTTCAACTGTAAAACGGAAACTTCGCCTGTATGCGCTCCCTGCTCTTCAGGCGCGCAATTCTGCGCGCCGAGGCGGATGTTGGTGTTTTCGACAACAGCGGAAACAGTTTCGAGTAACGTAAATGAAGGAGCCACAAGATATTTATGCTTTCCATCTGCGAGCTTGTTTACAAGGTCCTGCGCAAGAGTCGCAGCTTCGCTACGCGTCATGTGCATTTTCCAGTTGCCAGCCATGTAATAATTTCTAGCCACGGCACACCTCGATTCCAGGGAGCTTCTTGCCTTCCAGCAGCTCAAGCGACGCGCCGCCGCCTGTGGAGACGTGGCTCATTTTCTCCGCCAAACCGAACTTGTTTACAGCCGCGACTGAATCGCCGCCGCCTACTACGGTGATGGAACCCTTTCCTGTCGCCTCGGCGACCATTTTGGCAACTTGTTCGGTTCCCTTTGCGAAAGCGTCGAATTCAAAAACGCCGACAGGTCCGTTCCATACGATTGTTTTCGCTGTCGCGAGAACCTCTTTGTAT
Organism: Treponema sp.; assembly: GCA_009788065.1. Taxonomy (GTDB): domain Bacteria; phylum Spirochaetota; class Spirochaetia; order Treponematales; family Breznakiellaceae; genus WQXQ01. The sequence goes on from WQSF01000001.1 coordinate 107,557, forward strand.
TTGGCTAAAGTTTTAGGGCCGACATCAAGGCCTAACAAATTATCGGGAAGATCGAGTCCGTCAACGGGAACAGGAACGGCATTTACGTCAAAGGAAGTTCCGCCGACATGATCAAGCGGTAAAACAATCTGCACGTTCGCCGATTTTGCGGCGGCTAAAATCTTGTTAGCTGTATCTATCTGATCATCTTCAACTAACGATTTACCAATTTTATGACCCTGCGCTTTTAAGAATGTATAAGCCATGCCGCCGCCGATAACTAAAGCCGCGGAATTTTTTAGAAGGCTTTCCAGAACCGCAATCTTAGAAGAAACTTTCGCGCCTCCGATAATAGCAACTAACGGTTTCTGCGGAGATGTGACAATCGGTTCAAGATAATCACATTCTTTCTGCATTAAAAAACCGGCGACAGAAACTGGCACAAACTTCGAGATGCTCGCGGTGGATGCGTGATCGCGGTGGGCTGTGCCGAACGCGTCGTTTACAAATATTTCACCATAGGTTGCAAGCTCTTTCGCTAGTTTGTCCAAATCCGCAGCTTCACTTGCGGTCTCTTCTTTATGGAAGCGGGTGTTTTCTAGCATAATTACGCTGCCGTCCGCCTGTCCTTCGATAAAGGCTTTCTTACCGTAGCAGCTATCCTCGCCTGCGAAAATTACAGGTTTACCAAGTTTGGTTTGAAGGTAAGCGGCGACAGGCGCCATGCGGTGCTTGCCTTTAATGTAGGCGGCTTCGTCGAAAGATTTGCCGTCTTTCTCGGCTTTTTCTTTTGCTTTCTTCGCGTCCTTTGAAGGATCGCCGAGATGCGACATCAAAGTAAGGGACTTAGCGCCCTGCTCTAAAATGTATTGAATTGTAGGCAGAGCCGCCGTTATGCGCGTATCATCCTGCACAACGCCGTCTTTCATCGGTACGTTAAAATCAACGCGCATGATAACGCGTTTGCCCTTAATGTCTACGGTTTTTACAGTTTTAATCATGGATTTATCTCCTAAAGAATTAAGAATTCAAAACCACGGAGTACACAGAGTACACGGAGCAGCAATTCGATATCTTCTCTTCTTCCTCCGTGAACTCCGTGCTCTCCGTGGTTCTTCTTCTTTTTTTTATTTTTTGCTG
>WQSF01000002.1 GCA_009788065.1 Treponema sp.
GATCAGCGCTAATACGGCCGTGACCACAATCAGTTTTTTTAACATAATTCATTCCTCCTCAGAATTTTTTCCCTCCCATACAGGAGTTTGGTATAAAGGGACATTTTCCCTTAACAAAAATATACATGGATCGAGTAATAATGCATATAGGCATTATCACCTATTTTTAAAATAGGAGAATACACCTACTACACCCTACGCTGTCCACATATATTTTGATCAAAATATATACAAATTAGGAAAACATGTCAAGCAAAAACCCAAAAAAAAAAATTTTTTTACAAATTTGTTATAGCAGTATATTTTGATGTATTGTAGTATATTATGACTTGACAGAACCTGCCGCAGACGTTTAAAAACGCCCCGCGCCGCTTTCCGTTATGCGCAAATCGCGCTTTACCGGGCAAATCGATCCCTTCGTAACTCAAGGCGTAAAACACATTTACATGAATATGGATACAGATAATAACCGCCTTAAAGACATCAAAATAATCTTGACAAATAAGTCTTAATTCGGTACCATTAAAGTACTTGAAGGAGTTTCAAATGAACATTAACTTAAAAGAGGATGTAAAACCTATTTCTTACATAAAATCCAACGCGGCAAAAATGATGAAATACGTGAACGAAAGAAAAAGCCCTATTATCGTAACTCAGAACGGAGAGGCAAAAGCTGTATTAATGGACATTGAATCATATCAGCAAACCGAAAACGCGTTTGCGCTGCTCAAATTATTACAATATGCAGAAAAATCAATTGCCGAAGGAAATGTATATGATCACGAGCAAGTGTTCTCAGAACTAAGGAAAAAGATAAGTAAGAAATAATTATGGATAAAAAATATCAAATAAAATGGACAGCGCCTGCAAGAGAAGATGTAAGCGAGATTATAGATTACATTGACAGGACAAATCCGGCTTATGCGGAAAAATTATTGAACCTGATATATAAAAATGTTAAAAAATTAGATATGTACCCCGGACGGCATCGATTAGTCCCCGAATTTGAAGAAAACGGATATCTAACATACAGGGAAATAATAGTAGAATATTGGAGAGTAATATACAAAATAGAAGGTGATATAATTTATATAATGCTGGTAATAGACGGCAGAAGAAACATCGACAGTTACTTATTAAATAAGATGCTATTACGAGAAAGCTAAGTATAGAGCAAGCATTAAAATATAACTTTTCCTCCCGTTGACTATCCTAAAAATATGTTACAATGTGTATATATGAAATCAAATTATATATATTTAATTACGGCGTTTTGCATAGCGTTTTGCTCATGCACCACAGTCCCTAAAACCACCGGCGTGAAAGACAATTTTACCATTGATCTGAACGCAAGACCCATTCAAATCGGAGAAATCGAATTACAGATCGAGACGTTTTTCGGGCTCGGCAAGTTAAAAAAAATTATCGCCCCGGTAACTTATTATCCCAAGGAAGACGCTGTCTGCCTTCAATACAAGTTTAATATGATCAACTGCCAGCAGTTCTGGAGCCGGAAAGGGCGGCTGGTTTTTCAGAGTTCGCTCGACAGATACAACGAAGATTACGACATGCGCAATTTGTCGCGGAACGACAGAAAATCGCAGGAAAGATACGGAGAAACAATCGGATATTTAATTTGGCAGCAGGCTGATTTTCTTGTCCGCGCCAGAGGCAATATGAGAATCCACCTCGGATACACTTTCAAAGATAAAGCGCCTTTCTTTACGGTCTTCCAGCTCGATGCGGAATACATTGACGAAATGGCGAGAGACAATAACAGAGTCAGCGACATCGTTACATTCTTTTATACCAGAGCACAGGCGGCGGATCTTGTGTCTTTATTTAATCAGGATATGCTGGATGAATACGCGACAGGCGCGAAGGAACCTCCGGCATGGAACAATCGTGTCGATGCGGATCGTTATTAGCGTATGATTCAAAAAGAAGAACTGGATAGATGCGCGGCTCTCATTTCCGACTGCAAGAAAGAAATGGCGAAACGCATCGTCGGTCAAAGAGAAATGATCGACGGACTTTTAGCGTCGCTTGTCGCAGGCGGGCACATTCTTCTGGAGGGCGTTCCCGGTCTCGCGAAAACGTTAGCGGTAAAGAGTCTCGCGCAAATTACAGGGCTTGAATTTAAAAGAATTCAATTTACTCCCGATTTATTACCTGCCGATTTAACAGGCACAATGATCTTTGAACAGGCAGACGGAAGATTTTCAGTACGCAAGGGACCTGTTTTTGCGAATGTAATTCTTGCAGACGAAATCAACCGCGCGCCCGCGAAAGTGCAGTCCGCCCTTCTCGAAGCGATGGAAGAAAAACAGGTAACAATCGGCGAGACGAGCTATCCCCTGCCCGATCCGTTCTTCGTTCTCGCGACAGAAAATCCCATCGAACATGAAGGCACTTACTCTCTCCCGGAAGCCGAACTGGATCGTTTTCTTATGAAGCTTCTCATCACCTATCCCGCTCCTGTCGAAGAGCTTGACGTTGTAAAAAACAGCCCGCCGCTTTCTTCGGGAACGGGCTCAGGCTCCGCGCAGGAACCTCTTTCAAATGTTTTAACAATGGATAAACTCGCGCTTCTGCGTTCTGTCGCGGAAGCGATTCATATTGACGAAGAAATCAGCAGATACGTTGTATCGATAGTTACCGCGACACGTCCTTCATCGACAAGATCGCGCGCCGCGAAAGCTTCCATTCAGGATGTTAATAAATCAGAAGACGGCGTTTACCGTTATGTGTCATTCGGCGCCTCTCCCCGCGCGAGCATTGCTCTTTACCGCTGTTGTAAAATTCAGGCAATGTTCGACGGGCGCAATTTTGTAAGCCCGGAAGACGTTAAAACAGCGGCGCTTCCGGTACTGCGTCACAGGCTTGTGCTTAGTTACGAAGCGGAAGCCGAAGGAATGGACGCGGACGCGGTTATCGAAAGAATTTTAAGCCATGTGCCGGTGCCGTAATGCATGGAAACAAGTGATTTATTAAAATCCATTATCAATCTTCCCATTATTTCACGCGGTCTCGCGGAAGAAATGCTCGCCGGAAACTTTAGATCGATCTTTAAAGGACAGGGCATGGAATTTGACGAAGCGCGTCATTACGAACCCGGAGACGACATCAGATCGATAGATTGGAACGCAAGCGCGCGTTTCGGCAATCCGTTCGTAAAAATGTACCGCGAAGAGCGCGAATTAACTATAATGATTTTACTGGATGTCAGTCCTTCAATGCACAGAACGCACATTGCGCGTCACGGATTAAGCCCTTACGAACAAGGCTTGCTTTCCGCCGCTCTTGTCGCCTTTTCCGCAGAACACACAGGACAGCAGATCGGCGCGCTTTTTTTTGACAGAGACATAGAAAAAGCCTTTCTGCCGCGCAAAGGCAGAAAATATTTAATGACGCTTATTACATCCGCGCTTCAGTATCAGAACAATGTAATACCGCGCAGGTCCCAATACGGAAGCGATCTCGCCTCGGCGTTAACAGGCGCCCAGCGCCTGCTTAAAAAAAGATCGCTTGTAGTAGTCATATCCGATTTTTACAGCGTTAACTGGGAACAGGAAATGGGAAACCTTTGCAGAAAACACGATGTAATCGCGTTACGCATAAGCGATTCAAAAGAACTCCCCTTCCCCGGCTTAATAACCCTGGAAGACCCCGAGACAGGCGTTCGCATAGAAGCGCCCGCAAGCCTTGATTCATTCAAAGAAAGCTGGTCGTTATGGCACAAAGAAAAATCAACATGGTGGGAAACCCAATGCAGAAAATGCGGCGCCTCTTTTTTAGAACTCCCCGTAGACGCTGACGCTCCTTCCGTCCTTATAAAATTCTTCGGCAGCCGCACAAAACACAAACACCGCGTCAGGAAGAAGATATGACTTATATGGAAGAAAACAAACAAAGTCAAAGTACGCGCGTTCCTTTGCGTCTTCGTGTCTGCGCGAAATTTTTTCTTTTATTCATTTTCATGTTAGTAAATATTAATTTAAACGCGCAGGCATACAGGGCGTATTTGATACCGGGGCAGATTTATGTAGGAGACCCTGCGACATTGGTGCTGTCGCTGCCCGCTTCGCAGGTTTCAGAAGATATTATTTTAACTAAAAGCAATTATTTTATAACCGAAGATAAATTTCCTTCGCATGAAAGCATCGATTTTAAACGCGTGATTTTAGAGAGGCGCTCTACAGGAAGCAGGCTGATGATCGAATTCACTCCGTTTGCCGCAGGCGTTCTGGAAATGCCCGTTATCGAAATCGGAGGAGAATATTTTACCGGTTTGCGCGTTACAGTAAATTCGCTCTTGGACGCTCGTTCCGCGCCGGCGCTGTCCACGGCGGCTTCCGTTCTGGCAATGCCGGGTACGGCGATAATGATTTACGGAACAATGGCGGCGATTGTTTTTTTTATACTTTCCGTTATTTGGTTTATTTTTAAAGGTAAAACCGCGATTCAAAAATGGCGGGAAAAATGGAAAAGAAGAAGGCTCTTTGTTTCCATCCGCAACGCGGAAAGACGGCTTTACCGCGCAGTGCAAAAAGGCGCGGATAAACGCTCTGTTCTGGACAAACTCTCGGACGAATTCAGAGATTTTCTTTCCACACTTACGGGAGATAACTGCCGCTCCATGACCGCCCGCGAATTTGAACGCACATTTGAAGCTCTGGAAGACAGTTTGTTCCTTGGAAGTTTTTTTTCCAGATGCGACAGAATGCGTTTCTCCGGCGTCAATGTTGAATCTTCGGAGATCCTCCACCTTCTTGATGACATGCGCAGTTTCGTCAATGTCAAAAACAAGGAGGAAAAAAAATGAACCAAAGGTGTCAGTCACCTCTTAATTTCTTACAAAACTGTCAAATATCAAACAAAAGGTGTCAGTCACCTTTTGGGGAGAAAAAATGAACCTTGGTTTTGACAATCCCATCCTTGCCTTTTCCGCGTTTATAATTATTCCGTTAGCCGTCATTATTTTTTCACGGCTGAAAAATCCGTTTGTCGCCGCGATTCCGCTCGGCGCTCCCGGCGGCGCTCATATAAAAATTTCCAATATCGGCGGCTTTGTAAAACTTCTGCGGTTTCTGGAAATCGCGGGAATATTTTTATTATTTTTCAGCGCGGCAGGTCCTTCGGTTAAAACCGCAGAAACTGTCTGGCTTAACAGAGGCGCCGATATAATTTTTATTTTGGATACCAGCCCAAGCATGGCGGCAATCGACATGGACGGAAAAAACCGTTTTAACGCGGGAAGCTCCATGCTTATTGAATTTGCGCGCAAACGCCCGACAGACAGCATCGGGCTTGTGGCGGTCGGCGAAGACGCGGCGCTGCTTCTCCCTCCGACTTCCGACAGAAACGCGCTTGAACTTCGGCTTGAACAGCTCCAAATAGGCGAACAAGGCGACGGCACCGCTCTTGGCATGGGAATCGCTGTCGCCGCGTACCACCTTGATAAATCCAACGCAAAAAGAAAAGTCGCCGTTTTAATCACGGACGGCGAAAATAACGCTGGATCGATACACCCGGAAACAGCGGCGAGTCTGTTACTCGAAATGGGAATTTCTTTTTGGGTAATCGCTGTAGGATCAACAGGCGGAGTGCCGATTGATTACATCGATCCTTATACAAAAATCCGCAGAACCGGAATTTTTGATTCGCGTTACGACGCGGAAAGCCTCAGGCGTTTAAGCGCGGCGGGAGGCGGCGTTTTTATTTCCGCTCCGAATACAATAGCTTTTGCAGATGCTTTCGCGCAGATTGACGATTCCGAAATTACGATACAGAGATCGCGTATTGTTAACCGCATGACATCCTGTTCTTTTCAATTTTTACTGGCGGCGGTTATTCTGCTTACAGCGATAAAATTTACAAGAAGATATTTGCTGGGAGCGCTAACATGAAATTAAAATCAGCCAATATCGATCCTGTCCTTAAAACAAAAATGCTTGTTTCCGATTTATTTTTCTATTTGTTCATCGTGTTATCTGTCATCGGTTTATTAGGACCAAAATGGGGTATGGGTTACGCGCCATCGGAATACAGACGGGGTCTGGACACCGTTTTCGCAATCGACGTTTCCCGTAGTATGGACATTCGCGGTGAAATCCCCGCGCCCGGTTCCCGCGTTATGCCTCAGTCGCGCCTTGAACGCGGACTAGCGATTGCAAAAGACAGTATCGCTTCCGTTCCCGGAGCGCGTTTTGCCGCCGCAATCGGCAGAGGCAGGGGTTATTTGGCAGTCCCGTTAACTTATGACAGCGAAGCTGCGATCATTTTTCTTGATTCGATAGACGGCTCCAGTATGACGGGAAGAAGCACCAATCTTGAATCTTTAATCGAAGCCGCGGCAAACGCTTTTCAAAGCGCGTCCCCCGCAAGAAAAACAATCGTTCTTATCTCGGACGGCGAAACACATTCAGGCGTTATGCGAAACGCAGTAAACCGTTGTGTTAGAGAAAATATTGTTTTATTTGCCGTGGCTGCCGGCAGTGACGACGGACAGTTGATTCAGGAGCGTTTAGACGACCCCGAATCCCTGCCTGTGATAAGCCGCAGAGATTCTTACCTTCTGCGCGGAGCCGCCGAAAGAACAGGAGGCGTTTACATTGACGCAAACCGCGAAGACGCTTCTTTCGTTCTTTCTTCGAATTTATTATCACTCTCGCAGGAAATGGAAAACACAAACCGCAACAGGGAACCCAAGCAAAGACGATCTTTTTTTGTCATACTCGCACTAGCCGCATTCGCCGTTTCAAAGTTTGTTACGCGCCAGCCCGGAAAGTCCGCCATGCGCCGCATTCCGATCGCTTCGATAATAACGATCATGATGTTTTTCTCATCCTGTACTGAAGGTAAAATGCTTTTACTCGAAGCGAATTTTTTAAGCTCGCGCGGCAGATACGACGAAGCGATAATTTCCTATTTAAAAGCGCTTAACCATGATGACGCCGCGCCTTACGCCGAATACGGACTTGGGCTTTCTTTTTATCTTTTAGACGAAGGTAAAGCCGCGCTAAACAGATATGTTGATTCTCAAAATTTGCTTAAAAAATTCCCGTCTAACGAACACCGCGAACTCCGCTACAGAAACCATTACAACACAGGCGTAATACTTTTCGAAGAAGGCGAATACCGTTTAGCGGCGGATTCATTCAGGGAAGCGCTGAAAGAAGATCCAAAACGCCTTGAAGCGAAACGAAATCTGGAATTGAGTCTTATGTCCGGCAATATGGAAACAAATTCGGAAGGCAGGTCAAGAAGCCATGATGATCTTAGAGAAATTCTTTTTGATTATTTAAAACAGGAAGAACAGCAAAAATGGAAAAGCCGCGAATGGGCTCCCGAAGAAAATCAGCCGGGACCTGATTATTAAAGGTAAATAACATGATAACTGTTAATATAAAATACTTATTAAACATGAATTTTAATATTAAAATTATTTTTATTTCATTTGCGTTTTTTTTTATTTTTTCCCCGAACGCGCATACGCAGAGTAATTGGCCTATGGCGACAGAAATACCGTCACGCGATGAGCCGCCCGTACTCCACGCTCCGCCAGAAAAACGCATAGTAACACACGCACTTGTTTGGGAAGCGTCGCCCGAAATGACATTAAAAAACCGTCAAATTCTCACGTTACGCGCAAACACGCCCATAGACCGCCTGCCGCCGCCGTCATTTTTCATGCCTAAAATTCCGCAAAATGCGATCCTCGCCCCAGCTCCCGTCACAACCCGCGAAAAATCACTCGGCGTTGTGTTAAAACTTACATTCATCCCGCTATGCGCTGGATCATTCATCCTGCCCGAATACACTTTAAGTCAGGACGAGAATACACGGTTTCAAATACCCGCGCTTCAAATTACAGTTAAAGAATAATAAAAAAACCTCGAACAACACATTCGAGGTTTATTTTTAAAATTATAAAACCCGGCTCATGTCGGGAAGATTTTTCTTCCAAATTCTCCGTTTACTACCTGAGCCATAGCTGAATAAATTGCCGATAATCCGCAGAATATTCCCACATAACCTGCGATTATTGTTATGTGACGATTTTCAGTAAAATCGCCGATTGAAAGAAGGAAAAATAAAACCGCTAATGATGAAAATACTGTCATTGTAATCATATTATGCGACAGCGTCCCTAAAAACATAAAGAAGGTAAAAACACCCCATAAGGCAAGATAAAAACCCATGGAAATATTATCTGCGGGATTAACGCCGAAAGGATTAATCCATATAAGGCATAACGACCACCAGAATAAGCCATATGCTGTAAACGCTGTTCCCCCAAAAGTATTGCCTACCCGAAGTTCGCTGATTCCGGCAATAATCTGCGCCGCTCCGCCAAGAGCAAAGCCCATCGCAACGATAACGATAGAAAGTTCGACGATCCCCGCATTGTGAAGATTTAATAAAACGGTCGTCATGCCAAAACCTAAAAGCCCAAGAGGACCCGGGTTGGCAGTTTTCTTTTCGGACGAATTTTCAGACATAACAGCTCCTTTTTTTAGCGCCGACAAACAAAAGATTCGAAGCGGCGGCGCATATTGAATACACCGCATAACGGTGTAATTACATATTTTCCTAATTATAAACCAAAATGATAAATTATGCAAAATTTCTATAAAAAATCTATATTTTTTTCGCTCTTACAATCATTACATCGCCGCAGTTAAAAAGTTTCGCCAAGCGGTCGGCGGCTTTTTTTAGACATTTTGAAAAACCGTTTTCGGTTAAGGCGCCTGCGGCAAGACCGCCCCATGTGCGAAAATGAATTTTTTTAAAACCTGCGTTTTTAAGCATTTTTTTAAGCGTTGATTTAGAAAACAGATATAAATGGTCGAAGATGGCTGATCGCCAGTTTGAACCAAAAAGGCGTGCTTGAAAACCGGAAATATCAGGTGTTGTCAAAAATATTGTTCCGTCTTTTTTTAAAACTCTAAAACATTCGTCAAGAAAAGTTTTAGGATCATTTAAATGTTCGATAAGGTGAGAAGCGTGAATCACGTTAAAACTTTCGGATGGAAAATTGTTTTTTTCAAGCGGAATATTTTTAACGTCTAAAGAACGCTCTTTCTGCGCATATTCCGCTGAAGGAGAAATTTCAACGCCTGTTACGCGCCACCCGCGTTCCCGAAGGTATGACAAAAGCGCTCCTGTCGCGCAGCCTATGTCTAGAACCGAAGGTTCTTGAACCTGCGGTTCTAGAACAGAAAAGTTCCGAATTAACGAAACGTCCGCGTTTGCGCCGGTTTTATCCGCGCGCTGGAAATATTGTTTTTCCAGTTTATAAAAACCCGCGTCTGCGAGAGCCAGCATCTGCAGTTTTAAAAAAGCCTCTTCGTTTTTCAATTCATAGGACAGGTAATCGTTTCCAAAAGAAGTTTTGTAACGGGCGATTATATCTTCTTCTTTAAATCTGGGATTTCTCTGTACAAGATTACATTTAACACAGCGGACAAATGAAAATCCGTCGCAGTCCAAAGTGGGTTTAAAATTCACTCCCGAACAGCAGGCGCAAGAAACCGTTTCGCTCTTTCCGGCGCTAACCGGCATCGACCACGTTTTCACTTAATTTACAATAAGCCGGTTCACAACACTGCGGCTTTCGCCGGAGATGTCCTGCACAATTATTTCAAGCGTTACCTGTCCGCGGGTAAAAAAAACTTCGGCTGCCTCAAATGAAGGATAACCGGAATATATCTGCCTTGCGGAAACAAGTCCGTTACGTGAAACCATCAAAACGCCGTCTCTTGCGGAAACTGCTTCAAAGTTTAAGGAGCTTACCTCCGCGCCGTTTACAAGACAGATAATTTTTTGCGGCGCGTACTGCTGGCGTCCCGCCCCGGCGGCATTAACAACGACCGTATAGCGCCCCTGCGTTAAATTGCGCGACTGCATACCCGTTCCCTGCGCGTTGCGCAAATCCACGGAAATAATCTGCGGAGGACGCGTTTCCTGCAAAGGGGTGATAATCATCGCGGGATTAATCCACCGGCGCTCCCTTCTGTCGAAAAGCATAAAATAAAAGCCGTTTTGCAACGACCAGCCGGATATTCCACTTGAAGCAATCGCTGTCTGTCTTTCGACATATGTTTGCGTAAACGGAATCTCATGTTCGGCATAACGGCTGTAAATACTGATCAATCCGTCTCCGTGATCAAGAGCAGTCCACGAACCAAGCGGAGACGGAAGACGCGAAGCAGGATCATTTTTATTACGCGAAAAAATCACCTCTCCGCTTTCAGCCGCAAGTACGTCTGTTCCGCCGCTGAAAATCATCCCAAGAACGGGCATTCCCCTATCGTTTGAACCGAAGTTACGCGCAAGAACGGCGTTTAACGAAGGCCAGCTCATGGAGCCGAGAGAAAATACGGCAAACATAAAAATTAACGCTAATGTTATGCGTAATATATATTTTTTCATTTTTATTTTTCCTCCAGATTAAAGGAAATTAAGGAAGTGCCGCCTCCGGCGACAAGCGCGGAGCCGTCCGATGTCCTGCCAAGAAAAACATTTTCGCTTTTAAACGGCGCTTTTAAGAATATTGAATCTTCGGGAGCAAACCCTGAAAGCCCGAACCACTTTTCCTGCGGAAATTTTATCCCTATCAGTTTGTTGTTCTGATACAGATGCGATGTTACAAGGAAAAATAATCCTCTGTCGCCGGATTCGTCAAAGGCGGCAATATCGCCGTCAAGCGGGATGGTTATTCCGCGTCTTGTTTTTATCGTATAACAGCCGATTCCGCCCGAGCGTTCAAAAACAACTCTCGCGTCATTATCAATAAATTGAATACGAACCGGCCGCCTAAATCCGCTTCCTAAAAATTCATGATAAACTATTTTATATTCACCGCTCGCACTGCCGAAACGTTCAAATAATAAAAAGCGCTGTTCGTTAATACCGCAGATAATTCCAATATAAGAGCCGTTTTCGGAAAGAGCGCAGCCAAGAATTACTGAATAGCGCGAACCTCCCGGTTCAAAATAAAAAATACGCTCCCCGTCTGAATTAAAAACTTCGACAACACCGTCGAGAGAACCTGTCAGAACAAGATCGGAAGCGGCATCCATACAGGTAAGCGGAGCGCCGAATTCGTATATCCATTTTGTTCTTCCGTACTCGTTAATTTCAGACAGCGAATTCTGTTCGCTTCCAAAAATAAAAATCCTGTCGTCCAGCAATACAGGATACCCTCTTGCGTTTTCAATATTTATCTCCGTATTTAAACGGATGTTATTAATTAAAATATTTACAGGTTCCGCCCCGTACTCAGACCACATATCGGAACTCAGGTAAATATCATTTGTTTTAACTTTGTTTAAAGCAAACTGCCCCGATTCATCGACGTAACCAAAACGCGCGCCCAAAGTAAAAGGAAGAATATCACCTTTAAAAACAACGGGAGCGGCATCGGGCTTTTCTTCGGTATCGCCGTAATAATCGCCTAACGCGGTCTGCGTAAGAGAACTAATCCATTTGCAGGAAAGCGCCGTTTCGCGGGGAACAGGTCTTGCCGCGATAAAAAAATATAGTATAAAAATCACTAAAATTATGACTATCTTTACTTTTCGTTTTTTTTGAGCCACAACCCCTCCCCGGAAGAATTCTCACCGTCATTATATGATATAATAAAACCGGAGGCAAGCATGATTGATAATGAACAGATGAATTTATTATTTAAAGAGGCGCAAAAAATCGCTTTAAAAGCCTACGCGCCATATTCAAAATTCCGCGTGGGAGCCGCGCTGCTTTGCGAAGACGGAACTGTGATAACCGGCGTAAATGTCGAAAACCGCTCCTTCGGCTTAACCACCTGCGCTGAAAGAAACTCGATTTGTACTGCGGTCGCTCAGGGTCATCTCCGTTTTAAAGCGCTCGCGGTCTCTACGCCGGATTCCGTTGACCCGACCGGCCCATGCGGCGCTTGCAGGCAGGTCATAAGCGAGTTTATGCCTCCGGACGCGCCAGTCCGCTTTGCCGGCAGCGGAGAAAAGCAGGTTAACTCCACCGTCGGAGAATTATATCCGCTTGATTCATTGCACCAGCTAAGAAATTAGAAAAAAGCGCTTCCCAAAATACCGGAGCGGGAAACCATCTAACTTATTGATTTTATTATTTGATTTTAGTAACATGGGCGTAACTTTATTTTAAGGAGCATTCTATGAAGAAAATTCTATTTCTACTGTTATTCGTTTCTTTCGCGTTTTGTTTGAACGCGCAGTCCTCAGGTAAAAAAATACCGAAAAATTTAGACTATCCCCAGCCGGATTTCGATAAGCCTCTTGTTTCGGTAATTGACTCTATGGAGATAGAAGGGTTTTTTAGGGATTATATAAAAATGCACAACCTTTCTTCCGATTCGGGGATAGTTTTTATCGTCCATTTACACCAGCCCGGAAGCAAGGAGTGGATCGTCTACGGCGCCGGTATGCTTAAAGGCAAAGGCGACAGTGATACTATTAGCACCAATATAAAAGGCTTAGATAAATACCGTTATCTTGCTATTGAATCTAATAACGGGAAAAATTATAAATACCTGTTCTACACCAGCAGAAATGATTTGCATATTAATATTCTAGACGAATAGATATATTGGCGCCGCCCTCAGGGCGGCTTTTTTTTTAAGCCTTGGAAGCGGTATTGGAAGCGATATAAGAAAACATTGACGGATTTTAAAATATCATGCGATAATTAATCCATGTCAGGCGATGATATGCTTACCGGTACCTTGGACCCGCGGATTGTCCAGATAAATACTGAATCAATTTTATCGCTCAACCGCATAATTTTTTTAAACCACTCAAATAAGAAGGACGCGCTTTTGGCGCTTGCCAAAAATTTGGCAGCCGCTCCGCAGATCAAAAACAGACAGGAACTTTCCTCGGAAATTCTTAAACGCGACGAACTGATGAGCACCGCGATCGGCTGCGGAATTGCGATTCCCCATGTGCGGCTGTCCTCGGTCACAGACCTTGTTGTTTCGGTCGGCGTCAGCCGCGTGGATATAACTGATTTTCACGCTATGGACGACGCACCGGTTCGGCTTCTTTTTATGATTGCCGCGGCTGCAAACCAACATTCATATTATTTACAAACGCTTTCATGGTTCAGCGCGAAGTTAAAAAACCGCGATTTACGCGAATCCCTCCTAAAAGCCGAAACTGAACAACAAGTCTACACCCTCTTAACAAACACCTAAGGCGCCACCTGTGGTGTCACCGAGGGTGTCAGTCACCCGCCCAAATGTGCGCGCGCAAGCGCGTTGTTGCTGCCAATTAGCGAGGCGTGGCGCATGAAAAAAGTCAATGTGACGAATAATGCGCGAACGCTTCAACGTGAGCGGCGCGCCTTAAATTATTACAATTACTCAAAAATGACGCCGAGCCAGTTGCTCGGATCGGAAAAATCCTGCGCAATCATGCCGATGCCCACCTTAGCGGTGGTTTCAGCCACGAGCCATTGTATTCCAAACGATTCAAAACGCGCACCGCTTCCCGGAAGGTCTGCAAGACCCATCGCGTGGCTGTGCTGGCGCGAAATCATCATGGAAGCCGGAATCTGCGACTTATCAAGAATAATCGCCCAAAGCATGGCGCGGCTGTCGCAGTCGCCCCTGCCATCCGCAATCGCGCTTACGAGATTTAAAAAATCGCTTCCGGTTAAATCCCTTTCATAATTAAATTCCTGAACAAAATCCAGCGCTCTTTGCGCAAACGCTCTTTTTTCCTGTTCGCCGCCGGAAGGGGGACCGCCCCAGTTGCGTACAATCATAGAAGCCGCGTCAGAAATTCTGTCGTATGAATCGCGAAAAATTGCTCTGTAGTAGCGCGTCCACGCTTCTTTCCAGTTCGGCGAATTCGCGAAATGCTGAAGGATAATAAATTCGCGTTCTATCAAAACCTGAGCGGCTTCAGCGTCATTTTCATATATCGTTCCGCTGACTCCTTTCAAAGCCAGAGAAACGCGTTTTTTCTCGCCTCTTGGAAAACTGTACTCCATTATGGGACCGGGATAACGCCGTTCCGCCTGAGTCGGACACAGCGAATCCAGAGCGGACATATGGAAAAGTTCCAGCTCCTTGTTGGCTGAAGGACCGTAAGCGAGAGCCAGAAGCCACAGCGGCTGATTCGAAAGGCTTTCCAGCGCGAGAGAGACAGCCCAGCCATTCAACTCGTTAAAATTCAACGAAAAAATAGCGGCTTGTTTTCCATGATATTGAAAATAATCAACCTCGCCCTTGTTTGAAAGCCGTCTGCTGACATCGTTGACCAATTCCTCCACAGTGTTGTATCTGCCGTTGTAAACGGCAATATCAAACATCGCGTCGCCGGGACCGGCGAAAGAAAAACGGTCTCTCGCGTCGCCGCCAATATATTCATACCCTTCGGGAAGATCAAGGAAAAAACCCCACGTAGGCGAATACATCGATTCGGCGAAAGCCAGAACAGGAAAAAAAATCAGTAATATAAAAAATCGTTTCATGTTATATTATCGGAGTGAAAAACGTAGAAATTTTGTATGAAGATGATAAAATTATAGCGGTAAATAAGCCGGCGGGGCTTGCCGTCCAGGGAGGAAAAGGAGTAAAAACTTCGCTGGACGCACTGCTGTCGCAATGGTTCCGCGAGGAAGGAAAGACCGGGGAGCCGCATTTGGTTCACAGACTGGACAAGGATACTTCGGGGGTTCTGCTGGTCGCCAAAGGGCGCAAAGAAGCGGCGCGTTTTTCACAACTGATAAATGACAGAAAAGCAGTTAAACAATATGTCGCGGTCTGCGCCGGCCGCCCTCCTAAAAACGAAGGCGTAATCGCTGACGAACTTGTAATTCACGGAGTATCCAAGAAATCCGAGACAATGTATAAATTGACGGCAGGCGGAATATTGACAGCCTGCGGTCTTGAATATTCCATTTTGGAACTGGAACTCGGTACCGGAAGAATGCACCAGATCCGCCGCCATCTTGCGGCAAACGGCAGCCCAATTTTAGGCGATGATAAATACGGAGATTTTTCCCTTAATAAAAAATTAAAAAAAGAAGCAGGGCTTAAACGTCTGCTTCTTCACGCTTCGCGGCTCGTGATAAAAGACGGGTATAATCTGGAAATAACGGCAAAGTTACCTGAATATTATGAAGCATATACAAATATAATAAAAAAAGATATATAATTATATGATGAGGCATATAAAATGGATAATTTTTACGGTTATAGTGATTTTTCTTGTATTGATTACAAGCTGTCATAAATTATCCAAAACTGACGCAATCACATTTCCTTCGCCTAAAAATGAAAATATCCCCTCTTTTAGCTACGTTTCATTTAAAGACATTCCCGGTGTAACAGACGAAGAAATTACCGCCGTCGAAAACCTTAAAAAACGGCAAAAACCATTTACTTACGGCGCGATTGTAACTCCCGAAGCCTTTTACAATGAAAACGGCGAAGTAGGAGGATTTACAAAATATGTCTGCGAATGGCTGACGGCGTTATTTGACATTCAATTCGTACCGCAAATTCTTGAATGGGACTACCTTTACAACGGACTTGGATCGGGAGATGTTGATTTTACTGGAGAGCTTACCCCCACAGAAGCCAGAAAAAAAATATTTTTAATGACCGACCCTATCGCCGAACGCTCGGTAGTCTACTCGTATATAATCAACAGTCTGCCCTTACAGGAAATCATAAAATACCGCATTCCGAAATATGCGTTTTTAAAAAACACATCCACTATTGCCGATGTCGCAGGACAAACAGAATACGATTTTATTACAATTCTTGTTGACAGTTACGAAGACGCTTACAAGTCTTTAAAAAGCGGAGAAGCCGACGCGTTTTTCAGCGAAGGGTTCCATGCGTATTTTAACGATTATATCGATGTAGCGACACGCGAAATTTTTCCGATAATATACAGCCCTGTTTCGCTTTCTACAAGAAATAATGATTTTTCCGCGATCATCTCTGTTGTGCAAAAAGCGCTGAATAACGGAGGCGTTCCGTTTCTGACAAAACTGTACAATACCGGATACCATGATTACCTTATGCACATACTTTATACGCGGCTGACGGAAGAAGAAAAAGCATATATTAAAAGCAGCCCCGTTGTCCGGCTTGCCGCGGAATACGATAATTATCCGATCAGTTTTTTTGACAAACATAAAAAAGAATGGTATGGAATCGCTTTTGACGTGCTTTATCATGTTGAAGCTCTTTCCAATATTAGATTCGAAGTTATAAATGACGAACAAACAGAATGGCCTACGCTGCTAAGGATGCTGGAGAACGGCGAAGCGGATATTATAACAGAACTTCAATATTCCGAAGAGAGAATTGGTGAATATTTATGGCCGAAAACTTCTTACATGACAGACTATTACGCGCTGCTGTCAAAAGAAAGTATCCCAAATGCAAAGATAAATGAAATCCAGCACATGAAAGTCGGACTGACAATAGATACGGGGCAGGCTTATTTATTTAATAAATGGTTTCCGAATCATAAACACATCGTAGAATACGAAGGAACAAACGAAGCGTTTGACGCGCTTCAAAATGACGAAATAGAGCTTTTAATGTCCAATTTAAGCCGGCTTCTCATGCATACCAATTTTTATGAACATGCGGGTTATAAAGCAAATGTAATTTTTAATTATCCTGTCGGCTCTACCTTCGGTTTTAACAAAGACAGAGAACTTATATGTTCGATAGTAGACAAAGCCCTTTCATTGATTGAGTTTGAAGAAATATCGGGACACTGGATGAGAAAAACTTATGATTACAGGGTTAAAGTAGCGCAGGCGCAGATTCCGTGGTTCATAAGCGTATCCGTTCTGATTTTATTTATACTAATTCTTATTCTGATAACAGCGGAAAAATACAAGAATCAGGGAAAACAACTGGAAATACTTGTTCAGAAACGCACGCGCGAACTTAACGATTCGCAGATTGAACTTGAATCCGCGCTGGACGGAGCGCAGACAGCCAACCGCGCCAAATCGGTATTTCTTGCCAACATGAGCCACGAAATCCGCACGCCGATTAACGCGATTGTAGGTATGACCGCAATCGGAAAAAGCGCGGAAGACATCGAGAAAAAAGATTATTGTTTTACAAAGATAGAAGGCGCGTCACATCACCTGCTCGGCGTTATAAACGATGTTCTTGATATGTCAAAAATCGAAGCCAACAAATTTGAATTGTCTCCCATTGAATTCAATTTTGAAACCATGATCCAGCAAGTAATTACCGTCACCAATTTCAAGGTCGAAGAAAAAAAACAGCAGTTTACAATTCAAATTGATCCAAAAATCCCCCGGGCGCTGATCGGGGACGATCAGAGACTCGCGCAGGTGATAACAAACATTTTGGGTAACGCGATAAAATTTACTCCCGAATGCGGATTAATTTCTCTTAGCGCGTATGAAATGGGAGAAAAAGACGGTATCTGCACAATCCAGATAATGATCAGCGACAACGGAATCGGCATCAGCCACGAACAACAGGCGCGCCTGTTTCAGTCATTCAATCAGGCGGAAACAAGCACTGTAAGAAAATTCGGCGGTACGGGGCTCGGATTGACCATTTCCAAAACAATCGTGGAAATGATGGGCGGAAAGATTTGGATTAATTCTGAGCTGGGAAAAGGCGCGACATTCTTTATGACAGTTAAAATGAAACGCGGCGAAGAGAACAAGAATGAGAATGAAGAAAACGCGAAAGAAAAACCGAAAATCAACATGGACGAGATACACGCGTTTTTAAAAAATAAATGCGTTCTGTTGGTAGAAGATGTGGAAATAAACCGCGAGATAGTAGCGGCGTTATTCGAACCCATCGGGCTTACCCTTGTTCAGGCTTTCAACGGAGTGGAGGCGCTTAAAAAATTTAAGGAAACGCCCGAGAAATTCGACGCTATATTGATGGACGTTCAAATGCCCGAAATGGACGGATATGAAGCGACCAGCCGCCTTAGAACGTTGAATATTCCAAGAGCTAAAAAAATACCTATTATCGCGATGACGGCGAATGTATTTCAGGAAGATGTCGAAAAATGCCTGACGGCAGGTATGAACGATCATGTCGGCAAACCTTTGAACATCAACGAAGTATTATTGAAACTATACTCGCACTGCAGTTGACTTAAATTAGTATTTTTTCCACAATTAGATAACATGGCAGTCAGCAAGCAGCGCCTTCCTGTATCACGGCAGAAACTTGAGAGCCTAAGTACAGACGAATTGATCAAACTCGCCGACGACAACGGCATTGACATCCCTTTCGCTCTTGAAAGGATTTTCATTATCGAAGAACTTCTTGAACTGTCTAATACGGAAAAGAAAGCGGAATCCGAAGATCTTGAACCGAGCCAGGCATACCCTGAAACAGCCGCATTACCCAAACAATACAATATCTCTTTTATCGATGTAATAATCAGAGACCCGCTTTGGGTGTTCGCGTTCTGGGAAGTAAAAAGCCACGACAGGGAGGTACATGAAAACGCCGCCGGTTTTATCGGCTACTGCCTGCGGGTAATTCCGCTGAACGAAGAAGGAAAGGAATCGCCGGATGACAATTCTTTTACTGTGCCGGTAGAAATCGAAGACTGCGCAAGGTACCTCGGGCTTGCGGAACATTCGTCGCTCGACTGGAAATCTCCGGCTGCCGGCTGTTACATCGTAAAACTTGAAGCGATGCGCGGAAAATCATTAATGCCGATCGCTTCGTCAAAACCTTTTTACCTTCCTAAACTAAACGAAAATACAACCTTTACCAGCCTTAACAAGAATCCTTTAATACACCTTTCCGGCGTGCAGGATTTAACGATAATAAAAAACACGGATCGCCAATCCCGTGTAAAGAGGCAGTAGTTATGGAATTCCGTTACGCGATTTCGCTGGTGCTGGAAGCCCATCTCCCTTACGTTAAAGAATATAAAAAAGAAGACGACCTTTCCATTATAGGCGAAGAAGAGCGTTTTTATGAATATATTTCCGAAACGCTTCTGCCGCTTCTGGAAGTTTTATTCAGGCTGGACAGCGATCATGTGCCGTTTAAACTCGCCATGGCGCTGTCGCCGATTTTATGCCATATGTTATGCGACGAGCATTTCCAGAAAAAATATCTTTCCTATCTGGACAAGCAGATCGAATTCGGCAAACAGGAACTTGAACGCACTTCCATGCAAAGCCAATTAAATAAACTCGCGCAAAATTATTACGACACAATAACAGAAAAAAGAAACTTGTTTACGGAAAAATACGAAAAAAATCTTTTAAAAACTTTCGATTTTTACAGGCGCAAAGGAAAACTTGAAATTCTTGCGACTTGCGCGACCCACGCTTTTCTGCCGTTCATCAGCCATAACGCCGAAGCATTGCAGGCTCAGATGGAAATTCCTGTCGCTGTTTACAGAAAACATTTTGCCGGAAACCCGCAGGGGTTTTGGCTCCCGGAACACGGATGGACTCATATTCTGGAACCGTATTTAAAAGCTTACAATTATTCTTACACAATACTGGACAGCCACGGACTTTTGTTCGGAGATCCCGCGCCGGAAAAGGGATGTTTCTTCCCCGTTAAAACACCTAACGGAACTTTTATCCTTGCAAGAGATCATTATGCAGTAACGGAAATAGAAAAAATGGCGGCGGACGAAATTTACCGAAGTAACGATCACGACGCGGGCTACGATCTTCCCTCCGAAACCGTAAAACCGTTTTCGGGCGCGGCGGGAGAGCGGCACAGAACAGGCTACGGTTATTACACGCGCGTTAATTCCGTATACGATCAGAAAGCCGCGTCCGACAAGGTAAAAGAACACGCGCAGAAATTTATCCAAAATACTGTCGCAAGACTTGAAGAAGCGTCCAAACACATGAAAGAGGCGCCCATAAGCCTCTATACGCAAAAATGCGGATTTTTCGGCTGCGCATGGCACGAAGGACCCGAGTTTATCGAAACACTTTTCAGAAAAGCCGCTGAATGTGACGGATTGAATTTTGTCAGCCCGAGCGAATACATTTACATGAAGGACGCTCAATCGTATCAGGTTGTGGCGCCTGAATTTTCGTCATGCGGCGAAAACGGCTACGCGGAAACATGGCTGGACGTTTCCAATGACTGGATATACCGCCACCTTTACCAGTCAATGGACAGAATGACGGAACTTGCGGAACGTTTCCCGGATGATACCGGTTTAAAAGAACGCGCGTTAAATCAGGCGGCGCGCGAAATACTGCTTGCCCAATCTTCGGATTGGCCGTCGCTCTTGTACAGGCAAGAATCGACAGAATTCGCCCACAATCAGGCGGAAAACGCGCTTAGAAACTTTACGACAATTTATGAGGCTCTCGGTAGCAACTATATCAGCACAGAATGGTTAACAAACCTTGAAAAAAGACACAACATTTTCCCGAATATAAATTACCGCGTTTTCCGCCGAAAGAAATAATCTGTTTTACAAATTAAAAATCAAGCCTGTAAAGGTCTTCGATTCGCTCTCTCAATTTTTCGCGTTCATCAAGCATGGCAAGACTTTCTCTGGCAGGTTCATACTTGGGATCAATTCTGAGCGCTTCCTCCCAGCATTTTCTGGCATCCTGAATATTTCCGCGCGAAAACGCGTCAAGACCCAAAAGGTACAACTCGTCAACATTTTCGGCTAACTTGCTTCGTCCCCTGTCTCCAAGATCCAAACGCAAAGCCAGACTTATCCTGTTAAGAGGCTGCATGAATTGTGTAAGCAAATCCAATGAATAATTTATATCAAAAGAAATTCTGTTTAAAGTGACGGCGCTTCCAACGGTAATCCGGCTGGCTCCTGGTTTGTACATAAATCCGGCGCGCATCGACAGAAATTTCGCGACGTTGGCTGAAATTCCAAAAGACACGTAAGGCTTTTCACGAAGCGTAATATCCAATAGATTAAGAGGCAGGTTAAAATCTACGGCAATGGCGAGCGGTCGAACCGGTTTATAAGAAATCGAAGCGTTAAAAACAGTCGGGAGAGCTTCATCAAGAGCCGGAGGTCCGAGGTTTCTGATAACAACGGCGGCGGACATGTTTCGATCCCTTGATACGTAACCTTTTAAAAAGTTAAACCGCGTAAGAAGACCGACATCCGCCATTACCATCGCCGCGGAATTGGAAGCTCCTGAACCGCCGATTATATTATCGAAATTGTCGGTAAAATCAGGCATCGTCCTGAAAGCGCATTTCACATTCACACCCAAAGAAAGCCCGGAAAAGTAATAACCGGAAAATAAATTATAGGATGCGTTTAAAATCGCGACGCCTTCGGAATAATAACCGCTGGAAACCCTTTCGCCGTAATAATTGTACTCGGTAAACGGCGTGTAAAGCCATTTGATACCGGCTCCAACACCCAAATTGCCGAAACGTGTTGCAAAAGCGGCGCTTTCAATCTTTGTGTCGGCAATCCAGTTATTGTGAAAAAAAGCTAATTCGGTTTTTTTTAGCATCGAAGAGCCTGCCGGATTAAAGTCGATGAATGAAATATCGTCGGAAAACGCGGAATACGCGCCCGCCATGCCTTCGGAATGTCCGCCGATGGGGATATTTAGGATCGGAAAAGAGGTTAAACCGGCGTTTTCGTCGTAATTATAAATATCGTTTAAATATTCCGCTATATTTCCGTAATTATCCTGCCCGTCAGCCGCCTGCAAGGGCGAAGAAAGAGTAAAAAAAACGTAAGAAACGGCAAAAAACGCCGTAATTTTAGCGCGGGTCATCTACAATACATTATATATCGGAAAATAATAAAAAAAACAGTATATCCAAAAGGATCATTAGGAAAAATACGATAATATATTATAGTAATGATAATGCCAGAATCTGAGCGAAAAACGGCTGCGCCGGACATAAAACGGCGCGGATTAAAGACATTTTTATTTTTCTCGATTTTTCTGCTTTCAACAGCCCAAACCGCGCTTTTCGCGGCAGGCGGCAAAGAACCCGATATAATCAGAGCCGACGCGCTTATCGAAGACAGAGATTACGATCAAGCGATAACAATTTTAAGCGATTTCGCAAGACGAAACCCTGACAAATTTGATTTAGCTCAGAAACGGCTGAGAATTATTTACAAACTGCGCGATGATTTTAACCGCTCCGCTGATGAACTGATCTACACGCTTTTACACGACCCTGAAAACAATGAAGTAATACTGGAACTGACAAGACAGCTTCACACTCTTGAGAGAGCCGAAAGCCCACTTCTTGCGAATTATTTGTCCAGAACTATGGAAATCGCGCAATTCAACGTGAACAGAAACAAACTGGCAGACATTTTGGAAAGAGCTAGAGAATTTTTGGACTCAGGCGACTGCAATTCAGCCGTTCAGGTTTATGCCGAAGGCATGGACATTATGCGCGACGAATTTTACACGGCTGGTTACGGAACCGGCGTGGAAAACGAAGTCCGCCGGGAAACAGAAAGAATGAATTCCGTAATCGCTTCATTCCAGCAGAGAAGTTCGCAGATGGGAACGGTTTCTGCGGATATTGTCCGCGCGCTGGAAGCGGGAAACCTTGCCGGAATAAACGAGTTGACAGCGCGTATTACACCCGCAATGGATAATTTTATCGCGTTAAAACAAGAAATGTACGCGGTTAATAATAATTTTACAAGAACGTTAAATCAAATTAGAGCAAGCAGACCGGAAATGATCGACCGCAACCATCTTTCATTTATGCAGGTTATTATCAACGGAAGGCACGAAGAAAATATTCGCGAAGGCATACTTGGCTCTTTTGACACTTACTGGAACAATTCAATCGGCGCCATTGTGTCAGCCATCACGCAGTATATCCAAAACGCGAATTCCGCTTCTCTCGCGGCGTTTAACTCGGGGAATTATCAGAACGCGATCTCGTCGCTTAACAGAACGGAAAATTACTCGAATCTGTCTCCTTTGTATTTTGAAAAACACAGACAACTCTTCGGCTCAAGCGCGCAGGTAATTACGCTTTTCGCAAGCATTATCCTCCGGGATGACATTGCTCCCTTCATGGAAATCCGCTCGATAAGCGCGGCAAACGCTTCTCTTTTGCAGGCTTCAAACGCCGGTTTAAACATGAATATCAACCGCTCTGCGCGCTCGTTAAACGAAGAACTGCAGACGCGCAACAGCATTATAACAATGCAGAATACTATCAGCGGCATCAGGACAAACGCGAATCAGATTAACGCACAGATTGCCGTTCACCACAGCGCCGCCTACATTACAAACGCGCTTACCGCGATAGACAGGCTTTCCTCTACACTGCAAACAGAAGAGCTTCAATCGGCGCAAAGATACTATACCATCGCGCATAACAACATTCAAAACAGCCTTACCTCCAGAAGAGGCGAACTTGAAAGAAGCAGAAATTTTATTAACGGAGAAAGCAGGACAAGCGCGAACGGCATTATAACGATTTTCCGTTATCCCTCGGAAGCTTTGGAAGAGCTGACTGCCATGCTTTCGGCGATAAATGTTGACATTCAAAACGGCAATTCCATTATGGAACAGCACAGACGCGAAACTCAGGCATTTTCTTCTAACAGCGAAATTACAGCTTCGCGTACAGGGGAGCAGAATGTTATAAACGAGTTAAACAATGTCCGCTCTCAAGGTCTGACTCTTATAGAAACAGCGCGAAACAGATCGACGCAGGCGGAAGCGTACAGACAGGACGGCGAAAGGCTTTTACGAGAAGCGCAAACAGCGTTCCAAAGGCAGAGTTACGATCTTGCAAGAGAGAGGATTCAACGTGCTTCCGACCGTTTTAACGAATCTCTTGAAATACAGGAATCAGCCGCGCTGCGCCAGATTCGCGACACCCAGTTAATAAATTTAGGCTTGCAGATCAATCTTGCGGAAAACGAAAATATAATTATCGAAGTTCGTAATCTTGTAAACGCCGCGCGCACGTCCTACTTTAACGGCGATTTCCAGCAAGCCGAAGATTCTCTTACAAGAGCGAGAAACAGATGGCGCCTGACAAACCCCGATGAAAACGAAGAAATAATTTACTGGATGGGAATTGTACGCACCGCCATGTCCGCGAACTCAGGCAGGGTGATACCCGCTACAGCGCCGCTTTACGCGGAAATGAGCCAGCTCCTCAGTTTGGCGCAAAGAAACTTTGACGAAGGTATTCGCCATATAAACGCTGGACAGCGCGCGCTGGGAGTCGCAAAGTTTGACGAGGCTCGTCAGTTAACAAGAGAAGTAAGGCTGATGTTCCCTGTCAATCAGGAAGCGGGCATCCTTGAGCTTCGTATCGAACAATTTTTAGACCCGGCGGCTTTTAACGCAACATTTGAACAGCGTCTGCGTAACGCTGTCGCGGGAACCAGAGTACGCTCAATCGAAGCGTTTGCGGATCTTCAAAACCTCGCGGAATTAAATCCAAGGTATCCCAATCTTCGATCGATATTGACGCAAGCGGAAATTGACATGGGCTACCGCCCGCCTCCGCCGAATCCAGCGAACATCGCGCGTTCAAGAGAGCTTACAACTTCCGCGAGCCGCATTGTAGAATCCAACGCAACGGCGCAGTACGAAGTAGCCCTCGCGCAGTTGAATCAAGCAATTACGCTGAACCCTGAAAATACGGAAGCGACGCGGGTTAGGGACAGACTGCTCAGCCGCATGAGCGTTCCCGGAAATCTTGTTCTCTCAAGCGAAGACGAAGCCGATTACCAGAGGGCGCTGCGGGAACTGCAGGCGGGAAACAACCTTGTCGCGCTTACGCTCGTGGAAAGGCTTATGCAGAATCCAAGCAACAGGAATATTACTAAACTGATAGAACTACAGCAAAGGATATTATCGGCGTTATGAGATATATACATCAAATACAAAAAATTTTATTCGCCACGATGTTATTCATTATTGCAACCGGCAGTATTTTTGCTGTGGATTTTTTCTGGGAAGAAGCGGCGCCGTTTACCCCGAGAGCGGGAAAGTTCCCGGTCAGCGCTCATTCAACGGATTTTTCCGTAGTCGCGTGGCAGGAAGTCAGCGCCAGCAGTATTTATATTTATCTGGCTATCAAGGAAGCAGGATCGGATTGGATGCAGAGAGGCGCCGTCAGCGGTCCTTATACATTCCTTGGAACCGAGCCTTCGATTTTAAGCATGGCGGTTGATAACCGGGGAAGAATAATTATAGCGGTAGCTCCCGGCGGGGCTCAGGCGGAAATTTTAATTTCGTCTAACAGAGGACAGAGTTTTACAAAACAAATGGTGGATTTGGGCGCGGAAAACACAGTCGCTCCCCGTCTGTACGTCCGCGGCGACGGAGGTTATTTTCTTTTTGTTACCAGAGGACGCTCGCAGTCATTGTCGATTTATTATTCACGCTCCGATGACGGAGTTTCCTGGTCGCCGTTTGAATTCTTTACGCCGGAAAATACCTTGTCGCTCAATTTCCTTCCGGCTCATGCAAGCGTCGGACGCAGGGATATTGTATTCTTCCAGTCGCTGATTATGGGAGTGGAATCGTTATCCACGTTCCAGTTATTTTATAAAATCAGCGACGACGGAGGCAGAATGTGGACTGAGGCGAAGCGTTTTACCGTTTTTAACGATACTGTAACGCAGACTCAAGCTTCGGCGGATCAGTTTGATAACCAGCGCCCGCATTTAACGCGGCACGGAGATAATCTGCTTTTAGTCTGGGAAAGGCGTTTTTCCAACAGATCGCCCCAGATTTACAGCGTAATTATTAATTCAAGCGCTAATATTTCAGGGCGCGTAGAGCGCGTAAACAGCGTAGAAGCATATTGCAATAATCCAATCGGATTTATCCACAGCGATAATACTCCGACTGTTGTCTGGTTTGACAACCGCAGCGGAAATAACAGAATCGTTCTTGCGCAGCGCGGAGATTACAACTGGGAAAATCACATGCTCTCCTCTACAACGGCAGAAGCGTCATTCGCGAGACCTGTTGTGAGCAAAGACGGCGTATATATTTTCTGGCAGACCACCTTGCGCAACGCAGGGCGTATTTACATTCTCTCTCCCGATTATTCAGCGCCAAGCCCGAGAATAACGGCTGTAAATTTTATTTCTCAAAAGGCGAATCGTTCGGAAAGAGCGCGGGTTACATGGAATATTCCGGCGGACACATCCGGTATACTTGGATTTTCATGGAGCTGGAGCCAGGATCAAAATACAGTCCCGCCAGAACAGATGATGATTTATAACATCGGCAATACTTCAAATTTAAATATGGAACATACGGCGGCAAGCGACGGCTTATGGTATTTCAGCGTACGCGCGCAGGATTATGCGGGCAACTGGTCTCCGCCTTCCCGTGTTGTGTTTAACAGAAAAAACACGCCGCCGCCCGAAGTGCAAATCATCGAACCCGAAACGGACGCAAACGGTTTTTTACTTTCCAACACTTTCAATTTATTATGGGAACCATCCGTCGATCCGTACGCCGAAGGTTATACATGGAACCTTCAATTTTTAGGCGCGAACTCAGGCACGGCGGTTTCTTCTCCGCCTTCCAGAATCATGGGATCAAATACATCTGCCGGTTTTTCAAATCAGGATAACGGCTTTTGGGCGTTTTCAGTGTCCGCAATCGATCAAGCCGGAAATATAGGACAGCCGTCTCATATTATTTTTAAAACAAATAAATTTATTCCTTACACAAGCGTAAATTTCGTCGACGCGCAGCAGGATGAACAGGGGATACTCGCAATCAGAGTGATGGGTAGAGGATTTTCAACAGGCGGACGCATCGATTCGATCGTTCTTGAACGCGAAGGTTCCGCTCCTGAACAAGCGGGAAATTTTAACATTCTGTCTGACAGAGAAATTACGGGACTGACTTTTGAAAACATGGAAGAAGGCGAATACAGGTTAAGACTGCATCACTCGGTCAGAGGATGGTACACAGCCGAATCGTTTATTCCGGTCGCGAGAACAGGGACAGTCAAGTTCGGCGATTATTCAAAAGAATGGCGGCCGTCATGGCGCATCGAACAGCGCAAGTTAATTTCATTTAACCCGATTATAGCGCTTGCCGCATTACTTTTCGTTTTATGCGCTCTCGGATTAATCGCAATGATCAGAGGGCTTGCCTCGGTTATAACAGAAGGCGCGTTAGTCAAGCAGGAAGCGCATGCAATTATTACAGGAGATTTTATGCCAATGGAAAAGAAACAAAAGATTGTGCAAATACAAAGAAGGGGAAGAGGACTTAGGTTTAAACTTGCTTCGTTTACAGCCGCTCTTATTCTTCTTGTAGTATTAATGATCTCGATGCCAATGTATTTTATGATGATCAACACACAACAGCAAACACTGCTTAGAAGCTTATGGGATCGTTCAAGCGTACTGCTCGAAGGACTTGCTTCCAGCGCAAGATCGTATCTTCCGATGGCGATTCAATCAGCCGGCGAACGCGGCGCTCTTGAGCTGATGTACCTTCCGGCGCAATCCGCCGCTCTTAACGAAGCACAATATATAACGATCACGGGTTACGGACTTAACTCGATACATACAAATCATATTTGGTCGTCAAATGATCCTGATATTGATTCTAAAATTGACACAACGGAATTACGTCCCGGCGTTACGCGTTTTAACGACGCGCTTGACCCGTTTTATGAAGAAATCGCAAACGAGCTGAATATGCGCGCTCAAAGGGAAGCCGGAGAACTTTCCAATAATATTTCAGGAATGACGGAAGAATTTCTTTCTCTCGCGCTTCGTACAGACGCGGCAGGAGAGCGATTGCGCAGCGACATTCAGGTATCAATCAACTCGCTGGAATTAAAAGTAAACGAAATACTAACAGCGATCTCAGGAGAGATTGGTTCATATCCGCCGTTCCCTCATAACAAAATTAACGATGAAGGCGACGGAAAACATATCTTATATAAACCGATTATGTACCGCCAAAGAGCGGATAACAATTTCTACCGCGGATTAATCAGGCTGGAAGTTTCGACTGAATCAATCGTCCGCGAAATAAATCTTGGGAAGATGAGGCTTTTAATCACAATCGGAATTGTCGCAATAGCGGTACTTTTAATCGGAATAACAGGCGCGTTTATTTTCGCGACGCTGATGATCAGACCGTTAAAAAATCTTGTAAAACATATCGAAATGATCCGCGATACCGAAGATAAATCTAAACTTTCGGGAAAGGACATCAAAATAGACACGAAGGACGAGATCGCGATTCTTGGAAATACAATCAACGACATGACCCACGGACTTGTTAAAGCTGCGCTTGCCGCCTCCGATTTGAATATCGGTAAAGAAATACAAAAGAAATTTATTCCGCTGGAAATGGATTCGAGCGGAAACAAACAGAGCAACGGTTCAAAGAATACGCCAAACTTGAATTTCTTCGGTTATTACGAAGGCGCGAAGGGTGTATCGGGAGACTACTTTGATTATCAGGACCTTGACGGGCGTTACTACGCAATTATTAAATGCGACGTAGCCGGTAAAGGAATTCCGGCAGCGCTTATCATGATTCAAGTAGCGACAATGTTCTTAAACTATTTTAAACAGTGGAAACCAAACGCGAAGGGAATGCACATAGAAGAAGTTGTTTATCAAATCAACGATTTTATCGAAGCGCTTGGTTTTAAAGGACGGTTCGCGGCATTCACACTCTGCCTCTTCGATTCGCAGACAGGAATTGTACGTTTCTGCAATGCCGGTGACAACATCATTCATTTATACAGTCAGACTGAAGGAAAGAAAAAAACTCTCACCCTGCCGCAGACTCCCGCGACAGGAGTGCTGCCCAATTTTATGATCGAATCCACAGGCGGCTATAAAGTTCACACCATAACCATCGATAAAGGCGATATACTCCTGCTCTACACTGACGGTATTGAAGAAGCAAAAAGAAAATTCCGCGACAGTAATTTTAAAGAAATACTTTGTACGGAAGGTCCGAACGACACACCGCACGAAAATCATCTTTGCGGACAAGCCGACGAAGAAATGAGCCCGGAGCGCGTAGAGGCGATCATTAACGCGGTAATGGCGCGGCAGATTTATACGCTTAAAAAATATCACAATCCTGAAGGAGAAATCGAACTTCAATTTGATTTTTCATCATGCGAAGGATCGGTAGAAAATGTAATCATGGCGATGGTGTCGGTGGAAAAAATGTTCCGCTGTTATAAACCGCAGGACGCCGGAGAAGACGCGCGCGTGCTGGTAGATAAAAAGGTTGATGAATTCCTAAAAGGCCACTTTTTACAGTACAGACGTTATTGCTCACATACAAGGGAATATCCTGAAAATCCGGCGTATATGTATTATACTCATATTAGGGAAGATGAGCAGTACGATGATCTTACAATCCTGGGGATAAAACGAAAATAACGTGATATAATAACATTTATAACAAAGGAGTTTTAATGAAACTTCGTTTCATTTTCGATTAAACGCGCAGCCAGCCGGCTGCTAAGATAAGGAGTTATTGTTATGACATTTAGCGAAAGAATGAAAGACTTGCTGGAACAGGGTTGGGCTGTATCAAAAGATTTTGCAATTAAAGCCGGAGCGAAAGCGCAGGACCTTGGGGAAAGAGGTTTACTGATGTGGGACATCAAACAGCTTGAAAATCAAGCCCAGAAATGCCTGACCCGCCTTGGAAACGAAGCCTATATCGCCTTTACGGAAAAGGATCTGCCGACATTAGACCGCGAATCAACCGAATGCAGCACGCTTTTAAACGAACTTGCGAAAATCAAGGAACAAATAGAACTGAAAGAAAACGAGCTGAAACTGCGTAAAACAGTGTAGCATCAGGGTAAATAAATAAAAAAGACCTCATCCTTTGATGAAGTCTTTTTTTTATTCCTTTGAGTGAGCCGCGCAGGATTCGCCTTCCAGTCGCAAACATCCTGTTTGCTCCTTCCATGCCGCCTGCGCCGCTAAACCGGCAGTCCTGCCGGTTTACCCCGTCGGACGCTTTCGCGTCCTCTGGGGTCGCGGCTCCGTTTCGAATCCTGCTAAAAGTATTCAAGCAATAAAAAAGACCTCATCCTTTGATGAAGTCTTTTTTTTATACCTTTGAATGAGCCGCGCAGGATTCGAACCTCCGACCACCGCCTTAAAAGGGCGATGCTCTACCGACTGAGCTAGCGGCCCAATGCCCAAGTATGTGGCATATATATTTGTAAATAAAATTAATAAAAAAATCAAGTAGTCTAACTTTCACTAATATTTAATGGAAACCATTTTTTAGCCCTTCGATATTACGTTTATGGGCGTTTGTTTTCCACAGGTTTTCCACATTGCAATTAATTGAATTTTAGCCAGATGTATGGTATAGTTATCCTATGAATCTAAAAACAGTGATTACAACAGAAACAATTGACCTTCACTTGAAGGGTACCACGAAAAAAGAGATTATCAATGAATTGCTTGATATTCTTGTTAGAACGGGGAAAATACAGGATAGGGAAGCGGCGCTTACCGCAGTTATGGACAGGGAGGAAAAAATGTCCACGGGAATGAAGCACGGGATTGCCATTCCGCACGGTAAATGCGCTGCCACCGAAGATTTGGTCGCCTGTATCGGCATTTCAGAAACGCCGGTCGATTTTGATTCTCTGGATAAACAGCCATGCAGAATTTTTATAATGACTCTTTCTCCGGTGGAGAAAACCGGGCCTCATTTGCAATTTCTTGCGGAAGTCAGTCTCCTTTTTAAAAGCAGCGACAAACGCGACGAAATCCTTAAAGCTGCTACACCCGGGGAAGTTCTGGAAATATTAGCGGAGTAATTCGCGGTTCTCGCAGAGAAACACGCGATTAACGCAAAAATGCGTATAAGTAACAATTTAATTCTGGACAATGAAGGAAGAACCTTAATTCTTCGCGGAGTCAATCTGGGGGGAGATTCTAAAATCCCCATAGACGGCGATGCGTTAGGTGATCACAAGGTTTCCTTTGTCGGAAGACCATTCCCTGTAGAAGAAGCGCAAGACCATTTCAGGCGGCTGAAAAACGCCGGTATGAATTTTCTGCGTTTGATCGTTACATGGGAAGCGATTGAACACGATGGCCCCGGAATTTATGACGAAGCTTATTTGGCATACCTTAGAAAAATTTTGCAAACTGCCGAAAAAGAAGGCATCTCAATTTTTATCGATCCTCATCAGGATGTGTGGAGCCGCTGGACAGGCGGAGACGGCGCGCCTTCGTGGACAATGGAAAAACTTGGAATGAACCTTGACAACTTCGACACCTGCAGCGCGGCAGTTACAAAACAACGATACAATGTAAATTATTCAAAACCATACGCAAAGATGATCTGGCCCAGCAATTACAACCGTTACGCGACAGCGACAATGTTCAGCCTGTTTTTCGCCGGTTTAACCTACGCGCCTGATTTAAAAATTGACGGCGAGAATGTTCAGGACTGGCTGCAGAACCGCTACATCGCCGCTTTTAAACACGCGCAGCGCCGGTTAAAAAATCTTCCGGCAATTTCGGGCTGGGGTTCTATGAACGAGCCGCATTTTGGTTTTATCGGACACGGCGATCTTTCGCGATCCGAAAATCCGTTAATCCCGGCAGGACCGCATCCGAGCCCGTGGCAGTCAATTTGCGCCGCATCAGGATACACGCAAAATATTCCTGTACACGGACTTTTTTCAGGCGAAAAAATTGTTTTACGTTATGAGACATTTAATACGCAGGGTGTGTCTCTTTTTAAAGACGGATGTTCATGCCCGTGGAAACTGGCAGGAGTCTGGCAGAACGAAAACGGCGCGCCGAGATTATTAAACGAAAAACATTTTAGCCTTTATCAAGGACGTGCAGTAAATTTCGCTGATGACTTTTTAAAACCTTTTATTGTTAAATACATTGACGCTATAAAACAGGCGGATGAACGCTCGCTCTTTTTTATCGAAGGTTTGTCTCATTGCACAAAAGAAGAATCGCATCCGTCGTGGAACGAAAATGACAATCCAAACGCGGTAAACGCATTCCATTGGTACGACGGTTTTTCTCTCTTTACAAAAAGTTTCCGTTCATGGTTCAACATAGATACCGACGGACACAGATTAATTCTTGGAAAGAAAAATATAGCCGAGTATTTTACAAAATGCCTTTCGCAGGCAATTAACTGGACTAAAAAGAAAATGAATAATATCCCCTGCCTTCTCGGCGAATTCGGTCTTGCCTTCGACATAAACAACAAAACCGGTTTTAAAAAAGGCGATTACAAACTTCACGAAGATGCGCTGTCAATGTATTACGACGCGATAGACGCGAACCTTCTTCATTCAACAATTTGGAACTATTCCGCAAGCAACACAAACGAACACGGCGACTGTTGGAACGACGAAGATTTATCGATTTATTCGGAAGGAAAAGAACGCGCGCAAGCCGGCTGGAAACGCCCCTACCCCATGGCAACGGCAGGCAAACTCCTTTCTTTTAACTGGAACAGAAAACTCAAAAAGTTCACCCTTACCTTCATGCCGGACACAAGCATAAAAGCGCCTACGATTATTTACCTGCCTGCGTATATTTTCTGCGAATCCGTAAAAGTTGAGACAACATTAAAGTGGGAATACAACAAGGAAGAGCAAAGATTATTTGTTTATAATGATGACAGCGCAGGGGAGATAACAGTTATTGTAACTGTCTGATTTTTTCATATAATAAGCATTGCAGATTTTATCCAATGATAAAGTACACAACCTAATTCCTCTCCATCAATTCTCTAAGTGTAAGTCTGATTTCTTCTTCGCGGATCAGCCTTGAATGAAACCTGCTTTCTATCTTTCTTCGGTTTTCCAGAATTCGGCTTATGTAATTTAAAGTTACTTCGGGCGCTCCTGTCGATTTAATTCTTCCGGCTCCGGCATTGTACATCGCAAGCGCCGAAATTTCCGTACCGCCTGAATTTAAACACTGGCGCAAATAGTTGATTCCATAACGCGCGTTAGAACTTATATTATAAAAAATTGAAATATCAAGATGCGGAAAAGATTGATTATTCAACTGGAACAAACCCCGGTCTATGCTTCCGTTGCGGTTTTGCCTGTTAACAGCGCTTGGATTAAATCTGCTTTCTTCCCAGCATAACGCAAACGCAAGCGCGGGCGGAACATTGAATTCGTCTGAACTGTTTAGAATCGCGTAGGCGATCTCCTGATTTGAACATACTCCGGTAAAAAATTCTATTACCCAGTCTTTATACTCAGGATTGCGGTAATACTCCAGAACCGGATCGGGCGTACTTTCTGTCGGCGCGAACAGCGTAGAAAAATCTTCTTTTACTTTTTCTATAACTACAACTGTCGAAGGTTTTTTAAAATAACCGGAATAACCGGCGATAAGGGCGCATAAAAAAAGGGAACAAAATACTCCTGCAAACAGGGGTATTACATATTTCATTTTAGTTTTACGAAAACCCCATTCCAAACCAACTTACCTTTCTATAAGCCTAACCTTGATTATTCCGTTAACATTACGAATTTGATCAAGCACAGGAGACGGAATTTTATGTTCTGTATCAATAATATTATAACCGTAATCATCGCGGTGATGATTTATTAAGTCTTGAATATTTATATTCGCGTTAGCAAGATTTGTTGTAATCTGCCCCACCATGTTCGGAATATTTTTATTTATAACAATCAGCCTGTAAGGCGTGCTCGGCTCAAGTTTGCAGCGCGGAAAATTAACAGAATTGCGGATAGAGCCTGATTCCAGACATTCCATTATCTGCTTAACAGCCATTATCGCGCAATTATCCTCGGCTTCAGGAGTAGACGCTCCAAGATGCGGAATCGCGATTACCTTTTTGCACGCTAAAAGTTCCTGTGTAGGGAAGTCTGTAACATACGCGCTGATTTTCCCTGATTCCAAAGCTTCGACTATGTCCTTGTCTTTAACAAGAGCGTTACGTGAAAAATTAATAATTCGCGCGTCTTTTTTAATCAATTTGAGTTTTTCACAATCCAAAAGACCTTTGGTTGTATCGCCAAGCGGAAGATGCAGGGTAATATAATCCGATTTTGCAAGAAGGCTTTCCAGGGTGTCGGCGCGTTTAACCTCCCGCGAGAGGTTCCATGCTGCGTCTACAGAAATATACGGATCATAACCTATTACATCCATGCCGAGAGAAATTGCGTCATTTGCGACCATTACGCCGATCGCGCCAAGCCCGACAACGCCGAGAGTTTTTCCTTTAATTTCCGGTCCCGTAAATTTGGATTTTTCTTTTTCTACAAGCTCCGCGACATCGGCGTTATCTGCAACAGAAGCAGCCCAGTTGATACCCCCTACTATATTGCGGGAGGATAATAACAGCGATGCAAGAGTTAATTCTTTTACCGCGTTAGCGTTCGCACCGGGAGTGTTAAAAACCACTATCCCGCTGTCGCTGCAGCGTTGAACAGGAATATTATTATAACCTGCTCCGGCTCTTGCAATCGCAATCACGCTGGATGGAATTTCCGTATCGCCCATTTCCGCGCTGCGAACCAAAATAGCGTCAGGATTGGAAATGTCGCCTGCGACCTCATATTTATCCTTAGGGAAAAGATCAAGTCCCAAAGGAGATATTTTATTTAATGTCTGAATTCGAAACATATATTTTCCTTTATTTTTTTCCTTCAAATTTTTTCATAAATTCTATCAAAGCTTTTACGCCGTCAATCGGCATGGCATTGTAAATGCTCGCCCTCATCCCGCCTACAAGCCTGTGTCCCGCAAGATTAATAAGCCCTTGCGCCGCGGCTTCCTTTACAAAGCGCGTTTCCTGTTCCGTCTTTTTCGCGTCATCGTCCGCCATTGTAACGAAGGGAATATTCATTAAACTGCGGTAAGGCTTTTCTACAGGCGAATAAAAAAGACGCGATGAATCGAGGTAGCTGTAGAAAAGATCCGCTTTTTCGCGGTTGAGTTTTGCGATAGCGTCAACACCGCCAAGATTTTTTAGCCATTCCAATACAAGACCGATTATATAAATGCCGTAACAAGGCGGCGTATTGTACATTGAATCTTCCGCGGCGTGGATGTCATAGCGAAGCATCGCGGGTGTCCATGCCGGCGCATGGCCGATTAAATCGTCGCGGATAATAACAACTGTAGTCCCCGCAGGTCCAAGATTTTTCTGAGCGCCTGCATAGAGGATGCCGAACCTGCTTACATCAAGCGGCTCGGAGAGAATACAGCTCGAAATATCGGAAACAAGCGGTACAGAATCCGTCTCGGGTATCTTGTCCCATTTTGTGCCGACAATCGTGTTATTGAATGTAATATGATAATAAGCGTCACCCGGCGACGGCGCGGGAGCGGCGGGAATGTATGTGTACGCTTTATCTTTGGAACTCGCTTTAATATCAACCGCGGCGTATTTCGCGGCTTCCTTTGCGGCTTTTTCAGCCCAAATACCTGTATCGATATAACTCGCTTTCTTGCCGACACCGGGAACATCCCCGGCTGCCAGATTGAGCGGAACCATGGAGAATTGAAGCGAAGCGCCGCCTTGCAAAAAGAGGACTTTATAATTTGACGGAATACCCATAAGCTCTCTGAGCAGAGCTTCTGTTTTTTCGATAATTGGTTTGTAATCTTTAGAACGATGGCTCATTTCCATTACAGACTGACCTGTACCGTTAACGTCAGTCATTTCTGCGGCGGCTTTTTCAAGAACAGGCAAGGGCAAAACCGAAGGCCCCGGGGAGAAGTTGTATACTTTCATGGTAAACTCCAAAACTTGATATTTTAACTGAACAATACATGAAAAAAGAGGTTTTGTCGAGATACGCAAACAACAAGCGGTTTTAAAACACCGCCGATCCTCCGCTTACTACCCATGTCGCCAGAATCGCAAGTACAAACGAACCGACATAAACTGTCCCGCTTTTTCTGTAGAGCCATGTCGAAAAGAAAAATAAAACGGCAAATTGCGGAACAAGCAGTATCAATATTGACATAAAGGGTCCTCCGAAAAGCGACGAGAAAAACAAATCCGCGCCCGGACCGAAGCCCATAAAAAACGGAATGTACTGTATAAACGCAATGATGAACAAACCTCCGAGCATCACAAGTATACTGTAACCCCACCAGGCAAGCTGGGTAAGCGCGTCCGATTTTTGCCCTTTTATTTTATATTCGGGAAGCCTGAGCTGTCCGTAAAGTTTTACACCCGCGTTAATCGTAAAGAACGCCGCGTAAACAGGCAGATAGACAAGGAACTGCCCGAAACGCGCAAGATTAAACGGACGGAAGAAAGGCCAGATGAACCGGAAATCCATTTGGAAAACCGCGGCGCTTATACATGTTAGAATGTACATCGTTCCTGTTAAAATAAAAGCCATTATAACAGAGCGGACGGCAAGCCTTTGCCATTTGTACGAAGGGCGGATTATTTTTATACCTTTTTCCGCCGGTCCTTCCATTCCGAGATCTGTCAATGTCCAGCCTGTTTTTACGCCTTCTCCTTTCCTGTACCATCGATACATCGTAATAAGAGCGATAATCATGAGTAAACCTAGCCATGCGAGAAAACCGTTGCCGATTGTCATGCGGAACATATTTTCAGGTAACGGAAGAAGACCATGACCCAACTGTGTCACAAACGGAAAGGTAACGCCGCTTATGATAACCGCGATCAGGACTGTGGTTGTACGGCTTTTGGGTTCAAGCATTTTAGGGTTACTTTTTAAAGGAATCGACAGAGATTCAAAATATTTAAAATTGGTTAAAATTAAAAACAGAGGAAGCATAGAAACCATGGCGGCTAACATGGCGATCAGGTTTAAACATTCCTTAAGCCACTGGACATGATCCGTGTCGGCTATGTTTGTATTGACTTCAAGCGCGGTTGTAAACCATTTCATCGCAGGCGCGAGAGCGTCGCTGTCGTAAGTTACAAGGCGGTGGTTTGTTTTAATAAGTTCCATACGCCGCGCGGAACCGTCGGCGAAAGAGCCGTAAGTTCTGTTCCATTCAACAGGAGCGTCCTGTCCCATAAAATCACGGTAACGCAGAGGCGTTTTTTCCAGTCCAAGAATGGTTTGGTTATAATCGCGCATATTTTCAAATTCTTCTATCAGCGCCTGCAGCATCATTACATTGTTGAATTTAATATTTTCGGAATCGTAGTGTCTAAGCGCGAAAATTTCTCCGCATTGGTGAACGATGGCGCGGTGTTCAGGGAATTCCGCCGCAACCGACCAGCCCGACCATGTTCCCATTGAATGTCCGGTGATCCCCATCCTGTTTGAATCTACAAATGGAAGCGAAGACAGATACTGCCACGCGTCTTTACCGCCCATCGAACTGTCGGCTAATCCGTCCGAAATAGAAGGGCGGAAAAAATCGAGAATGCTGAATGTCATCATTATCATGAACCGTTTGGGACCGGAGATTGTTTTATCCAGATTCTTAATGTTGTAGTGCGCCCAGCCGCGTCCGCGCATACCGGGCTTTGAATCACCGTGCCCGTAACTGTCAATCGAAAGGACGACAATACCTCTGCGCGCCAGCTCAATACAAAAAGCCATGTTGGTATCCTTGTCGCTCTGATACCCGTGCATCGCAAGCACAGCCGCGGCGGGATTTGCCGCAGCGGCGGTATTAGGTTTATAAAGCCTGTAAGCAATTTTCACGGGCATTTCATTCATTGCCCTGCTTTGTTCAGGTACGATGAAACCTGTCGAAACTTCGACGCTTCCAAAACCGTTTCGTACATGCGCGGCAAACCCGGCGCATACAAAAGTGATTGTTACACATGCCGCA
The DNA here is from genome assembly GCA_009788065.1 of Treponema sp. Lineage (GTDB taxonomy): Bacteria > Spirochaetota > Spirochaetia > Treponematales > Breznakiellaceae > WQXQ01. The sequence goes on from WQSF01000002.1 coordinate 37,785, forward strand.
AAAACAATAAGCGGCTTAATAATGGCTTTATTCACAGCAACCCCCTAAGAAAGTATCCGCAGTTTAAATGGCGGATACTATGTAGTATAATATATAATATGGAAAAACTGTATCGCGACGCGCAAATTATTATTGACAAAGCAATCGAAGCAAATATGCCGTTTCAAACCGTACGCGAGGCGCTTAAAAATAAACAATTTACAGGAAATTTACACTTGCTCGCAATCGGTAAAGCGTCATGGGCAATGGCAAAAGCCGCAAGCAAAGAATTGGGCGGCAGGATTAAACGCGGTATTGTCATTACAAAATACGGACATTCGTTAGGCGATATTCCAGGGATGGAAATTATCGAGGCTGGACATCCCCTGTCTGATAAAAACACAATCGCCGGAACTGAGAAAGCTGTCGATATGGCTCAGAATCTCGGCGAAGATGATGAGCTGTTATTTTTAATTTCGGGCGGCGGTTCCGCATTATTCGAAAAACCTCTGCCGGGTATAACTCTGGAAGACATTGTAGAAACCAATTCACAGCTTCTTTCATGCGGCGCGGACATTGTAGAAATTAATATGATAAGAAAATGTCTTTCCGCTGTTAAAGCCGGACGCTTCGCCCAAATTTGCGCGCCTGCGAAAATTTTTACAATAGTGTTATCCGATGTTTTAGGAGACCGTCTTGATTCCATCGCGTCAGGTCCCGCAGCGCCGAATATGTCAACGGCGGAAGAAGCGCTGGCTGTTGTAAAAAAATACAGCCTTAACTTTAATTACAAAGTAATGGAGTATATAGCAAAAGAAACTCCAAAAACATTGGAAAATACGGAAACGGTCGTTACAGGCAGTGTCCGCGCTTTATGCGCCGCCGCCGCCGTAACAGCCGCCTCTCTTGGATACACTCCTTATATACTCTGCTCACAGATGAACTGCGAAGCCCGCGAAGCCGGCAGAATAATTTCTTCCATCGCCAGGCAAATTGACAAGAACGAATATTCTTTTAAAAGCCCCTGCGCTTTAATTTTCGGCGGCGAAACTGTAGTAACAATCAGGGGTAACGGCAAAGGCGGCAGAAATCAAGAACTGGCATTATCAGCGGCAGAGCAAATCGCAGGTTTAAATAACCTAATCATCTTCTCCTTCGGTTCAGACGGCACCGACGGCCCTACAGACGCAGCGGGTGGAATAGTAGACGGCTCCGCATTTCAGCGCTTAAAAGAAAAAGGAATAAATCTTCAAACCGCATTAAACAACAACGACTCCTATACTGCATTAGCCGCCATAAACAGCCTGATAATAACCGGTCCGACAGGCACAAACGTAAATGATCTGACAGTTGTCTTACACGCCATTGAAACGTAATCGCATTTATAGTAGACTTTAGTTATGGCTGATAGAGTCTTTACAGTGCTGGATCTTATCGATCTCGATCTTAAGGAACATAACTCCCTTAACTTGCGCTGTATCGGCGGCAGAAAAGGTCTTGGAAGGGCAATCGATATTCCCGATTTGAACAGACCGATGGGCGCCATAATGGGTTTTTTTGAAGATTTCGCTTTCCAAAGAATTCAACTTTTCGGGCGCGGAGAGGTGGCTTTTTTAAGACAGCTCGAGAACGACGGCAGAACCGATTCAATCAGAGAGATGTTCAACTATAATCTGCCCTGCTGTATTTTTACCCATAACTTATCCCCTCACAAGGATTTTTTTGAAATCGCTGAAAACGCGCAATGTCCGATCCTTCAAACCGATTTGGGATCGGCGGATTTTTCCGCGAGAATTATGCGCATTCTTTCCAGGATATTTTCTCCGAGGCAGGTTGTGCACGGCGTGCTTGTAGAAGTCTACGGTTTGGGAATTTTAATTCAAGGCGATTCAGGCGTTGGAAAGAGCGAGACAGCTTTAGAACTGATTCACAGAGGACACCGCCTTGTCGCGGACGACGTTGTAGAAATTAACTGTATCAACGGTAATACATTGATGGGCGCGGGTGCAAATAAAATCATCGGACATCACATGGAAATCCGCGGTCCGGGAATTATCAATATAACCCACCTTTTCGGAGTAAGGGCGATCAGGGATCGTAAGGAAATACAACTTTTGGTTGAACTGGAAGAATGGGATTCAAGTAAAAATTACGACCGTCTTGGCGCCGAGGATCATACAGTCGAACTTTTAGGGGTAAATATTCCCAAACTGGTAATACCGGTAAAACCCGGACGCAATATTTCGATTATTATCGAAATAGCGGCAATGAACGAGCGTCTAAAATCGATGGGTTACCATGCCGCGAGAGAATTTAACAAGAATATTTTAAAGTGGATCGAAAGCGACGCAGCGCGTTCTGTTTTCTTCGGTCACGAAGATATAATTTAAAGGAAGCTTAATAGGTGTTTCAAAAAATCGTAAAGGTCACAAACAGAGCCGGCATTCACGCGCGTCCTTCCGCGCTGCTGGTTCAAACGACAAAAAATTTCTCATCCAATATTTATTTTCAAAAAGGATCGGATCGTATCAACGCCAAATCAATCATGGGTATTATTACCCTGGGCGCCGCTTACGGTCAGGAATTAATAATAATCGCCGACGGAGAAGATGAAGAAGCTGCAGTAGAAACAATTCTTAAACTTTTTGAATCTAAATTCGAGGAAGAGTAAGTCCGGTGCAAAAAAATAAAACACGGCCTGAATATTCATTTTTAAGCGTAAGAATTTTAATCCCTATATATACCCTGCTGTGTTTTCTTACAGTTCTTTTTTCCAGAAACTTTTTTAAAGACACTCTTAGAGACGGCGAAATGCCCGGTGCTCTGGATTTAATCGTATTCTTCACAATCCCTGTTGTGTTGGTTATCATTCTTGGAATTTCCGTTTTTCATCTTCTGATGGATTTTATTTTTAAACGCCCCGGAAGCAAATTCAACGCGATGCTTTTAGCGTACTTCGCCGTTATAGTAATATTTTCTATCGCGCCGATAACATTGATGACAAGTACCGCGTTAAACGAAGTTGTACGTTTCTGGTACAGCATAGGCGCAAACGCGGCAACAAGAGCCGCAAACAGTTTTATCGCGGATAATTATTCGCTCCATCTTGAACGCTGCGAGAATATTATAAAAAGCGCCGATTTTTCATCCATTGAACGGTCAAACGGAAAACTTCCGCAGGATATATCCTGCGTTCAGACTTTTAGGTTAACAAACGGTAATTGGGAAGAAAGATCGTTTCTGGGCAATGAAGAATATAAACTTTCGTATCTTCCGGCAGCAGAAGGCGGTTTTATTATAAGGGAAATGCCGCGCGACATGGGAACAATTCGTTATGTGCAAAGGATATCGCAGTCATCTGCGCGGCTGATCAGTTATAACCTTGGCGTTGATTTTGACACAGGAAGAGCCGCTTTAAGCAATCAGATTGAACGGTTTGAAACCGTGAACCTGCTAAGAAAAAACATTCGTCCGCTTTTAATTTATTTTTGCGTTGTTTTTTTTCTTCCCACTCTTTTAATGACAGCAATCATCGCTATATCATTTACGCGCCGGATTACACACCCGATTGTTGAACTAACGGAAGCGACTCAGCGCGTCGCGGAAGGAGATTTCTCGATCCAGTTGCTGTCGCGCCGCAATGACGAGCTTGGCATTCTTATCCGGTCCTTCAACTCGATGGTGCAGGATCTGGAAAAATCGCGCGATGCTCTTGTAAGAAATGAAAAAATTTCAATTTGGCAGAACATGGCGCAGCAGTTGGCGCATGAAATTAAAAATCCGCTGACTCCGATAAAACTTTCGGCGGAACGAGCGCTTAGAAGATGGCAGAATGATCCGCAGCATATCGGCGAGATTCTGGAAAGTTCCATGATGGCGATTATTCAGGAAACCGAAGGGCTTTCCACACTGCTCAATGAATTCAGAACATTATCAAAACCGATGGAGCCGTCTAACTCTACAACAGGTTTGCTGGAACCCATATTGGAAGTCATCAACGCGTATTCCAGCTCCTATCCGAAAGTTAAATTCGACACAGAGTACGTGAAGACCGACTTTCATGTTAAAATAGACAAACACCGCCTTTCCCAGATTCTTACAAACCTTGTAATTAATTCGATAGACGCAATGAACGGAGAAGGCGCTATTGAATTACGCACTGATATTGTAAAAAAACGGGAGGTTTGTTATTGTAGGATCAGCGTCAAAGATTCAGGCAAGGGAATAAACAGCGAAGACAGCCAGCTAATTTTTACTCCGTATTTTACTACAAAAGAATCCGGCACAGGGCTTGGGCTTCCCATTGTCGAACGAATCGTTACGGATCACGGCGGCGCAATTTGGTTTGATTCGGCTGACGGTGTAGGCACAACCTTCTATATCGATTTGCCGCTAACGGATGAAATATAATGCCAGCAATTTTAATAATAGACGACGAACCCGGTATAAGATCAACTCTGAGTTCAATTCTTGAAGATGAAAAATATAAAGTTTTTACCTCACAGGACGCGCTCGCTGGCATCGAAACGCTTAAACGCGAAACCGTCGATTTAATTTTTTTAGATGTTCTTCTGCCAAAATTGGGCGGCATCGAAGCTCTGGAAAAAATTAAAAACGGATGGCCGTTAACAGAAATTGTAATGATCTCGGGACACGCCAATATCGACATGGCTGTACGGGCTGTAAAACTTGGCGCGTTTGATTTTTTGGAAAAACCTCTGTCGCTTGAGAAAGTGCTTACCGTATGCAGGAACGCGCTTGCAATAAAAAACCTTCGTGAAGAAAATAAAACTTTAAAAAAATTAAACAGCTTCGCCTGCGAAGATATAATCGGCACAAGCGCCGCTATCAGGGATATCCGCGAAACGGTAAAACAGGCGGCAGGAAGCGACGCCAGGATTTTAATCACAGGCGAAAACGGCGCGGGGAAGGAAGTAATCGCAAGAGCGATCCATCTTTGCTCGGTGCGTTCGGACAATCCTTTTATCGACGTTAACTGCGCGGCAATTCCCGAAACATTAATCGAGAGCGAATTGTTCGGCCATGAAAAAGGCGCTTTTACAGACGCGGTTTCTACGCGCAAGGGACGCTTCGAGCTGGCTCACGGAGGAACCCTTTTTCTGGATGAAATCGGCGACATGAGCTTGTCCGCGCAGGCAAAAGTTCTTCGTGTCATTCAGGAGCAGAAAATTGAACGTCTTGGCGGCGAGAGAACAATTGAAACCGATGTCCGTATAATCGCGGCTACAAATCAGGATTTGGAAAAAGCCTGCAAAGAAGCGCGCTTCAGGCAGGATCTTTTTTTCAGATTAAATGTAATCCCTATTCACGCTCCCGCGCTGCGCGAAAGGCCGGAAGATATTCAACACCTTTTGTGTTATTTTTTAAAAAAATTGGAGAAAGAGATTACTTTAGAGCCTGACGCGCTGGATTTGCTTTCAACCCATGATTGGCCGGGAAATGTGCGCGAACTAAAGAATTTAGCGGAAAGAATCGCGGTTATGCACTCAGGGGATACAATCGGTATGGAAGATCTAGGAAAACTGCTTCAGAAAAAAGAGAAAAAACCGCAATACAAAGAAAATGAAAAAAATGCCGCGGACAATGAAAACCTGCCGGAAGGCATTTTTAACCAAAATTATAATGACGCAAAAGATAATTTCGAAAAACGTTTTTTAGAGTTCCATCTTTTAAAAAATAATGGTATAATTTCCAGAACGGCTGAGGCTATCGGAATATATCCGAGCAACCTTCATGCTAAACTGAGAAAGTACAATATATCAACTTCAGGTAATAAGGAATAGTTTATGAAAGAATTGACAGATCGCCAAAAACAAGTCCTAACCTTTATCGCAAACTATATTAAAAAACAGTCATATCCGCCAACAATCAGAGAGATTGCAGATAATTTTGAAATATCCGTTAAAGGCGCTCACGATCATATTACCGCTCTGCGGAAAAAAGGGCATTTAAAACAAGCCGACAAGCGCCCGAGAACAATGGGGCTTACCCATTTAAGACCGGAAGACGCGGATTTAATGGAAATCCCGATTCTTGGAACCGTCGCCGCCGGCGTTCCGATTCTTGCGGAAGAAAATTTTGACGGAAATATTCTTCTCCACCGATCCATGTTAAAGAAAAATAAAAAATATTTCGCGCTAAAAGTAAAAGGCGATTCCATGTCGGGTGCCGGTATTTTACAGGGCGACACCGCTGTTATCGAAAAAATGAACACTGTCCGCAACGGTGAGATCGCCGTAGCCGTGATAGACGAAGCCGTAACCTTAAAACGTTTTTACAAGGAAAGCACAAGAATCAAATTACAGGCGGAAAATCCGGCGTACAAACCTATTTACAGCCAGGATGTAAAAATTCTCGGCAGGCTGTTCAGTATAATCCGTTCATATTGATATGTCAGGCGCGGCAAACTCATATATTTTTCTTGGACCGGAATTAGGCAAGAAACAGGATGCCGTTGATTCAATTAAAAAGAAATTTCCGGCAGCCGAAACATCTGTGTTCTACGTGGGCGAAACTTCGATTACCGAAATCGCCGATTCAATCCAGAACCATAGTTTATTCGCCGAATCCAGAATTATTATAATTAAAAACGCCGAGCTTATTAAGAAAAAGGACGAGATAGAACTGCTTGTCTCCTGCGTAAAAAATCTGGAAAACGATACCGTACTTATTTTTCTCTCCGACGAAAACCGGCTTTCCGCAGGACTTGACGACTGCGCTCACGGCGCAAACCGCCAGGTTTTTTATGAACTGTTTGAAAGGGATAAAAACGAATGGGTTATGTCTTTTTTCCGCAGAGAAGGATTTTCAATCGATAAGGATTGTATTGCCGCAATTCTTGAACTGGTAGAAAATAACACAGAAGCGCTAAGAAGAGAATGTTCGCGTCTGATTTTATTTTTACCAAAAGATAAACCTGTAAAAGCCTGCGATATTGAAAAATGGCTTTCTCATAACAGAGAAGAATCCGCGTTTACTCTATTTACGCGAATCGCCAACGGAGACCTTTCAAAAGCGCTTGAATCGCTTTCCGTTATGTTAGCCGCAAAAGAAAAAGCCCAGAAAATTTTAGCGGGTCTTACTTCGTGTTTCAGAAAACTCGGCGATTATTTAACTCTGCTGGAATCAGGAAATGCAAACAACAATTTTGAATTAAAGAAAATCGGACTTTCATCGCCTAAGGCAAGGGACGATTACGCTGCGGCTTCCCGCCGTTACAACATTGACGCTGTAGAAGCATGTCTTGCGCTTACCGCCGAATACGATACGCTTCTTCGATCTCCTGTCAATGTAATGGAAAATGTATTGATGGATAGATATATTTTAAAAATTATTAAAACCGGCAGTTAAATTTATATTTGCTTGGTATAATCTTCAATCGCTTTAACCGCTTCGTCAAATTCACTGTGAATTAAAAATCCCGATAATGTATCCAAATGCTCTTTTACATTCGATGGCCATGATTTGTCTTTTAACTGGCTTAGAATATCTTTAGCGGTTTTTTTATTATAAATCGAGCAAGCGTCGCGTATCTGTAAAAGTTTTTCTTTTAATAAAGACATATCTCCTTCGTCGCCGTTCGCATCCTTTTGAATCTTGGCTTCGAATTTATAAATTACGCCGTAAAGTTTTTCCAAAAACGAAGGGAGAGCCGTTAAGATTGTCTTATTATCTTTTTCGCGTCCCGAGTGTTCAAGTTTTGAAGCTTCTTCGCAAAGGTCTTTTTCACCGACATTCGCAAGAGCGCTTTTCATCGCGTGAACATTAATAACAAAAGTGTTAATATCATCCGCCCTTCGGCACTTGTTAATAAAAATCGCTTCCATCACAGCCGCGGCTTTTATCGCGTCACGGATAAAATATTCCGCAAGCTGCGGCTCCACAGCCTGATTATTCACACCGTGAATTAAATCATCTTTTTGTTTTCGCGCAGCTTCAATTACATCAGGAGGATATTTATCGCGAATCAGCCTGTTGAGCGTCATATTCAACTGCCTGATATCAATCGGTTTGGAAATAAATTCGTCAAAACCGCTTTGAATGAACATTTCAGCCTGCCCTGTAAGCGCGTTGGCTGTTAAAGCGACAACCGGTTTTTTGTAATTAAAACTGCGGATTAATTTTGTCGCTTCAATGCCGTCCATCTTCGGCATCATATGATCCATGAAAATAATATCATATTCCATACCTTCCCTGATTTTTTCGATTGCTTCAAAACCGCTCATTGCGGTATCAATCGAAAGACCGTAAGGCGCCATAAGCCCTTTAGCGACATAAAGATTTGTTTCCACATCGTCTACGATTAGAACTCGTCCGTACGGCATAAATTCGCGTTTTATCTGTACATTTTTAATCTTGAGCGCGTTAGCGGCGTTTAACTGCATCAAATTATCCGCCATTTCCCTGCCGATTGGTTCATGATCCGCGCATTTCTGAGGAATATGTATCGTAAACACGGAACCCATGCCGGGAGTGCTTTCAATATCTATTTTTCCGTTCATCATCCTGAGAAGATTGCGCGTAATATTCATGCCAAGACCGGTTCCTTCGGTCTTTCTGTTTGCTTCCATGTTAAACCGGGCATATTCGCTTCCAAGCTTTTTAACCTGGTCGGCTGTCATTCCCTGCCCTGTATCGCTGATGCGAAAAACTAAATTAATATCGTCATACGCGCTTGAATCATCTTTTTCCGAATAAACTTTAAGTCCTATCATTCCTTCATACGTATATTTAAACGCGTTAGAAAGAATATTATTTAAAATCTGTTTAATGCGCAGTTCGTCACCCGTCATTATAATGGGAGTATTTTCATCCACATTAAGCCTGAATTCGATTGGTTTACTTTCATAGCGCATAATGTTTAGCTGAACAGTATCGTGAATAAGACTTGCAATATCGTATTGAGCCGGCATCAATTCCAATTTTCCGGCTTCAATTTTTGAAAGATCCAATATATCGTTTATAATGCCGAGCAAAAGATCAGCGGAGTTGTAAATTCTTTCAAGCGCGTCTTTTGTTACCTGCGGCAGCATATCATCCTGAAGCTGGATTTCAGTAATTCCCAAAATCGCGTTCATTGGCGTGCGGATTTCGTGGCTCATTTTCGCGAGGAATTCGCTCTTTGCCTTACTGCTTTCTTCGGCAATTTCAGCCTTGCGCATCTCGGCAATCATCGCCTTTTGCTCGCGCAAATCCCTGATATACTCTGTAACTGTAAACTCGCCCTTGTATTTTACACGTATGCAGATAATTTCTGTCGGGATTTGCTCGCCGTTTAATTTTTGATGCATCCATTCAAACCGGCTGTATCCTTCTTTCAGCGCTTTACCGACAAGAGCCTGTCCTTTTTCTCCTGACGGAATTCCGTCAGGCTGAAATTGAGGAGACAACTGCACAAAATTATCGATAAAATCCTGTTTATCTATCATGTCAAACATTTTTACCGCTTCGTTATTGCAGTCGATTAAGGTAAGATCGTTATCCCAAAAAATTGTACAGAAGGGAGCGGCGTCTATCATTATCTGAGTGCGTTCATCGGCTTCGCGCATTTTTATTGACTGATTGTTTCGGTTCACGGCAGCGCACATCATAAGACCGGCGGAAGTTAAAATATTAATTTCTTCGTTAATAAAAGTGCGTTCATGCCGGCAGTCATCAATACTGAAAAAACCCCAAAAATCGCCTTCCAGAAACATCGGAATAATAACAATAGATTTTATTTCATAGTAACCCAAAAAGTCACGATCCTCTTCCGGTAATTCAAACAGAGGGCTGTTTATATTATTCCCGAGCAAGAACTGCTTTTGCCATTCTTTTTTCATGCTGTACGGAAAATGCAAACCTAACGGAACATGAACGCAATTTTTACCGTGATCGCTGAGCCATTCGTGGCGTAATACAAAGTGAGGTTCGTTATTAATTGTTTCGTTACGCCAAATTTGAACGCGGTCAACTTCCAGACAGCGCCCGACAAGTTCCAAACTTTTTATTAATGTTGTTTCAAAGGAAACATTTTCATTTCTCGCAAGCAGAATTGTGGCGGCGGTATTCACCGTGTCAAGCAAACGGGTCTGGTTTTCATGCGTGTTCCTGCCGCTGTTAAACATTAACCTGCGCCCTTACTTCTCTAAACAGATCTCTTGATTCATAAAAAACACCGGTTATTGCAGGATCATAATGGGTTCCGGCGTTTTCCATAATTATCTGCACAGCTTCATCGTCTGAAAACGCTTTTTTATATGGACGTTCTGATACAAGGGCGTCGTATACGTCTACAATCGCCATGATACGTCCCTGTAACGGGATCTCTTCTCCTTTAAGTCTGTTAGGATAACCTTTACCGTCCCATCTTTCATGATGGCTTCCGGCAAACAATCTTGCGTTACGCAAAAATTCGCCTTCGCCTGTCTGCGCGATAATTTTATCGATAATACGTTCGCCTTCATGAGCGTGGGTTTTCATTATCTCATATTCATCATCTGTAAGCTTTCCCGGTTTATTTACGATAATATCCGTAATGGAAATTTTTCCAAGATCATGCATTCGCGCTGAAGAAATTATTTTTTCAACATCCCAGTCGCAGATTTCTTTTTCGTAAACGCCTTTTCTTTTCATTTCGCCAATTAAAATTTTTATATACGCTGATGTTCTTTCGATATGACCGCCGGTTCCCTTATCCCTGCTTTCTACGATATTCGCAAGAACAGATACAATGCTGTTTTGAAGCCTGTTTAACTGCGACGTTCTTTCGCGAATCATATCGTCTATTTCAAGATGGGTTTTAATACGGTTTAAAAGCACCGGCGTGGAAAACGGTTTTGTCACAAAATCGATAGCGCCGATTTCAAAACCCTTCACTTCCACAATAGGATCATTTCTGCCTGTAAGGAATATAACAGGAATATTAGACCACATAACATCGGATTTAAGCGCGTTCAGGGTATCAAACCCGTCCATTCCCGGCATTTCTATGTCTAAAAGAATTAAATCAGGTATAATTTTTTCCAGAAGCTCAAACATTTTATTTGAAGACGCCATTGTCATTACACGATAATTGTTCTCCAGCGCCGCTTCCGCCATGGAAAGGTTTGTGTCGCTGTCGTCAACAACAAAAATAGTCTTCATCTTTTGATTATAATATGATAATACTTTTTTGAATACAATTCCTGAGAATAAATAAAACATCTTGCCGGTAAAAATGCTGTATGACATGATCTTTATACAAAAAACCCTCCGTTTTCAGAGGGTTTTTTTACGATTAATTGTTATTTGTACTTACTTCTTTTTGGTAATATCTACAATCTCAAACTTAAGCGGAGTTTCGCCTTTGGCTAACATTGCCACACCTGAGGCAGGACCATTGGCTTTAATGTATTCTAATATTTTATCATCGTCTTGTTCGATTTTTACATGATAAGTATGTCCGGGAAGAAAATCATATTTTATATCTATGGCATCCATCCATCTCAGCGTATCGTTATAAGACACTGAAAGCGTTCTTTCTCCCGCCTGTATTATCAGCGCGCTTTTCGGTCTTTTTTCAGTTCCTTCTCCCGGAAAAGCAAGCGGTAATGATCCAAGCTTTTTTTGTTCACCGTCTATTTTTTCGATTCTGGCGTTATCAGCATAAGCCAGCGTAACCTGTTGATCCTTAGGTATTTTACTGTCCCAACTTTTCGGCGCCGCATAAACAGACGACATTCCCGCTGTTAATACAAACAGCCCTACTAAAAGCCATACCCTCTTCATAATTTCTCCTTTTTCGTAACGCTTGCCTCAACAGCAGGTTACCTTGATAAAATTTACCAGCCGTACAGACCGGCTAATAAAAACACCGTATTCAGCATTTTTATTAAGAGTTTACTTTCCTGTTAATGTATAACATAAAAAGTTTTACTCTCATTGTAAGCACTATATCACGGCATGGTGAAACTTTCAAGCCCTTTATCATTTTATATTAAAATAAAACAATTATAAATAAGCAAATAAAAACCCCCAATCTTGTTGATTGGGGGTTACAAATTAAATTAAACAATCAGTCTAGAACGGTCTGTCCGCTAAATACTTGTACTCCTTGTAAATGCGTTCAGCTTGTTTTTTGGCTTTTGCGAGCAGCATATCGGCGCGCGCAGGATCGGCGGCTTTAAGACTCTTAAAGCGGACTTCTTTGTACATAAAGTCTTCGATGGCTGTTGTCGCCTCTTTGGAATCGAGCTGGAAGGGGTTCTTGCCCTGATCTTTCAATCTCGGATCGTAGCGGTATAAAGGCCACAGACCGCTTGTTACAGCCGCCTTGCCCTGTTCAAGTCCCTTGCTCATGTCGATGCCGTGGTTAATACAATGCGAGTACGCGATAATCAAAGACGGACCATCGTAGGATTCTGCTTCGCGGAACGCCTTGATAACCTGAGCCATGTTTGCGCCTAACGAAATCTTGGCGACATAAACATAACCGTAACTCATGGCAATCATGCCGAGGTCTTTCTTTGTATTTTCTTTTCCCGCTGCGGCGAATTTCGCGATTGCGCCGACAGGAGTTGATTTTGACATCTGTCCGCCTGTGTTTGAATAAACTTCTGTATCCATGCAAAGCAGGTTGACGTTTTTACCGGAGGCAAGAACGTGATCCAAGCCGCCGAAACCGATGTCGTACGCCCAGCCGTCGCCGCCGAAGCCCCACACAGATCTCTTTATAAAGTGGTCTGCAAGAGAGAGCAGCATTTTCGCTGTCGGCTTATTATCCTTCTTAAGAGCGGCTTTGAGTTCGTCTACATTTTTACGCTGTTCATTGATGGAAGCTTCATCTTCCTGCTTGTTGGAAAGCAGTTTGTCGATGATCGCGGCGGCGATGCCTTCGCCCTTTGCCTTCTCTCCCATTTCACGGGCATGAACAGCGAGCTTGTCGCTTGTAAGTCTAAAGCCAAGCGCGAATTCCGCTGTGTCTTCAAACAAAGAGTTAGACCACGCAGGACCCCTTCCTTCGGCGTTTATACAATACGGAGTTGTCGGCAGGTTGCCGCCGTAGATTGACGAACAGCCTGTGGCATTCGCGATAAGAGCGCGATCACCGAAAAGCTGAGACATCAACTTAATGTAGGGTGTTTCACCGCATCCGCCGCAAGCGCCTGAGAATTCAAACAACGGGCGTTTGTAAGCCAACGCTTTAGGATTGCTCAGTTCGCCGTCTGCCGGAGTTTCGGGAAGACTTAAGAAATAATCCCATACCGCAGCTTGTTCAACGTGGAATTCAGGATCATCTGAATATGATTTATAAGTGAGAGCCGAAGGACTTCCGTCGCCCTTGCACATCGGACAGGCTGTAAAACAAACGCCGCATTCGTAGCAGTCTTCGCAGGCGATAACCAGCGCGGCTTTTTTGCCTTCAACCGCTTTGGGTTTAACTTCGGTAGTAAGGAAACCTTTCGGCGCTTTCGCGACTTGATCCGCGGAAAGGTTCTTCATGCGGATACATGCGTGCGGACAGACAACTGTACAAATACCGCACTGGGTACAAACATCGGGGTTCCAAATCGGAACGCGTTCTGCGACCGAGCGTTTTTCGTACTGGGTTGTCGCTGTCGGGAAAGTTCCGTCTTCGGGGAGCTTGCTGACAGGCAGCGAATCGCCGTTCTGGAAAGAAACTGTTCCAAGCACTTCTTTAATCCACGGGTCTTTCGCGGTTGCAAAAGGCGCTTTCATTTTGTGATTGCCTTCTGTGCTTGAAGGATATTTCACTTCTTCTACCGCGCCCAACGCCGCGTCAACTGTTTTGTAGTTCTTTTCTACAACGTCCGCGCCCTTTTTGCCGTATGAATGTTGGATATGCTCCTTCATCAGTTTAACGGCTTCGGCTTCCTGCAATACGCCAGAAATTTTAAAATAAGCGGCCTGCATAACTGTGTTAATGCGGTTACCCATTCCTGTAGAGCGGGCAATGTGAGCGCCGTCAATAACGAAGAACTTCAGTTTTTTCTCGATGATTTTTTTCTGGATTTCGTTTGGAAGTTCTTTCCAAACATCCGCCGCTTTGTACGGGCTGTTAAGAAGGAATGTTCCGCCTTCTTTAAGTTTAGAAAGCATGTCGTACATTTCGATGTAAGAGAATTTATGACACGCAAGGAAGTCCGCCGAGTTGATAAGATACGGGCGGCGAATCTTATCTTTGCCGAAGCGAAGGTGAGAAACTGTAAATCCGCCTGATTTTTTCGAGTCGTATGAGAAATACGCCTGCGCGTTAAGTTCCGGTCTTGCTTCACTGATAATCTTGATCGAGTTCTTGTTCGCGCCGACAGTACCGTCCGCGCCGAGTCCGTAGAACAGCGCTTCATTCATACCCTCTTCAGGGATGAAGAAGTTATGATCGTATTCAAGGCTCTTTCCAAGAACGTCGTCTTTAATACCGACAATAAAGTTGGAGATTTTTTTACCGGAAAGGTTGTCGTATACCGCTTTCGCCATACTGGGAGTAAATTCTTTTGAACCGAGACCGTAGCGTCCGCCGAGAATAACCGGAGTTGCCTTAAAGTCGCCGGAATCCTGCATTTCCGCGATTGCTGTACGGACATCTTCATACAAAGGTTCGCCCAGACAGCCGGGCTCTTTTGTGCGATCCATTACCGCAATTGCTTTTACATTTGCAGGTAACGCTTTTACAAAAAGTTTCGCGTCAAAGGGGCGGAACAGGCGGACTTTTACCATGCCCGTTTTCTCGCCTTTGCCGTTCAGGTAGTCGACGGTTTCTTCCACAACATCCGCGCCGGAACCCATAATGATAATTACTTTTTCAGCGTCTTTCGCGCCGTAGTAATCAAATATATGATACTGGCGTCCGATTACTTTGGCGAATTTATCCATCTCCGCCTGTACAATACCTGCGACTTTTTCATAATACTTGTTAACGCCTTCGCGTCCTTGGAAATAAGTGTCCGGGTTCTGAGCCGTACCGCGAATGGTCGGGTTTTCCGGGGTTAAACCGCGTCTGCGGTGCTCGGCGACAAGCTCGTCATCGATCATCTGGTGCATATCTTCGTATGAGATTTCCTCAACTTTTTGAAGCTCGTGGCTGGTGCGGAAACCGTCAAAGAAATGCAGGAACGGAACTCTTGAACGTAAAGTTGCCGCATGGGCGATAAGCGCAAGGTCCATAACTTCCTGAACATTGTTGGAAGCCAGCATAGCCCAGCCGGTCTGACGGCAAGCCATTACGTCCTGATGATCGCCGAAAATCGAAAGGCTCGATGTAGCCAGAGCGCGCGCCGATATATGGAAAACCGTAGATGTAAGTTCACCCGCGATTTTATACATATTGGGAATCATAAGGAGCAAACCCTGAGAAGCGGTAAATGTAACGGACATCGCGCCTGTAGTAAGCGCTCCGTGTACTGCCGCCGCCGCGCCTGCTTCGGACTGCAATTCTACAACATCAGGGATGGAACCCCAGATGTTCTTGCGCCCATGCGCTGAAAACTCGTCGGAGAGTTCGCCCATCGGGCTGGAAGGGGTAATCGGATAAATCGCGATTACTTCGCTTAGCGCGTGGGCAACATGCGCCGCCGCGTTATTACCGTCAATCATTACAATGCTTTTTTCTGCCATAATTTTCCTCTATTTTATGGGATTTTAGATTATTGAAGAATTTTATCATGGTAATGTGTATAACACAAGAGTGAAAAAGAGCGGTATACGGCTACTCTGTCTGAGTTTCCAGTATTTTATCGATTCTGGTAAGCAAATCTACTGGTTCGTAAGGTTTTGTGATAAGATCGGCGGCGCCGATTCTGGACGCATAGAGTTTTTCTCTTACCCCGTCCAGAGACGTTAAGAACGCTATAGGGACACTCCGCAGGAGGCTGATACCCTTAATTTTATTATAAGTTTCCCAGCCGTCCATTTCCGGCATCAAAATATCTAAAAGAATCACCTGAGGGACAAGACCTTTGGATAGAAGGGTTAACGCTTCTTTTCCGGATTTTGCGGTAATGACGTTGAACTTCTCTTTTAAAATATTCTCCGCTATAACAAGATGAACTTCGCTGTCATCTACTAAAAGGATCTTTTTAGCGTTATCCATATTGAATCTCCCTCCTCCCATCGCAGAGCCCTGTTAAAATATAAACAGTATCTGTTAACAATATAACATAGCTATAATGAAAAGGCAAAGGATTTAAATACACTATCCATAAACGTCAAAAGCAGGTATTATGTTATAATGAAATATCGAAATTTACTTACTTTTGCGGCATTAGCCGCAGCGGTTATAACCGCGATTGTTTTTACCGGCTGTAAAGGCGGCTCAGGAACTTCCGGCGAAGGAGTTAATTTTAACAATGACGCGTCCTACGCCCTTGGATTAAATATCGGCTCCGGTTTAAGAGACGGACTGGCGGCTGACGGCGTTTCACCTAATATTAACGAGCTGTTAAAGGGCATGAAAGACGGCCTTACCGGTAAAACTCCGCGTTTCGACTTAATGGAAGCCAGGAATATTGTCGAATCCACTTTTGACGCGGTAATGGCAGAGAAGGGCGCGAAGGTTCTGGAAGAGGGAAACGCTTTCCTCGCGGAGAATGCCGGAAAACCGGGCATTTCCATTACGCCAAGCGGACTGCAGTATGAAGTGTTAGTTGAAGGAACAGGGCAAAGACCGTCAGAAGAAAATGTGGTTAAGGTGCACTACGAGGGAAGATTGATCGACGGTTCGCTTTTTGACAATTCATACGAATATCAGGAACCTGTAACATTCCCGCTTAACGGCGTTATCCCCGGATGGACAGAAGGTTTACAGTTAATGCCTGTCGGCAGTAAATACAAATTTTATATTCCTTCAGAATTAGGTTACGGCGCTTACGGCGCGGGCGCTTCTGTACCTCCCAATGCTGTATTAATTTTTACAGTTGAACTGCTCGAAATAGTAGAATAATAAATATTGGAGAGAAAGATGAAAAAAGCAATCGTATTTTTATGTCTGTTTTTTGCGGTCCTTGCATTGCACGCAAAGGCAATCCAGGAAGATTACAGAAACGCTGAAGACATGGCCCGCGTAAGTTACGCGTTCGGCATGGCAATCGGCATGAACTTTGACATGGGATCGATGGGTATCGATTTTGACTACACTGCGTTTTCCAGCGGATTAAAAGCTGTTGTTGAAGGCAAAGAAACCATGTTCAGCGAAGAAGAGGCAAGAGAAATAATTCAAGCCGCTCTTCAAAACGCGTTTGAAAAAGAAGCCGCGGTAAATCAAAAAGCGGAAGAGGAATTTTTATTCCTGAACAGCCAGAAATCCAATATTAAAGTTACAGCCAGCGGTCTTCAGTATGAAGTAATAGAAGAAAAAATCGGCGACAAACCTACAATAGATTCTGTGGTAAGAGTTAACTATACCGGGACATTTATCGACAACAAACCTTTTGACAGCTCCAAAGAAGAAGGCGGCGCGTATATTCCGCTGGAAATGGTTATCCCCGGATGGTCGGAAGGTTTAATGCTGATGAGCCCGGGTTCGATATACCGTTTCTACATTCCGTCAAATCTTGCGTACGGCAAAGACGGTATTCAAGGGATTATTCCGCCTTACGCTACTTTAATTTTCTCTGTTGAACTGCTCGGAATAATCGAAAACGAAAACGATGAAGACGAATAAAGTCAGACAGGTATCTTTATTCTAAATACTGATCCTTCGCCGATGCGGCTTTCCGCTTCGGCGTTTCCGTTGTGAAGCAGAGCGATGTGCCGTACGATACTCAGTCCGAGACCGGTGCCGCCTGCTTCTCTGCTCCTCGCCTTGTCCACGCGGTAAAATCTTTCGAATATTCGTTCAAGATGTTCAGACGGAATTCCTATCCCCTTGTCGCGCACTTCAAAAATAAGCATATCATTTGTTAAGACCGTGCTAACCCAAAGTTTTGATTTAACAGGCGAGTATTTAATGCCGTTATCTATTAAATTGATCAATGCCTGAATAATAAATGAACCGTGCAGTTTTGCTTTAATATTATCCTGACAGCTTGGAATAATGTCGATTTGTTTTTTTTTCGCCTGATGCTCAACAGAAGAAACAGCTTCGTCTATAAGCGGCGCAACAAACTGTTCTTCCATATCAAATGTTTTACTGTCATCGTTTTCCAGACTTGCAAGAATTAAAAGATCGTTTGTCAGATTTTCCATGATGCCGGCATTCTTGTAAATTATATCGATAAAATGAGCGTATTTAGCTGACTTACCCTTGCTATCAGAAACAGAATCTAAAAGCGTTTCCGAAAAACCTTTTATAACCTGAATAGGAGTGCGAAGTTCATGCGACACATTCGCGACAAAATCCTTGCGTACCCTTTCAAGTTTGACAAGACGTGAAATATCCTGCAGTACAAGAACCGCGCCGCCCGGCGCAAGCGGAGAAGCGTGAACCAATAACACCTGCCCGGCAACAGCGCGTTTCTCCGCGAGAGCAGACATACCCTTATGAAATGTTAATTCCGTTTCAAACGGCTCGCCTGAGTTGATCGCTTTTTTCGCGATTTCCATCAGCTCTGTAGAACGAGTCGCCTCAAGCAAAGTCATCGCGTTTCCGGCGGAAGCGGTTTTTATATCACAGTCTCCAAGATTAAAAAGTTCTCTGGCTTTAGGATTTACAAGATGGAGTTTTAACGAGCTGTCCATCGCGAAAACCGCTTCCGACATTCCGTTAAGAATCGCTTCAAGGCGGCTGCCTTCTGACTTTGCGTTTTCAAAACGGATGTTAAGCTCTTCTGTCATTGCGCGCATTGCTCTTTCAAGGCTTAAAAATTCAGGCGCGACAGGCTCCTCAGCCTCAGTTCCCGATATAAGCGGCGCAGCTCTCGCAGAGAAACGCACTCCAACCTTGGCAATGCTAACAAGTCTTTCAAGAGATGCGGACAGGGATCGCGAGTACATGATGACTGCCCAAAAAGCGACAGCGATAAAAAGAGATATAAAAATAATAAATGGAACAATAATGGAAGAAACACGCATTCCAAATCCGGGAATAGAAAACGAAAGTCTGAAAACGCCGATAACATTATGCTCGTCGTCAAAAACAGGAAGCGCGTGATAAATACGTCTCATCCCCGTGCTGATTGAATCCCGCCTTGAACCTGCCTCTCTTCCTTCAAGCGCGGCAGATACCTCTTTACGATCGATGTGATTTACAAGTCCTTCCGTTACATGAGAATCCCATAAAACATAACCGGAAGTATTAATTAAAGTAAGGCGGTGAGCCTCGTCAATATCTACAGGAAAAGAAATCTGTACGGAATGATCGCCGTCATGCGATAAAAACACATCGTCTATTTCATCGCCTATTACAGTCATCAACGATCTTGCAGTGTTTCCAAGACTTGTCATGTTTATTTCGTAATAAAGCGAATCCATAAATATCATAACCGATATTACAAACACTGCCGAGAAAGCCAGGACAGCCAAGCCCAGTGTCAGCAGGCTATTTTTAAATATTGTCATTATGCAGCCCCTTTATTCATTAGAAATTCTGAAGCGGTAACCAACACCCCGGATTGTTTCGATCATGTCTCCGGCTTTGCCGAGTTTTTTTCGTAAACCAAGAATTTGAACATCGACAGAACGATCTGTTACAGGATAATCATGTCCGTGGATCGCGGCGATTATCTGGTTACGTGAAAATACAATTTCGGGATTGGAGAGAAAATGTTTTAAAAGAGCAAACTCCGTTGCAAAAAGATCAAGCCGGGTTTCGCCGCAAAAGGCGGCATGGCGGGCGGCGTCCAGTTTTATTTCGCCTTGCCGCCACGCGGTAACTGAAGCATCTATATTATCTTCCTGACGGCGTAACGCAACCCGGATTCTCGCCACCAAAACTTTGGGACTGTACGGTTTTACAACATAATCATCCGCGCCAAGTTCAAGCCCCGTAATAATATCGGACTCTTCGCCTTTTGCGGTTGTCATTATCACGGGAATATTTTTACATTGATCAATTTCTTTTAATTTTTTAAGAACTTTTAAACCGTCCATCTCGGGAAGCATTATATCAAGCAAAATGCAATTAACTTTTTTAGAATTTAATATTTTAAGTCCTTCTTCACCTGTCTGTGCCTGAAGGAGGTTCCAGCCTTCTTTCGATAATGAAAGAGAAAGCAATTCTTGAATATCGGGATCATCTTCGATAATCAATATAACCGCTTTACTCATTCAATTCCTCGTGTACGCCTTCAATCATGTATATAACAGCTTCACAAATATTAGTGATATGATCGCCAAGACGTTCAAGCTGGTTCGACGTATGCAGTATTTGAAGAGCGCTTTTTACAAGATCGGGATTTTTTTTCATCACTTTTAAAATATTCTCTGTTAACGCCTTGTGTTCATCGTCAATCTGACGGTCCATTGCCGCGGCTTCCCGCGCCGCCTGCGAATCCTGCGCCATAAAGGCGGAAATCGCGGTGCGTATCATCACCTGCCCTGTTACTGCCATTTTCTCCAAATGTTCCTGCGCGCTGAAAGGAGAATCTTTCCCCTTTGAAAGTTTTCTCGCGGCGCGCGCCAAATGTACCGCATGATCGCCAATCCTTTCGATATTGCTTGTAAGTTTAAAGATTGTTACAATCTCGCGAAGATCGCGCGCGACGGGCTGTTGTGTGGCGATTATCATCGCCGCGTCATCTTCGATTCTTATTTGGAGAGCATCTACATCAGCGTCATCGGTGCGCACTTCCCGCGCAAGTTCCGGGTCGCGTGTTTTTAACGCGGTAAGCGCCTTGCCCAGGTTTTCTTCTACCCTGGTCGCCATCGCTAAAATATCCTGACGCATCCTGCTCAATTCTTCAGAAAAAAAGTTTCGTGTATTCATGCTCCCCCCATCCTTAACCAAATCTTCCGGAAATATAATCTTCTGTCCTCTTGTCGCGAGGCTTTGTAAAAACTTCCCTTGTATTATTATACTCTATTATCTCGCCAAGCAGGAAGAACGCTGTCCTGTTACTGACACGCGACGCCTGATGCATGGCATGAGTCACAAGAATTATGCTGAATTCTTTTTTTAACTCTCCGATTAATTCCTCGATACGCCCTGTCGCGATTGGATCAAGAGCGCTTGTCGGCTCGTCCATTAAAATTATTTCAGGCTTCATTGCGATACTTCTTGCAATGCAAAGACGCTGCTGCTGTCCGCCTGAAAGCGCCTGCGCCGGTTTTTTCAGTCTGTCCTTTACCTCATTCCAAAGCGCCGCTTTTTTTAATGATATTTCCACAATGTCAGCAAGAACGCGCTTATCCTTAATGCCCTGCATACGTTGTCCGTAAGCGACATTGTCAAATACCGTCATGTTAAACGGATTCGGTTTTTGAAACACCATACCCACGCGGCTGCGGAGTTCCGTAACATCCATCGAGCCGTAAATATTCTCGCCGTCAAGCAAAACCTCTCCTGTTATGCGGCATGACGGAATAAGATCGTTCATGCGGTTCAATATCCTGATAAACGTTGATTTCCCGCATCCCGACGGTCCGATAAGCGCCGCGACATCGCCTCTGTTAATGGCAAAGTTAATATTTTTTAACGCTTGAAAATCGCCGTAAAAGAGATCGAGATTTTTTACATCAATTTTATTATTATCCATTATGCGTCTCCAAGTTTTTTTCTGAAGTTAGCTGTCAGGATTTTAGTCGCGGTGTTGATGACTACAACTAAAATTACTAACACGGAAGCCGTGGCGAAAGCGATGCCAAAATCTTCCGGGCGCACCGCTTCGTTTGTAAGATAGTAAAGGTGGATTGTTAACGTTCTCCCTGATTCAAAAATGGTTCGCGGCATATTTTTTGTTAAACCTACAGTCAGCAGAACAGGCGCTGACTCGCCTACAACGCGCCCGATTGCAAGAATGACAGACGTTAAAATGCCCGGGAGCGCAGACGGTAAAACAACATGAATGGTTGTTTGAAACTTTGTCGCGCCAAGAGCGAGGGAACCTTCGCGGAATGAATCGGGAATCGATTTTAAAGATTCTTCCGTTGTGCGAATAATTACAGGCAGTATCATTATGCTCAAAGTAAGAGAACCCGCTATAATAGATTGTCCAAAATTTAAAAAACGGCAGAAAACAAGAAGCCCGAAAAGTCCGTAAATAATCGACGGAATCCCGGCAAGCGTTTCAATCGCAAGCCGTAAAATCCTTATAAACGACGAGTTACCCGAATATTCATTTAAAAAAATAGCGGTAGCAAGTCCGACAGGAAGCGACACAGCAATCGAAACAAGAACTACATAAAGAGTTGTAACAATCATCGGCAGAATACCGGTTTCCGCGTTGGTAAGAAATGACCAATTCAAATACCCTGCCTGCGATTTAAAAATATAAATAATAATGAACGCCAGCGCGGCAATAATGCCTGTCATCGTAACAGCCATAACGCCATATAAAAAAGAATCTAAAATTTTCCTCTTACTTAACATAAAATTCGCCATCTCCGCACACTTAAAAAATATTCCTCGCTAATCTACGGTTCCTGTTTCCCAATCATAATTCCTGGGCGTACATTCTTCTTCGATACCACAAAATCACGCTATTCAAAATTAAAATAATCGAAAACAGCGTAACCCCAATCGAAAACAGCATCTCGCTGTGCCTGCCGGACGCATAACCCATTTCCATGGCAATCGTCGATGTTAATGTACGAACACTCGCCAAAGGATTAATCGTAAGCTGAGGAGAGTTACCCGCAACAAGAATTACCGCCATGGTTTCTCCAACAGCGCGTGAAATACCGAGAATCACTCCGGCGATTACCCCCGAATTTGCGTGAGGCAGAACTACTTTCCACGCAGTCTGCATCCTGCTCGCTCCAAGCGAAAGACTCGCTTCTCTCACCGAGAGCGGAACCGCGCGCAAGGAAGTTTCCGCGATTGTGATAACAGTCGGCAGTATCATCAGCGCTAAAACAATTATGGCGGAAAGAAGCGTATTACCCGATGGAATGTTAAAAACAGTTCTAATAAACGGGACAATCACCATAAGCCCGAAAAATCCGTATACTACGGATGGAATTCCGGCAAGCAATTCAATTCCCGCCCGGATACCGGAAGCGGCTTTGGGTTTTAGAAACTCCGCCATAAAAAGCGCGCATAACAGCGCGATTGGAACTCCCAAAAGAATGGCACCGAGACTTGCGAGGAGAGTTCCGGCTATCATCGGGAAAATGCCGAATACTTTATCTCTGCTTGGCCGCCATTCAAGACCGCTCAAAAATTTTCCAAAATTGTAAGGCGGTTCTGGAAGAATAACATGTATCCGTTTTTGCAGCGCGGCAATCGCCGACGGCCAGCTAACAGTGTAAACATAAGCCTCTGGATATGTAATTTCAACTTCGTTGTTGTGCGTAAATGAGAGGCATTTTTCCGCATCTTTTTCTTTGGTATCAATTTTAATTTCGAAAATATTAATAACATCTCCAACAGGAAAACTTATATTAATAATTTCTGTATTTTTTGGAATATCTATAAAAGTGTTATGATTTTTATAAAGAACACCGTTAACTGTAATTTCATCTATTCTTTGAGCAACCAAACGTATGCCCGAAGCGGTGGAAGTAAAAAACGGCGCTGAACCTTGAGCGAAAACAAAAAGCAAAATAGCCCCCAGCGCCAGTACGGAAAAGAGGGCTACAATACTTACCAGATGTTTAAAAAAAACATCAGAAAATTTACGGTTCATGGGCAGCAGTTACCGGATTAATTTACAGGAATCCAGCTTTTTCGGACAATAGCCTGTCCTTCAGAGCCGAGCATCCATTGAATAAACGCGGCGCTTTCCGCATGCAAATTATTTCCGGTAAGAACAATAAAAGGACGTGCGATTTTATAAGAGCCGTTTACAACATTCGCCGCGCTTGCCGCAACACTGCCGACAGAAACGGCTTTAACTGTATCGTCAACCGAACCGAGCGAGATATAACCAATGGCGTTGGGATTCTGCGTAATACCGGCTTTAATTGCGCCCGTGCTTGTTGATTCATTTGCTCCGGCGCGAAGCTTGCCCTGAAAACCGACAAGTTCTTCAAACGCGCCGCGGGTGCCGGAACCTTCTTCGCGGCTTATAACGGCAATCGCTCCGCGCGCGCCGCCGACCTGGCTCCAATCAGTAATCGCTCCTGTGTAAATATCTCTAATCTGTTCTATTGAAAGACTCGACATTTCATTATTTTTATTTACGATAACTGCAATACCGTCGATGGCGACGACCTCAGCTTTGAGCCCCCTGCCCTGTTCTGCAGGTGTAAGATCGCGGCTGGACATTCCAATCTGGTATGTAACGCCCGCGTTTGTGATTCCGTCGCCGGAACCTGTTCCGTTTATATTTACCTTAATGTGGGGTTTTATATTTGCATATTCATGAGCAACCATTTCCATTAACGGTGTTACAGAAGTTGATCCGCCAACTTCAATTGTATACGGCTGCACAGTTCCGGCTTGACCTGTTGAACCTTTTGAACAAGCGCCTGCCAAAACCATAATTGCCGTTATTACAGCGATTAATTTAATTTTCATTTTATTACTCCTTTGTTGAATCTCTGAATAAAGG
This sequence comes from Treponema sp., assembly GCA_009788065.1. GTDB lineage: Bacteria > Spirochaetota > Spirochaetia > Treponematales > Breznakiellaceae > WQXQ01. The sequence continues at coordinate 62,351 of WQSF01000002.1, forward strand.
GTAAATATACAGCGTTAGAAGCAGGTGAGGAAATTGTTAGAATTTGGTTAATTTAAACATAGTTTTTGCCAACGAAATAACAGGTATTTTGATAGTTTTTGCCAACGAATAAACTACTATTATACCTGTTTTTGCCAATGAATATGTTTATATTTTAATAGTTTTTGCCAACGAAAATATTGATAATTCTTGTTTTTTGCCAATGAAAGTTATATAATAGAATTATGAGAAGACTGGGATTAGACCAATTAATGGAATGGAAGACAAAAAAAGGGCATAAACCGCTTATAATCAACGGAATTCGACAGGTTGGTAAAACCTGGCTCATGAAAGAATTTGGGCGGCTGCATTACAAAAATACGGCATATATCCTGTTCGAGAAAAACTCAAGGCTTCAGGATTTGTTCTCCGCAGATATGGATACAAGCAGGATTCTGACAGGTCTGGAACTGGAAAGCGGAAAAAAGATCTACCCGTATAATACCTTGATTATTTTTGATGAAATACAGGAGTGTCCCAATGCGTTAACCGCGCTTAAATACTTTAACGAAAACGCGCCGGAATATGATATTGTTGCCGCAGGCAGCCTGCTTGGTGTTTTTTTGCATAAAGACGTATCTTTTCCGGTCGGCAAAGTTGAATTTATGAATCTTTATCCTCTGGCGTTTTCTGAATTTTTAACCGCGATCGGCGAAGAAAAATTAAAAGACCTTGTAAAAAGCTGTGATTGGGAATTAATCAAAGTATTTAAAGATAAGTTAATCGATTATTTGAAAATGTATTTTTTCACAGGCGGAATGCCAGAAGTAGTTTTAGAATTTTCAAAAGAGCGTAATTTCTACTTAGCCAGAGAAATGCAGAATGATATATTAGATTCTTACCAACAGGATTTTTCTAAACATATTCCTATAAACGATCTTCAAAGAACACGCCTTATATGGGATTCTATCCCGGTACAGCTTTCTAAAGATAATAAAAAATTTATATATAAAGATGTTCAGAAGAACGCGACGTCTTCTACATTTGAAACCTCTCTTGCATGGCTCGAAAACTGCGGACTTGTTCATAAAGTGCCGCGTGTTTCCAAACCTGCGCTCCCATTGAAAGGATACGCGAATACCGGCGCTTTTAAATTATTTTTCTGCGATGTTGGCTTACTTTCTGCAATTTCAGGATTGGATGCAAGAACTATTCTGGAAGGCGACGCCATGTTTACTGAATTTAAAGGAGCGCTAACCGAACAATATGTTTGTCAGGAAATGAAACATTTTAGTAACATAACGCTTGCATATTGGACAAACGACAGCGCCACAGCGGAAATTGATTTTGTTATACAAACTGACAGTAAAATTATTCCCATAGAAGTTAAATCTTCCATTAACCTAAAAGCAAAGAGCCTGTCTGTTTACCGCGAAAAGTTCTCTCCAAAAACCGAAATCCGCGCTTCGCTTGCAAATTTCAACAGAAGCGGCAACCTGTATGATATACCGCTTTATATGTTAAGCGAGTTTAAGATGATTGTTGAAGGGTGACCGGTTCTTTACATGTTCGATTCCTAGTTTTAACAAAAATTTAATATTACATTTAATTATGAGTCAAGCGTTTAAAACACTTTTCGCTCATGTTTCCTCAGAGTCAGCATTGTCATCCTCTGTCTCTTCTTTCATTTTATTACGTTTGTTTATAATAAGACGCGGGACGTAAAATAAAATGCCGGATGCGGCGTACATCGAAAAAATAATAAAAAACGTGTTTTGCGGAAATATAACAATAAGAATGATTAGGACTATAATAATTGCGAAAAGTTCTATAGTTTTAATTTTTGACATTTTAATTTTTTTGAAAGACATATACGGAATATTGGAAACCATCAGGAACGAAAGAACAACAATTACAATGGGCATCGCTCTAAAAAATTTCGGTAAAATTTCCATTAAAACGGGAATTGTATTGGCATTGAGGGTGTATTCTTCCGGCCCCAGCAACTGATAACTTAAAACAAAAGAAATTAAAACTCCTGCGGAAGCGGGAGTCGGAAGCCCGACAAAATGTTTTTCCAATTCGCTGCTGTGACTAAGCACATTAAAACGAGCAAGGCGAAGGGCGCAGCATAAAACATAAAGAACGGCGATGGCTATTCCAATATTTCCCATTGTGTTTAATACAAGCATATGCATCATCACAGCCGGTGCGATTCCAAATGAAACAAGATCGCTTAACGAATCCAGTTCCATCCCAAACATGCTTGTCGATTTAGTCATTCGCGCGATTCTGCCGTCAACAATATCACAAGCAAGCGCGCCGATTAAAAACCATGCGGCAGTTATAAAATGTCCGTCGATAGAAGACAGAATGGAGAGAAATCCCAAACACATATTTCCGCAAGTAAACAAAGCGGGAACAATATAAATTCCTTTTTTTAATTCTTCCTTTTTAATTGGAACTCTAATTCCAACTCTATTTTCGCGGTATTTTTTCTGCTGTAGTTTCTTAAAACGAAATTTATTAACTTTCATATTTAGCCTCTATATAACAGCCATAATCGTAATGCCTGCTCTGGTTTTTTCTCCTTCTTTAATTATTATTTCCGTTTTTAGAGGTAAATGTAAATCTACCTGCGAACTAAATTTGATCATTCCAATCTTATCGCCGGCTTTAACAACATCTCCCTGTTTTACCCATGACACGCAGCGCCTTGCGACAAGCCCTGCTATCTGCCTAACAACATATAAACCGGATGTTTTTAAATTGTCGCTTTGTATGGTAATAATATTCTGCTCGTTTTCTGACTGCGCCCGGGGATTCCACGCCGCGTAATATTTTCCGTTTTTATGCGTGACACCGGTTATTACCCCGTCAACAGGCGAACGCTGCAGATGGACGCTGAAAATCGATAGAAATACGCGGATTATTTTTTCATCGCCTTCTTCAGTTATTTCCATTACAGTCCCGTTACACGGAGAAAGAATTATTCCATCACCCTGTGTTATCGATATTTTTGGATCCCTGAAAAAGAAAACGCAAAAGAACGAAAATATAATCGATAAAGAACCAAGGATGATGCAGACAAGAACCGCGGGAGTTTGTACAACAAACACAGGGGCAATGAGCAAAGCGATACCTGCGGCAAGAGACGGAAAAATAAACGGAAACCCTTCTTTTAAAACCGGCATTTTAGTCATTATATCAATTTATCTCCATAATATGCTTATATTATTTTTTAGTCTGGCTTTCTATATGTTTTTTAATCGCGAGAAAGCTCTTTTCGCTCATGGCATGTTCCATTTTACAGGCATCCTGCACGGCAGTTTTTTTGTCAACGCCAAGAAAAACAAGCCAATCGGAAATAGCGACATGTCTTTCATACATCGAATCGGCAATTTTTCGTCCTTTCGCGGTAAGCGTTATACAGCCTTCATCGTCAGTTAAAACATACCCCTTTTCGCGGAGGTTTTTCATGGCGATACTTACACTCGGCTTACTGAATTCCAGTTCATTTGCAATGTCAATCGAGCGAACTTTTTCGCCTTTAAGACTTAAGGTCAGAATCGCCTCAAGATAATTTTCTGCCGATTCATGCATACTAGTATGGTAGTACGAAACGGCGCGATAATCAACTAAAAAAAATATAAGAATTTTTTCAAAAACACTTGACAAAATAGTTAGGATAGACTAACTTTAAGTTAGAGATAACTAACCAGGAGAGGTTATGACTATAAAAGACCTTCAAATAGGTAAAAGCGGAATCGTAGAAACAGTAGGCGGGGAGAAAGTCCTGCGCCGGCGGCTTTTGGACATGGGTATAACGCCCGGTACAACTGTAACTGTAAAAAAAGCGGCGCCCATGGGCGATCCTATCGAACTTCTTTTGCGCGGCTATGTTTTATCCTTGCGGCTGCAAGATGCCGAAAAAATCACCATAAAGGAGATACAATGATTTTTGCCATTGCAGGAAACCAGAATTGCGGGAAGACTACCCTTTTTAATCAGCTTACGGGTTCAAACCAGCGTGTAGGAAATTTCCCAGGCGTTACAATAGAACAAAAAACAGGAGAAATTCCCGGCCGCAAGGATATAACGATTGTTGACCTTCCCGGTATTTATTCACTTTCTCCGTACACAAGCGAAGAGATAATAACCCGCGATTTTTTGATAAAACAAAAACCCGACGGAATTATAAATATACTTGACGCAACGAATATTGAACGTAATCTTTACCTTACTCTGCAGTTACTGGAACTTCAAGTACCGATGGTTCTTGCTTTAAACATGATGGACGAAGTACAGGCAAATAACGGAAGTATCGATATAAACCAATTAAAAGAAGCTCTCGGCGTTCCTGTTGTACCTATAACAGCGGTAAAAAATCATGGGCTTGCCGAACTTGTTGAACAAGCGGTTGAAACGGCAAGACTAAGAAAAAAGCCGGAGCGTATAGACTTTTGTTCCGGAGCTGTACACCGCGCAATCCACGCTATTGCGCACCTTGTTGAAGATCACGCTCTTAGACAAGGTTTGCCTACGCGATTCACGGCGACCAAACTTGTAGAAGGCGACGAGTTAATTTTAAAAAGCCTTTCCCTCGACGAAAACGAAACCGACATGATTGATCACGCCGTAAAAGAAATGGAAACAGAACTTAGCACTGACCGCGAAGCGGCGTTAGCCGATATGCGTTATCAATTTATCGAAGATATTTGTAAAAAATGCGTAGTTAAACCAAAAGAAAGCAAAGAATACAGACGCAGTGTAAGTCTGGATCACATACTTACGCATAAAATACTGGCATTCCCGGCGTTTCTCGGCATTATGTTCACTGTTTTCTGGCTCACCTTCGGCGTTATCGGAAACAGGTTAAGCGAACTTATGGAAATAGGGTTAAACAGTCTGAGCAGCGGCTTGGACAGAGCGTTATCTGCATACGGCTTAAATCCTGTTGTTCATTCGTTGATTATCGACGGCATTTTTACCGGAGTGGGCGCTGTTTTAATGTTTGTGCCGTTAATCGTAGTATTATTTTTCTTTTTATCTTTACTGGAAGATACAGGATACATGGCGCGTGTCGCGTATGTTATGGACAAACCGTTACGCAAATTAGGTCTTTCTGGCCGTAGTTTTGTTCCAATGCTGATAGGATTCGGCTGTACGGTTCCCGCGATAATGGCGGCAAGAACCCTCGCAAGCGAACGCGATAAAAAATTGACAATTCTGCTTACTCCCTTCATGAGCTGCAGCGCGAAGATTCCGATATACGCGATGTTTACAGCGGCATTTTTTCCAAAGCATCAGGCGTTTGTCATGATCAGCTTGTATATGCTTGGAATCGTTTTCGGAATAATATCAGGGTTGATTTTGCGAAAAACGCTTTTCAAAGGCGCGCCTGTACCTTTTGTAATGGAACTTCCCAACTACCGTTTCCCCTCAGTAAAAACAGTATTACTGCTGATGTGGGATAAGGCGAAAGATTTTATACAACGCGCTTTTACAATTATCTTTTTCGCGACAGTAATAATTTGGTTCCTGCAGTCATTTAACATCCGTCTGAACCATGTCGCAGATGGTACAGAAAGCATGCTTGCCTTAATCGGAAAATTGATCAGCGGAATATTTTATCCTCTCGGCTTCTCAGACTGGCGCATTTCAACAGCGCTTATCACTGGTTTTACTGCAAAAGAAGCTGTCATCAGTACGCTGGCGGTTCTTACAGGCGCGAGCATAGCAGAACTTGGAGTGACTCTGCAAACGTTTTTTACTCCGCTAAGCGCATTTTGCTTTTTGGTATTTACATTATTGTACACGCCGTGCGCGGCCGCTATCGCGACTGTAAAACGGGAACTTGGCAGTATAAAAGGCACCGTTTTTGTCATACTATATCAAACAGGCATCGCGTGGATGGCTGCTTTTGTAATTTATAGGATTGGATTGTTACTTGTTTAAAATTTTGAATCATGAGATATTTACACCATGATTAGAATTTCAATCCCATACTTAATAACAATTGCAGCCGCCGTCGCACTTCTTATTATCGGGCACAACACAATGACACCGGGTATGATCAATTTTCAAAATACTCCTAACGAAGTGGCAAAGGCGAAAGTAGAAAGGGTTATCGAAAAAATTGAAGCTAATTATGATTTTCTCGATGATTTTGATGAAGAATACGAAACTGTTCCGATGACTGGCGGCAGAAAAATAATTTTTGAAGCAAAGGTACTGGACGGTATGCGTAAAGGTCAGACAATAACGGCGGAACAAACTTTCAGCCCGTTATTGATTGACAGATCAAAAGAAATCGAAAAAGGAAACAAGGTTATTTTATTCCATAACGAAATAGGATGGTTTTTCGGCGGATATTTACGCACGAACAAACTGCTCGGACTTGGAATAATTTTTATTTTTTGCGTTTTACTTTTCGGCGGGAAGAAGGGTTTTAATACTATTGTATCGCTTACATTTACATGTTCGGCAATCTTCGCGGTATTTATTCCGGCGATTCTTTCAGGAAAAAATATTTATATAATGTCAATACTCGTCTGCGTGTTTACAATAATAATGGTGCCGCTAATTGTAATCGGGTATAATAAAAAATCATTAGCGTCAATTTTAGGCTGTGTAGCCGGCGTTATGGTCGCAGGAATTATCGCGTTAGTTATGGACAAATTATTATTCTTTACAGGAATTACAGACGAACATTCGCGCTATCTGGTAAATCTCCCCGGCGACATTCAGCTTGATTTAAAAGCGATAATTTTTGCCGGAATTATAATAGGCGCTATGGGTGCTGTTATGGATGTCTCAATATCAATATCGTCTTCGTTATGGGAAATAAAAGAAAAAGCGGAAAATATAAAATTCAAAGAACTGTTAAAATCCGGTATTACAATCGGACGCGACATTATGGGAACAATGGCGGATACGCTAATCCTTGCTTATATCGGCTGTTCGCTGACAGTTGTAATACTGTTAAGCATTTATTCCGGTTCTTTGTTCGGTTTATTCAACAGCGAGATGATTGCTGTGGAAATTTTACAGGCTCTTGCGGGAAGTTTCGGCATCCTGTTCGCGATGCCGCTTACGGCGCTTTTCAGCGCTTTTATTTATTTGGGAAAACCGCGCGGAGATTCCGGTTCAGTTTCTCAAGATCAAAATTAATCGTTAAAAAATCACAGCCAAGCTCTCTCTGCGCGGATTGTTTTTCGATACTGCTGCCGGCTTCCAAAGAACCCAGAAGCCGCCTGAAATGACGAGGACCGTCAACCTGCTCAGGCGGCGCGAGACCGTCGCCTGTAACAAAACGAATAGATTCATTTTTAGAAGGCTGATACGAAGACATGATAATTATCTTTACATTCCATTTAGGACCGTATTCATACACAAGTTCTTTTTTACCGTGAAAATCAATTTCGCATAACTTAATTTTATCGTGCAGATATTCTTTGCCGCCGTCAGGAGTATCGCAGTAAAAACGAAATCGCAAATTGCCTTCCCAGCTCATCCCGGTTTGAATAAGCGCGTGAAGTTCTTCCATCGATAAATCAAACGGGATGATCGCGCGCCTCCACGCGTCAATTCCTGAAATACTGATTTGAATCATCTTCCACATTAATCCTGAGTTACTGCCTCCGTGAATAACAGTCAAGTTGCTCCTTCTAAAATTGTCCATCGCTGAATTTATAAGCTCTTTAATATCGGAAAAAGTATCTATCATGCTATCCAAAGAATTATCCATCGCGGCAACTTCCGATTCCGCTGGAGATTCGTCAAATGCAAGATCTTCCATCAAAGCTGCCGCGTGTCCCTGTATCTGCGAAAGCACAATGAATGTATGGCGCGGCAGCCACGCGGTTTCAATTTCGCCCTTTTGAAGTTTTGCGGAAAGTTCTATAACTGCCGTATGCAACTCAGCTACACGCTGACGGACAGGACCTGCGCCCTGATCCAAAAAAAGCGAGTAACCTTTGTAAAAATCTTCCATGCTGTCTGTAATATAATCCGCAAGTAAATCCCATTCGTCTTCGTCAAGATGAATAACAGGCGGAACAATTCGGTTGATCACAAGATCGATATCTTTTTCATTTCTAAAAAACGCGTCTCTGATATAAGATAAAATTACAAATTCGGAAATTGGAATATTTTTTTGATATAATAAATCTTCAATAAATGTTCTGTCAGGCGGAACAGTATAATTCTGAAGGTTCTTGCTGTCAGGAATATCTTTTCCGGCAAACCAAAAACGGGTTTCGATACCGTAAGGTACAATATCTACGTGGTTTGTTTTTTCATAAAGAAATTCTTCAAGCGAGTAAGACGGCTCCTGCCTCATCCGCTTGCCGCCGAACCAAAACGCGAACGCTATCTGCTCTTCCGTGCTTGCGCCGGGTCCAAGCAGCGCGAAACTGTCTTCAAAACCGCCGTCGGCAACATCAAGCCACTGATCCAAATCTTCGCGCTTCCAGTCATCCTTGCTTACCTTTTCAATTTCAAAACGGCAATCCTTCCAATCAAGAGTGCGAACTACAAACCGATCCCCCGGAACAAATGAACTTTCGCGGTAAATCACGCGCATATCCAGCGTATGTATCGATACTTCAGGCGGATCTTCGTAAGGGTCGGCGTTAAACGCCTCTTCGTTTTCGGGATTATCCCTTGCGATATATTGAGGCGCAAATTCTTCGCCGTAAACGCAGTAATAGGGATACAATTCTTCAGGCGCGGCTTCCGTGGTTGTCACAGGAACCGCTTCTCCCTTCCAGAAAAATTTATAACGGTTGGGTAAAGTCAGAGGATTCGCGAACGGAACGCAACGGTGCCCGGGAATTAAAATACCGTTTAGTAATTCAAGCCGGGAAGGAGTTATTGTAAAAATAGCGGATTCAAAGCAGGTTCTACGGGAAACCCAAAATTTATTATCCTGTTTAAAAGCGATTTTTCTAATGTCCAAATAAGCGCCGATTTCTACTACAAGTCTTTTATCAGGTTTTTGCCCTGATGCCTGCACATAAATGGTAATATCGTCAAGCGTAAACGGCTCTGTCGCGTTCTCCAGAAATTCATAAAGAGCTTCTTCCTGTTCTAAATCCATGATTTTCATGATAAAATAAAGTTGCTATCAAAATCAATATGGAGAAAATGTTATGAAATATGGTAGTTTTGATTCTGTCAAAAGAGAATATGTAATCGATAAACCCGATACGCCCGCTCCATGGGCGAATTACCTCGGCTCCCCGGCTTACGGAGCGATTATTTCCAACAATGCCGGCGGCTACAGCTTTGTAAAAAGCGGCGCGGCAGGAAGACTGATCCGTTACCGTTTTAACGAACAGGATCGCCCGGGACGCTACATCTACCTGCGCGATGATGAAGACAGCGATTACTGGTCTGCGTCATGGCAGCCTGTCGGAAAACCTCTTGCTCAGTATAAATCGATCTGCCGTCACGGTACAGGTTACACACAAATTGAAGCAGACTATAAAGATATCAATTCTCAGGTTGATTACTATGTGCCGCACAATGCCGATTACGAGGTTTGGCGTTTAAAAGTTGTCAACAACGGATCGAAGGCTCGAAAAATTTCTGTATTCGGTTATGCCGAATTTACATGCGAAAGCTTTTACGAACAGGATCAGGTTAATCTTCAATACACACAGTTTATTACGCGCACATATTTTAAGGAAAAATTCATCCTGCAGACGATAAACGAAAATTGTCTTAACGCCGTCAACGAAAGCCGCGTAGAAACGCGATTCTTCGGCATGGCAGGCGCTAAAGTAACCAGTTACTGCGGAGACCGCGTAAAGTTCCTCGGTAACTACCGCGATTACGGAAATCCAATTTCCGTAGAAAACGGCAAACTGGACGGCACATTAAATTACAACATGAACCCCTGCGGCGCTCTGCATACAACTCTTGATCTTGCTCCCGGTAAAGCCGCAGAACTTGTTTTTCTGCTTGGACAAAAACGCGAAACGCAGGCGAATGAATTAATTTCACGTTATGAGGATGCCGCTGTACCTGATCGTGAAATCGCGGAACTTAAAACATATTGGCATAAAAAACTTGACAACTTTAAAATATCAACCCCGAACGAAAATTTTAACAATATGATCAATACATGGAACGCGTATCAGTGTTTTATTACATTTGTATGGTCGCGCGCCGCCTCGCTTATCTACTGCGGACAGCGCAATGGCTACGGTTATCGTGACACCGTTCAGGATATTCAGGGTATCATCCACCTTGATCCCGGCATGGCTCTTGAAAAAATAAAATTCATGATCTCCGCGCAGGTGAACCACGGCGGCGCGCTTCCGCTTGTGAAATACAGCCACAACCCCGGCAGTGAAGATAAACCCGAAGATCAATCATACCGCAACTCGACAGGACATCCGTCTTACCGCGCGGACGACGCTCTGTGGCTCTTTCCCACTGTCTGGAAATACATCGCCGAAACAGGCAATACAGCGCTTCTGGACGAAGTTATCCCGTACGCCGACAACGGCAAAGATACGCTTTTTAATCATCTGTTAAAAGCAATCGACTTTTCGTTAAACCATCTGGGTATCCACGGCTTGCCGGCGGGCTTGCATGCCGATTGGAATGACTGCCTCAGGTTAGGCGCAAACGGCGTTTCTGTTTTCGTCGCCATGCAATTGTACTATGCGTTCGAAATAATGATCCGCTTCGCGAAATTTAAAAAAGATACTGCAACAGAAGCAAAAATGACAGAATTAAAAACACGTTTTGAAAAAATAATAGAGGACAAGTGCTGGGATAAAGACCGGTTTGTGCGCGGCATCACAGAAAACGATGTTGTAGTCGGGAAACCTTCAGACCCGGAAGCAAGCATGTGGTTAAATCCGCAGAGCTGGGCTGTAATTTCAGGTTTCGTTGACGAATCGCGCGGTAAAGCGGTGATGGATTTAGTATATAAAGAACTAAACACAAAATACGGCGCGCGCCTCATGGCTCCCTCATACCGCAGACACGCATTCGAAGGAGCGCTTGCGCTTTTATTTAATCCGTCTACGAAAGAAAACGGCGGAATCTTTTTACAATCGCAAGGCTGGTTAATCCTTGCGGAAGCTCTGCTTGGACGCGGAAGCCGTGCGCTTGAATATTATCTGGAAAGCTGTCCTTCGGCGCAAAACGACATCGCGGATATCCGCCTGCAAGAACCTTATGTGTATTCGCAATTCACAGAAAGTACAGACAGCCCCTTCGAAGGCAGAAGCCATGTCCATTGGCTGACAGGTACCGCAAGCACGGTAATGGTCGGATGTGTAGAAGGCATATTGGGATTACGCCCTGACATTGACGGCTTGCGCCTGTCGCCTGCAATTCCCGCTGACTGGAAATCCTTCACAATGGAAAAAATCTTCCGCGGCAAAAAATTAAACATAAAGGTAAACAATCCAAACAGCCGCGAAACCGGCTGCCAAAAACTGACAGTTAACGGAGAAACCATGCAAGGCAATTACATTCCCGCCTCAGCGCTGAAGGCAGAGAATGAGATTGCACTGGAGATGTAGGAGAGTTATTGCAATGAAAAAGATCATTTCTATACTTATTATAATTTTATTGTTTTCGTCAGCCTGCAACTCTTCCAGAACGGAAACAAAAAAATCCGCGCCTACTACTGCAAAGGAGGAACTAAATATGACAAATTCTACGGATACGCCTAAAATATTGGTAGCATATTTCTCATGTACAGGAAATACCGGCGCTGTGGCAGCGCAAATAGCGGATACATTAAATACACAAACAATAATTGCAGACCTCTACGAAATAAAACCGGAAACGCTTTATACATCAAATGATCTTAATTGGAGAGATAAATCGAGCCGGGCAAGTTTAGAGAACGCAGATCCTTCCTCTCGCCCTCCTGTATCAGGAAGTGTTCAAAACATGGAAAACTACGACATTATATTTTTGGGTTACCCCATTTGGTGGGGACAAGCGCCGAAAATCATTTATACTTTTATGGAGAGCTATGATTTTTCCGGTAAAACTATTGCGCCGTTCTGCACGTCAGGCTCAAGCGGTATCGGTTCCAGCGCAACCAACCTTCACAAAATATGTTCCGCCGGTACAGTCTGGCTTCCCGGTTTCCGTTTTACCACTAACGCTTCGCGCTCATCTGTAAAAACATGGCTCGATGGGTTTGATTTTTTAGGAGAATAATATGATCTATAATGACTTCGGCAGAACCGGAATAAAATTATCAGCTCTTGGTTTCGGCGCTATGCGTTTGCCCATGAAAGAAGCTGACGGAAAGAAAATCGTAAATGAAGAACTTGCCGTCCCGCTCATGCAGCAGGCATTTGATATGGGCGTAAATTATGTTGATACCGCGCCTTTGTATTGCGAGACGCTCAGTGAAAACGCTGTCGGCAAAGCGCTGAAAGGTTACCGTGACAAGGTTTACCTTTCTACAAAAAATCCAATCGAGGATAATTCAGGCGATCATTGGATGGAACGGCTGGAAAAATCTTTGAAAAAACTAGACACCGATTATATCGACTTCTATCACTTTTGGGGAATCTCTTTAAAAAGTTTTGAGGGCTGGCAAAAAGAAAGCTACGGTCCTATCCAAGCCGCATACAAGGCGAAAGAACAGGGGCTTATCAAACACATTTCTTTTTCATATCACGACGCGGCTGAAAATTACAAACCTATAATCGATTCAGGAATTTTTGAATCGACGCTTGTTCAGTACAATATGATCGATCGCTCCAACGAAGAAAATATCGCTTACGCAAAATCAAAAGGATTAGGCGTCATTATAATGGGACCTGTCGGCGGCGGACGGCTAGGTGCGCCAAGCGAACAGATTCAGGGGCTTTTGAAAAATAAAACCGGCGGTGACGCTTCGGCATCGCGCAATCCTGTAAGCACTGCGGAAATGGCTCTGCGCTTTGTTCTTGCAAACCCGAATGTGGATATGGCTCTCTCCGGCATGAGCGATTTAAATATGCTAAAAGAAAATTTCGCAATCGCTTCGCGTAAAGATCATCTAACAGAAGAAGAACTGGCGCATGTCAAAGCGATGATGGAAGAAAATAAAAATCTTGCAAAATTGTACTGCACCGGCTGTAACTACTGTAAGCCGTGCCCTCAGGGAATCGACATTGCGTACATTTTCGAAATCATGAACCGTTACCGGGTTTACGATTTAAAAGAACACGCAAAAGCGGCATACTACGAGATGATGAAAGGCTGGAGCTGGATAAAAAGCGCGGACGCGTCAAAGTGCGTTGCATGCGGCGAATGTGAAAAAAAGTGTCCGCAAAAACTGCCCATCATAAAACAGCTCGCCAATACGCACGAGACTCTCGCTCCAAAGAATTAGAATTTGATCCGCGCGGATAATTCTATTCAGGTTTCTTAAAATATAAAAACGTCGTGTATGCCGCCGAAGCCGCTAATAAAATAATACTCAGGGTTGTAATAACAGGGAGCGCTATAACGCGGCATACAGCGTCTTCAGAAAAACACATTCCTACAAGCCCGTTCGGAATAAGCAAAGCTATGATAGAAGCGAAAAACACGCCGATACTTAAACCAAATTGAATTAACATATTTTCAAAGACAATCATGCAAAGACCAAGAGCGGTAATTAAAATACCGATACCGATAAGCGCCTGCGCGGAATAATGGCATCTCGGCAAATCCATAACAGCTTCTGTGCCGCACCCTCCGTCGCCGCAGCCATCTGCGTCAACATCTTCAATCATCACGATTTCGCTTACATCTCCTCCGCAGCCTCCGCTTCCGCAGCCGCTGGCATCTGCGCCGGTTGGGCAGATATTAAGAAAGAATTTCGGCCCAAAAATAATAAATAAACCAAATACAACAACTGCAATACCGCTTATTGTGGATAATACGCTAAATTTCATAATTAACTCCGATTTAATAATTTTAAACAAATAAAAAGAAAACGTCCAGTATATTTAGACTTGTAATTCAACGAATGTTTCCATGATTGCGCATCAAAGCGCTTGTATGTTAAAATGACAGGAAGAGGCTGCAAATGCACGTTGGAATTTTATGGGATATAGAGAATGTTACGCCGCCGGCTAATACTAATTATATACAATCTGTAATCGAAAAAGTCGCTGAAAACAACAGGATTTCCTATGCTATGGCTTTCGGAAACTGGAACAAGGATTCAATCAAAAACATAGCGCACGAGTTATTTATTAATAATTTTGAGTTAAAACATATTCCAAAAAGCATTAAAAACAGCGCCGATATGTCGCTTGTAGCTCATGGAGTTGAAATTATCTTTCAATATCCACACATAGAAAGATTTGTGTTAATTTCAGGAGACGGCGATTTCAGACCTCTGCTTTCCACCCAAAAAAAATGGGGGAAAGAAACATGGGTCATCTGCGATGTAAACAACAACGCCTCCGAAGACCTGTTAAAAATGGCGGATAAATATTTTGATTACAGGGAAATAATCAACCCCGAAGATAATCAGGAAAGCGATGTACAGCAAATAAATAACACGCTGACAAAAGAAATGTCATTTGAATTATTTAAAGAAGCGGTTGGAATTATTATTAAAGAAAAGAAAAAACCGCTGTCTTCCTATGTAAAAATAAAAATGAAATTATTAAACAACGAATTTGACGAAAAAAAATTAGGATATAATTCATGGCTCAGTTTTGTACAGGAAGCAAAAACATCGACAAATATAACATTCGAAAACGGTTGTTTTGTAATCAACGACATGGAAGAAACAATTCCTGAAGTTTTCAAATTATTAATACAGGCAATCAAAGAACCCGCCGGTTTTGAATTATCTTCTCAGGTCGCGGAAAGGATTGATTATAAAATATTCGGTTATAAAAAATTCAGAAACCTCGCGCTCGACGCGGAAAAACGCGGCTATATCGAAACAAAATACGACCCTGAAAAAACAATATGGTATATTAAGAAAAAATAGCGTTCCTGTTAAGCGTTCATAATTACGACAACATCATGTGTTTTACCGTCGCCAAACACAGGCAATACGTTTCCTGCATGAGCTATTCCGTCTACAGTGACGGATTTAATCCCCTTTTCAACGCCGGCGGAATTGTCAACAGTAATACGGTAATCCGCGCCCCGGAAATGCCGGGTAACGGTAAAACCTTTCATGTTTGAAGGAATACAAGGATCAACAAGAAGACCGTCAAACACGGGACGCACTCCAAGAATATATTGCGAAATGCTTACGAATGTCCATGCCGCGGTTCCGGTAAGCCAAGAATTTTTGGCTTCACCGTGACGGGGTGCGTCTTTACCGGCGACCATTTGCGCGTACACATACGGCTCCATGCGGCGAAGATCGCTGTCATCTTCACGGTAAGCGGGGCATATTTTCGTATAAGTTTCAAATGCGCGATTTCCCCTTCCAAGGCGCGTCTCCGCGATTGTTACCCACGGATTGTTATGGCAGAAAATACCGGCGTTCTCTTTGTATCCGGGCGGATAGGAAGAAACTTCACCTAACTCAAGATGGTAATCTTTATATGCCGGTTGAAGCAGAACAATTCCGTATTTTGTATCCAAATGCTCTTTAACAGAATCCAGCGCTTTCGCCGCGCGGCCGTCTTCAATACCGATGCCAGCCATTACAGCGAATCCGTTTGATTCAATAAATATTTTTCCGTCTTCACATTCGCGGCTGCCGATTTTTTTACCGTACGCGTCATACGCGCGGACAAACCAATCGCCGTCCCATCCATGCTGATTAACAGCTTCAGTTATTATCGAAATTTGTTTTTCGGCGTATTCAGCTTCGTCGTTGCGGTTTGTACGCCTGCAAATTTCAACATAATCGGGACCGGTAAACGCGAAAATCGCAGCGATCAGAACTGACTCCGCTACTCCGCTCTCGTAATTTGCCGTCGTCTGGAACGATTCTCCGGGAGTGGAAGAAAAACAGTTAAGGTTTAAACAGTCATTCCAGTCAGCGCGTCCAATCAGCGGAAGCCCGTGCGGA
This sequence comes from Treponema sp., assembly GCA_009788065.1. Classification (GTDB taxonomy): domain Bacteria; phylum Spirochaetota; class Spirochaetia; order Treponematales; family Breznakiellaceae; genus WQXQ01. The sequence continues at coordinate 78,342 of WQSF01000002.1, forward strand.
CCCTTGTTTTTTACGGTGAAATCGAAGGATCGTTTTAAATGAACAAAAAGCGTATCGGCTAATTTATCATCGTTATCGAAAGGAACCTTTTCATCCAGAATACCGTAATCGCCTGTTTCCTTTATGTACGCCGCAACGCCGCAGATGAGCCACAACGGATCATCGTTAAAACCGGAGCCAATTTCATTGTTTCCGCGTTTTGTAAGCGGCTGATATTGATGATACGCGCTGCCGTCGGGAAACTGCGTTGCCGCAATGTCGAGGATGCGGGAGCGGGCACGTTCGGGGACAAGATGAACAAAACCCAAAAGGTCCTGATTAGAATCGCGGAAACCCATACCGCGCCCGATACCGGACTCAAAATAAGACGCGCTTCTTGACATGTTAAAAGTCACCATGCATTGATACTGATTCCAAACGCCTGCCATACGCGCCATTTTTTTATCATCAGCCTCGACTGTAAAACGTTTGAGCAGATCTTCCCAATACTTGTTAAGAGCTGCAAGAGCTTTATTCGCNGCTTCAGGCGATCCGTATTTGTCCATTAAAATATTCGCNGGTTTTTTATTAATGACATTTTGCCTTTCCCATTTTTGATCCTGCGGATTTTCACAATATCCAAGCACAAAAACAAAAGTTTTAGCTTCTCCGGGAGATAGTTTCGCCTTTATGTGATGAGACCCGACAGGAGCCCATCCTGAAGCGACAGAATTATTTGCTTCTCCTTTAAAAACCGTTTCAGGATGATCAAAACCGTTGTACAAACCAAGAAAAGCCTGCCTGTCCGTATCGAAACCCGCAACCGGAACATTTACCGCCCATACGGCGTAATGACTGCGCCTCTCGCGGTATTCTGTTTTATGATAAATGCGGGAAGTATCTGCCAGTTGTTCAACCTCAACTTCGCCTATGCTAAAGTTTCGCTGGAAGTTTGTCATATCATCATTGGCGTTCCACAGACAAAATTCAACAAAGGAAAACATATCTACATTTTTATCTACATTGGATTCATTGGTAAGCGTAATCTTATGAATCTCGCAAGTGTCACGTAACGGCACAAACGAAACCTGCGAAAAAGCAAGCCCGTTACGTGAAGAAAATATCCGCGAATAGCCCATGCCGTGCCTGCATTCGTAGCGGTCAAGTTTTGATTTCATCGGCATCCAGGACGGAGACCAGATATCCGCCGTACCGGCATTACATTCGCACACGCTGCCGGACGCGTTGTTATCACGCAGGTAGAAATAACGCCCGCCTGAATCCGCAGGAGCGTTGTTGTAACGGTAACGCGTAAGGCGCAGCATTCGCGCGTCACGGTAAAAACAATAACCGCCTGATGTATTGGAAAACAAACCGAAAAATTCCTCGCTTCCCAGATAATTAATCCAGGGGTAAGGTGTGTCCGGGCGTGTAATTACATATTCGCGCGCGTCATCGTCAAAATAGCCGTATTGCATGGGTTTCTCCTGTACAATAG
>WQSF01000003.1 GCA_009788065.1 Treponema sp.
ATCATGGCAAGGCTTCCTGCCGCGCTTGCGATCATGTCGCTTTGAACATCGCCGTCGTAATTTTTGCACGCCCACAAAAAGCCGCCTTCGCTTTTTACAACTCGCGCTACAGCGTCGTCGATTAACGTGTAGAAATATTCGACGCCTGCGTTCTTGCATTTTTCTTTAAACTCGGTTTCGTAAATTTCATTAAAAATTGTTTTAAAGCGTCCGTCGTAAGTTTTGGAAATGGTGTCTTTGGTTGCGAACCAGAGCGGAAGTTTTTCCGCGATTGCGTAAAGAAAACATGCGCGTGCGAAACTTTTAATTGATTCGTCAAAGTTGTGCATCCCCTGAACGATTCCTCTCCCTTCAAAGTCTGCGACTTTCACTCTTCGTTCAGTTCCGTCTGTTTTGGTATAAACAAGCTCAACTTTTCCCGGTCCTTCAATTTCCATTTCGGACGCTTTGTAAACATCGCCGTAGGCATGGCGGCCTATGACAATCGGTTTCTTCCACGTGTTTACAGAAGGTTTGATTCTGCTGACCGATATAGGTTTTCTAAAAACTGTTCCGTCAAGAATCGCCCTGATTGTCGCGTTCGGGCTTGGAAGAAGGTATTTTAAATTGTATTCTTTCTGCCTTGCGGAGTTTGCCGTTATCGTCGCACATTTTACGCCGACTCCCAGCTTTTTAATCGCTTCAGCAGATTTTACCGTAATTTCGTCATTAGTATTGTCGCGGTTAACAAGACCCAAATCGAAGTATTCAGTTTTTAAATCGATAAAAGGAAGAAGAAGTTTTTCTTTGATAACTTCCCATAAAACGCGTGTCATTTCGTCTCCGTCAATTTCAACGAGAGGCGTTTTCATATTGATTTTTACCATAAATGTATTATATCAAAAGAATTATGGTTAGTAAATGGCAGAAATTCTTCTATATTACCTGCCTTCGCTTATCGTTCCTTCATTAAATTTTCATTTTATTTTTTTTATCAGATTCTCGAGTGTCATTTCTATATTTTGCCTGGCTGACAGGTCGCGAAGCGTTACTGTTGAATCGTCTTCACTGGGTATAATCACATATTGAAAGCCTTTTTTCTCCGCCAGCACAAACTGCTTTACCATGTTTTTTTCGCCGCACGGATCTGTGAATACTTCGCAGGGAACGCCTTCTTTTCTGATTTTTTGCGCAAGCGCCTGATACTTCCCTGATTTTTCACCGTCGATACAGGCTACGGCTGTTTTGCATTTATTTGCGGCTGGAAGTTTGTTTAAACTTTCAAGGGCGGCAAGAAGGCGGTCAAGCCCGACAGAAGTACCCACCCCGCTGATTGAATCCTTTTCTTTTGAGTATAATCCCGCAAGGTTGTCGTACCTTCCACCAGAACAAACAGAGCCGATATCGGGCATCTCTTTCAAAAACGTTTCAAATACAACGCCTGTGTAGTAATCAAGACCCCGCGTTATGGAAGGGTTAAGTATAAAAGGTTCGCCGTCTTCATCTTCGCAAGCGTCGCGCATATATTCGCGTAACAGGGTAAGCCTCTGCGATTCCGCGCAGGCGCCGCCGGATAATTCCGTTATCTGCTCAAGGATTTCTTTAAAATCTCCTTTTGCTCCGATAAACTTTATTATTTTATTCGCGTTTGCGTCACCTGTAAGTTCTGTAAGACTTTCGCGCGTTTTATCTTCGCCGACTTTGGAGAGTTTGTCCACCGCGCGTAAAATTTCCACCGATTTTTCGCTTTGCCCGATATTCGCTAAAAAGCGGTTAAACAGACCGCGGTGGTTTACATTGATGTTTACATCGACTCCAAGATTTTTAAAAACGGCGCGGATTAAAAGGATGATTTCAAAATCGGAAGAAGGAGTGTCGCTGCCAATAATGTCAAAATCGCATTGAATGAATTCGCGGTAACGTCCCCGTTGTGTGTTTTCTCCCCTCCACGCTTTTCCTATATGGTAGCGTTTAAAAGGGAACACAAGATCCGCGCGGTGAAGAGCCACAAAACGTGCAAACGGGACAGTCAGATCAAAACGAAGGGCGACGTCGCGCTCTCCGTTATCTTTAAAACGGAAAATCTGTTTTTCTGTTTCGCCGCCTGACTTGCCCAAAAGAATTTCGGCATATTCAATAGCAGGGGTGTCGATCGGCAAAAAACCGAACGATCTGCATGAATTTTCTATGTTCTCGATCAGACTGCGTCTTACTATTTCTGCGTCCGGGAGAAAATCTCTAAAACCTTTTAGAACTTTTGGTTCGATATAAGCAGCCATAAATTACCATACCTATTATAGTTTTTCAAATTTATAAGTAATACTCGATCCGTTTACAGTGACAACGCAGTAAACTTGAGAGCTTTTAAAATCTTCGATATTTACATACCGCACATTTCCGGTTTCGTTTTCAAGGTGTTTGTGAGAATGACCTGTAAACATAATATCGCATCTGTTTCTTAACATGCTCACAATTCTTGAGCGTTCCCTGTAATCGGTAATCTGCTGCATAGAAGCCGGACCCTTAACAAAAAGAGGAGAATGGGTAAAGACAAAAACATTTTCTCCTGTATTTTTTAATTGGGTTTCAAGCCAGTCCAACTGTTTTTGTCCGAAAAATGAATTGGCGGAATCAAGGAAAAGAAGGGTAGTGTTTTTATCTACGCTGTCTATCCTGTAATTTGTCGAGCCGATTCTGGTTTTCCATTCAGGCCAGTTAGTAAAGTAAACATCATGATTTCCTATAACAGGGTAGCAGGGAATTCCAAGAGAATCGGCTATTTTAATAAATGTTTCAAGATCGGCGGCGGCTCCGTTCTGTGTGATGTCGCCTAACACAGCGGCAAATTTAATATCCGGCGTAATTTTTTGATATAATCTTTCAAAGCCGTATGCCTTGTCGCCTTCGATATGAGTGTCAGTTAAAACTATAAACGAATAGTTATCATGAGTATCCAGATTGAGGTTCCTCCAGTTTCTTGTCGTTCCGTCGCTCTTTTTGCCGTCAAGAAATATAAAATTGTCTTTTTCCAAAAGACGCTCGTCAAGATCGTTTGATACGATAAACCCGAGGAAATCAATATTACATCCGCAGAAGAAAAGCGCGGATATAACAAGAGAGCATATATAAAATTTAGTTAATATTTTTACCATGAGAATTTTGCGCCTCCGCGCCACGCGACTCCGTAAAATGTAGCGGTAAAACCGTCAACGCCGCTTTGCATGTATTCCAAACTGTTAATGACTGTCCAGTTTTTGCCGAAACGTATTAAAACATTTAAACTTACGGACAAAGCCCCCATGTTTTTAGCGTGAAACTCGTCGTAATTTCCGGCGTTAATTCCGATGCTTAGTTTATCATTATTAATAAAATTTAAATAACCGCTGAATGTTAAAATTGATTCAAACTGCGGTTTTTCACCGAAGAATGAAGTAAATCTGAAATTTGAACCGATCGATAATCCTGCAATTTTACCGCTCAGCAGGATCATCGGTACCAATGCATGAGTGTTGGTGTCATACTCGGGAATTCCGTTGTATATATACATCAAAGAAAACTTTAAAGGAATTTTTTTAAAAGGCGAATATCTTATGTCGGCAAACGTGTTAAAATCAGGATCTCCCAAACTTAAACCCAAAGAAAAACCGCTTTTGAATTTAATTAAATTGTTAAGTTCGATTCCTCCGGCTATTGAAATCGTTCCGTAATTGTTAAAACCTCTGTTATATTCGGCTCTTGTAAACAATTCAACTTCCTTTTCTGTAATATCCACAGAGTATGCGTTTGTAAGAGACAATAATAATACAATGGAGAAAAGAGCCCCGGTTTTCATACCCATATGCCGATTATTACATTTAATAAAAAAAAATGCTATGACTAATTAACGGTTTTTTTATTAAACATATAAATATCGTTTGATTTTCATGGTAGGTGTTTTTTCGAATGGGTCATTTTTTATTATTATTTTATTGATTCGCGAGAAGGCGGCTAATTTATTATTTACAAAGGCGCGCAGTTCTTCAAGAGCGTGTTCGACGGCTCCTGCCGCGGATTTAGCCGCCTCGCTTAAAATTACAAGCGCGACAATTTCGCCTTTTTTACCTGAGTAGACTAACGATTCTTCCACAAGATGCGAAGCTGAAAGCAGGTTTTCTATTTCTTCAGGATAAATATTTTCACCTGACGGACCGAGGATTAAAGCTTTCAGCCGTCCTCTAATATGGAGTTTTCCTTTTTTATCAAACCATCCCAAATCGCCTGTACGAAGCCAGCCGTCGCAGGTGAACGCCTCGGCTGTAAGTTTTTCATCGTTGTAATAGCCCATCATTACATTGGGTCCCGTAACTTGAATTTCACCTTCGCCAGGATCATAACCGCCGTCAGCAAACAGACTCTCACATTCGCCGATGCGTATCTTAACGCCCGCCGGAGCGCTTCCGACGGATCGGAAGGTGTTTTTAAAAAGTTTATTACCTGCGACAAGGGGAGCGGCTTCCGTAAGGCCGTAGCCGTGAGCGTACGGAAATCGTATGCTGTTAAGGAATTTTTCTACCTCTTCAGACAGCGGAGCGCCGCCGATGCCGAAGAAACGCATTTTTCCGCCGAGAGCCGAAAGAAGTTTTCTGCCTGCGATCCAGCGAGCTAAAGGGCGCGTAACTTTCAGTTTATACAGTCTGCTGGCTTGTAATTTAGGCGCGATTGCGTTGCTGTAAATCTTTTCTATAAGCAGAGGAACGGTTGTAATTACGGTTGGACGTAAAATTTTAAAGGCCGGAAGTAAAACCGAAGGAGAGGGCGGACGATCAAGATATGTAATGGAAGATCCGCAGATCAAAGGCGCGATAAGCCCCAGACTGCATTCATAGGAATGTGAAAGAGGCAGAGCGGAAAGCAGACGGTCGCTTGGCAGTAATTTTATAAAAAAAAGCGAAGAGAGAGCGCTGGAAATAAGGTTTCTTCCCGATAGCATAACACCCTTACTGTTCCCCTGGGTTCCGCTGGTATAGATAATAGTTGCAAGAGCGTCAGGATCATCGCAAAGACAGGTGGAATGTTCATTAACAGGAGGAATACAAACGCGCTTCTCGTAACCGTTAAGCGATATAGAAATTTCAAGATTGGAATCTTTATCTTCGCTCATACTGTCGATGATGACAGCCGGAATATCTGAAAGATCATTTTGTAAAAATTTTTCAGCCAGAGCGCGGCTTACGATTGCCGCGCTGATGCCGCAGTGAGCCGCTATATTTTTAATTTGTTCCGCTGAAAAACCTGTAAGAACGGGAACAGAAACCGCTCCGGCGAAGGAGATGCCGAAATACGCAAGCGGCCATTCGGGGCAGTTTTCACAATAAATTAAAACTCTGTCGCCGCTTTTTACATTAATCTGATTTAATAACGAACCTATCTGCAAAGAGAGTTTTCCCATCATGGTGTAAGTAATTTTCCCGCAAATCCTGTTATCGCGTAACATCGAGAAAGCGGTTTTTTCTTTATATTTTGCCGAAGACGCAAGACACATCCCGGAGAGGGTAAAGGGCGTTTGTTTGCTTTGTTCCATATTGTTTAGAGCGGCTATTACATGAAAGGTTGCATTTAAGCGGCGGACGCTACCATTTTGATAAAAATTCGACTATAATGGCGAAATGAATAATAAATTCTTACAAATTTCCCGGAGATTGCTGATGACGCTCGCCGGTGCGTCGATTATGGCTTTTAATATTAATACATTCGTAAATGCCGGAGGGCTCCTTCCCGGCGGTTTTACAGGTCTTGCTCTTCTTGTCCAGGAGATTTTCTTTCGGTTCGGAGATATTACAGTTCCTTTCAGCATAATACTCTATACGCTTAACATTGCGCCTGTAATAATCGGTTTTAAATTTATCGGCGTTAAATTTACGCTTTATTCGATACTGGTGGTTTTTACCACAGGTCTTTTAACAGATTTTATGCCTTCCATGTTTACAAGTTTTTTAACAACGCAGGATATCCTGCTTTCCGCCGTTTTCGGCGGACTTTTAAACGCGGTCGGCATAAGCCTCTGCCTCCATGCGGATGCGGCTTCAGGCGGTACGGATTTTATCGCTGTCTTTATTTCAGAAAAATTCCGCAAGGACGCGTGGAATTATATTCTCGCGATTAATTTTGTAATTCTTGCTGCAGCGGGTATCCTTTTTGGACTGGACAGGGCTCTTTACTCGATAATTTTCCAATTCGCCACTACTATGGCGCTCGGCGTTCTATATAAAAACTACCAGCAGAGAACTCTTTTAATAGTCACCAATAATCCCGATGAAATTTTCAAAAAAATAAGCGAAACTACTAATCACGGGGCGACTTTAGTTGATTGTTTCGGCAGTTACGGCGGCAAAAACACACGCACTCTTCTTTATTCGGTTGTCACAGCCACCCAGATAAAAAAGCTGATTCCCGAGATCATGAAAATTGATCCTGCCGCTTTTATAAATGTTATAAAAACAGAGCAGGTTAACGGCAGGTTCAGCCAGCGTCCCAAGGATTGAGATGTAATATTTAATTCAGCAGTTTATCAAATGCCGCGTAAACCTGGGGTGTGTCCCAATAAATGCTTCCCACAACCCGCCCGATTATTTTTCCCTGACGGTCGATTATATAAGTTGTAGGAATGGCTTCAATGCCGTATATCGAACTTATCCGCCTTGTTGTATCCAGCAGTATGGGAAATGAATAATTATTTTTTTGAATAAATTGACGCACCGTATTAATATTTTCGCCTATATCGACTGCCAGTATTTCAAGACTTTTGTCTTTATAACGTTTATAAAAAGTATCCATGGAAGGCATTTCCGCGCGGCACGGCGGGCACCATGTCGCCCAAAAATTTAATATAACTGTCTTTCCTTTTAATGAAGAAAGGGTGATATTTTCACCGTTAAGAAGCGGCAGAGTAAAATCTTCCATATCCGCCGTTTTGCTGTAAACTTGAATTTTTGCGTTTTTTAAAAGACGCGCAATGTCTTCGGATACTTGCGCAAAGGATAACTGCGGCAGGAGAAAAAACAGAAATACGTTAAAGAATATAAAAGTTTTTTTCATGTTACCTTATTGTATCTTATAAATTTATCATTTTCAACCAATTTGCCATAATCTGGAAAAAAAGAGCTTTGTCTTCCGCCCAATAAATGTACTGGTACTGCCATTTTTGTATTATATTATTAATCACGGTAAATTGTCCCGTTAAAATTAAAAATCCGATGACTATAAGTACAGCGGCGCTGATTTTTTTAATTATAGGCAATTTACTTTTAAACCATTTCGCGGGAACAAGATAGCGGTCAAAAAAAACGGCGGATAATAAAAACGGAATGCCAAGTCCGAGCGAATAAAGCGCAAGATAAAGAGCGGCTACGCCTGTTTTACCGTTTTGTCCCGCAAGAAATAAAACGCCTGTAAGAATCGGACCGATGCACGGAGTCCATCCGGCGCCGAACGCCGCTCCCGCAAAGAAAGCCCCGATTAACCCCCGTGGTTTACTGTTTATTTTAAAACGTTTTTCATAATTTAAAATTGTGATAAAATCCAAAAGAATATTTACGCCTAATACAATAATGATTATCCCTGCCGCAATTCGTATATATTTTGAAATGCCTCCCATTAATAAAAAGGTGGTAGATATAATAATACTGAATATTATAAAGATAATCGTAAAACCTAAAACAAAACACAATGAAGTCGCGAAAAGAATAAAACGTTTTTTATTAGTGTTCTCATAATCCTGCGAAGATACCGCAATCCCTCCGGCGCCGCCAAGTATACTCAGATAGGACGGTATCAGCGGAAGCACGCATGGAGAAAAAAAAGACAATAATCCTGCAGTGAATGTTAGCAATATGGAAGGGTAGCCTGTCATATCTTCATGGTTATTCTAATACGGATTTAATTCTCAGGTAAATACATTCTATATCACGTTCTCTGTTCTTTCGCGCCTAAGGCGTAAAATCCTGCTAGTACAGTACTTGAATCAACTAAATACCCCTGATATAGTGTAAAAATGCAGTCTCTTGGTATAAATATTGGTTCGACAAGTCTAAAAATGGTACTTTTGGAAGACACCAAGGTAATTTGGGCGGATTCTACACCTCATGAGGGTGATTTTAGCGCGGCAGTTCATAATCTTCTTGCGCAAGGCAAGATAAAACCGGGTATCCCGGCTCTTGTAACCGGCAACGAAGGCCGTTTTATGTTTGATGTAAGCGGCACTTTGGAACCGCTCTGTGTTGAAGCGGCTTTGCGCAGTCTGGGCATTAAAGCGGACGCGGTCGTCAGCATGGGCGGCGAAGACTTAATCGTCTATTCGCTGGATACTAACGGAAAGATTGTCAACAGTTTTTCAGGCAATAAATGCGCAAGCGGCACCGGAGAATTCTTAAAACAACAGCTTGCGCGTATGGATATGAGTTTGAGCGACATTGACAAGGTTCCTGACACCGCGAAGGTGTACGCCCTTTCCACTCGTTGTTCCGTTTTTATGAAGAGCGACTGCACTCACAGGCTCAACAAGCGCGAAGCGACCAAGGAAGATATCGTTCTTTCGCTTTCCGATGTGATGGCTGTAAAAGTAATCGACTTTTTAAAACGCGCCAAGGTGACGTCGGGCAGGGTTGCGCTAACAGGCGGTATTACTCTTAACCGTCACATCATCCGTTTTATCCGCGAAAAAGCGCCGCAGATTGAATTTGTCATTCCCGAAACCGCGCCTGTTTTTGAAGCGCTCGGAGCCGCCGTTATGGCTCCTGATTCGGGAAGTCTGCTGCCTGAAGCCGGTAAACTTCTGCGTACAAACGACGTGCGTTTCGGAGCTTTGGGCGCGTTACGCGAATGGAAAGAAAAAGTAAAAATTTTTGATAAAACCGGCGGCAAGGTTCAAACCGGACGAAAATATATTCTGGGAGTTGACGGCGGTTCTACCACAACCAAAGCCTGCCTTGTCGATATTGAATCAGATGAAATTGCGGCGAGCCATTACGGGCGCACTCACGGCGATCCTGTAAAAGCTCTTAAAGAATGTCTTAGAATTATTCAGGAAAAAGTTATCGCCGATACAGGCGGTAAAAATATCGATATCCGCCTTGTAAGCGCGACAGGTTCCAGCCGCGAAATTCTTGGCGTGTTTTTGGAAACGCCCGGTGTATACAATGAAATAATCGCTCATTCTGTCGGAACAACTTATTTTGATAAAAGCGTAGAAACCATATTTGAAATCGGCGGGCAGGACGCGAAGTATGTTCTTCTTAAAAACGGCGTACCCATCGATTATGCGATGAACGAAGCCTGCTCCGCTGGAACGGGTTCATTTTTGGAAGAATCCGCCGCCGGAGACTTGTCGATTCACAGCGCGAAGGACATCGGTCCCATTGCGTTAGACGCAAACGCTCCGTGTAAATTCGGCGAGCATTGTTCGGCGTTTATCAACAGCGACATCAGAAAGGCTGTTCAGCAGGGCGCGGGAAAGGAAAATATTACAGCCGGGATTGTATGTTCCATTGTGGCGAATTATCTTAACCGTGTCGTGGGGAACCGCACCATAGGAGGAAAAATTTTCCTGCAGGGCGGCGTCGCGAAAAACCCCGCTGTGCCTCTCGCGTTTGCGATGCTTTTAAACAAGGAAATTCTTGTTCCGCCTTCGCCTGAACTTATGGGTTGTTTCGGCGTCGCTCTTCTTGCAAAACGCAAACACGACGAAGGATTGCTTGAAGAGCAGAGCGTCGTTATCGACGACATTATAAACCGTGAAATCGGCTATGAGCGCGTCTTCGCCTGTCAGTCTTGCGAAAACCTCTGCCCGATTCAAGTTTTAAATGTAAACAGCCACAAATACATGTTCGGCGGCCGCTGTAACAAGTACACAAACATGCGCAAGAAAGTAAACGACATACCGGTTTTTGATTACGTGGAAAAACGCCAAAAAATGCTTTTTGAAGAATTTGCCGCTCCCGCGCGGGAAACAAATAGCAGAAACTATGTGATTGGAATTCCAAGAGCGTTTTCCGTGCATACTTTATATCCGCTATACTCGTGGTTCTTCCATGAACTTGGTATTAAAACATTTTTATCTACCGAAGTGGCTCATGCGGGGGTTGCAAGAGCCGAAGCGCAGTATTGTTTTCCCGCCGAGATCGCGCACGGCGCTATTCAGGATTGTCTTGATAAAGGTTCGGATTATGTTCTGTTGACGCATTTTCGCGATATGCCAAGTTATGAGGATGACGTTCACGCGAACTTCTGTCCGATTACGCAGGCTCTCCCTTACTACATGAAAAAAGCGTTTCCCGATATCGATCCTAATAAATGGCTGCCTTTGGTTGTCAGTTTTAAACACGGTGAAGTGAAAGCGCTCGAACATTTCTGCGATATGACAAGGATTCTTGGTATCAGCGAAGCCGAAACAAAAACAGCATTTAATACTGCATGGGCTAAACAAAAGGAATATTTCGCCACAGCGGAAAAAATGGGGCTTGAAGCTCTGGAAGACGCGCGTAAGGCTGATCGTCCTGTAATCGCCGTTCTTGGAAGACCGTACAACGCGTTTACGCCTGAAGCGAATATGGGTATTCCGCGCAAATTTACAACGCGCGGATATTCAATCATTCCGTTTGATATTCTTCCTTTCCGCGACAAGGAAATTTTTCCGAATATGTACTGGTTTTTCGGCCAGCAGGATTTAAAAGCGTCAAAATTATTAAAAGATGAAGAAAATATCTATCTTACATTTATAACCAACTTTTCCTGTGCTCCTGATTCATTTATTCTGCATTATGTTAAATGGACTATGGGGCAGAAACCGTTCCTTGTTTTGGAACTGGATTCCCATTCAGCGGACGCAGGCGTTGATACCCGCGTTGAAGCGTTCCTCGATATTATTGACGGCTACCGCGCGAAGAAAAACGAGATTGAAGCCGAGCGCTACGATAACGGACTTTGCTTTGTCAGCGAGAAAATGAGCGACGGTAATTTTGATATAAGAATAGACAATGTTAAGACAGGCGAGAAAATTCCTGTGTTTAACAACAAGAAGGTAAAGGTTCTTCTTTCCAACATGGGGAATATTTCCACTGAATATATAGGCGCCGCTATCCGCGCTTTGGGAATTAATGCCGAAGCGATGCCTGTCGCGACCAATAAAACAATTCAGGTTGCAAGAGCCCACGCGTCGGGAAAAGAATGTGTTCCTTCCCATCTTGTTTTGGGAAGCGCGCTTGAATATTTCTTCAGCGACAAATACCGTAAAGACGAGATTTACCTTCTCTTTGTGCCGATAACTACAGGCCCGTGCAGAACAGGGCAGTATTATGTTTATTACGAAAATCTTTTTAGAGATTTGCGTTTGGAAAATGTCTGCGTCTTTATCCTTTCCGCGGATAATTCCTACACAGAACTCGGACCGAGTTTCGCGAAGCAAATGTGGATCGGTCTTGTGCTTTCCGATTATTTAAAGGATATTCAATGCTCGCTTCTGGCGACAGCGCAAGACCCGGTAAAAGCCGAAAAAGAATTTGAACAATCATGGCAGAGGGTAATGCGCGCTGTCGAGCATAATCCCAAGAATTTATGGAAGGAGCTGAAACATGTCGCGTCCGATGTTAAAAAAATTCCGCAAAAACGAAAGGTCGCCGACTGCCCGCGCGTTCTTATCGTGGGCGAGATTTATGTTCGCCGCGATGATTTTGCCGTAGGCGAATTAATCGAACTGATGAGCGAAAGAGGCATTGTTGTAAAAATCGCGGGAATAAGCGAATGGATTCACTATCTTGATTTTGTCCGCGAATATTCTCTTAGAAAATTAATCGGGCTTAAAAAACCGGGAAGAAGGTTATTTTCCAAGCCTTCGAGAAACCTGAAAAAGCTTCAGATCGAAGAATGGTGGAAACATCATATCGAAAAGAAAGTTCTTAGCATACTCGAACCGACCGGCCTTATCCCGGAAACGCCGCATGATATGCGCCATATTATGAAATATTCATTGGAACACTTTGTAAGCCCGGAGCTTAACTCGGAAATCGCGGTTTCTTCAGGATCGGCGGCGGCGGCAATGGACGACGGTTATTCGGGTATTGTTAATATATCACCGTTTGCATGCCTTATCGGGCGTGTAATAGAAGGGCTTTTTACCCCGTGGGCGAGAGAACGCAATTACCCGATTTTATCTGTAGAAGTTGACGGCAACCTTCTACCGCCGAATATCGTAAATAAATTGAATATTTTTATGGTAAATGTGTTACGCTTTAAGGGCGGCGGCGATCTGTCAACGCTGGTAGACAAGGCGCATGACGCAAAAATTGGGACACAGGAACCGCGGATTAACGCGGATTAATATGAACAGACTGGATAAAAGTGTTGAAACGCTTCTCGATAATTATAATTCCCACGGCATGGTTAATCATTCGGGGGCTGTCAATCTTCCGGGAAGAGAAAGCATAGATCATATCGTTCGCGGTTTGGAAGAATTGTTATTTCCCGGGTATCTAGAGAATCTTGAAACAGACAAGGATAATTTGAAAATATTAACGGCGCGGAAGGTTAACAATCTTTCCGCCGCTCTCAGATCGGAAGCGGAGAAGAGTCTTGCTTTTTCAGCGCGGCTGGGAGCGTTAAGCTGCGGGCATGAAGGATGCAGAGCTGTCGCCGCGATGATCATCGAAGAATTTTTTGAAGAACTGCCCAGAATAAGAATTAATCTCGCAAAAGATTTACAAGCCGCTGTCCGTGGGGACCCTGCCGCAATGAGCGCCGACGAAGTGATTCTTTCATACCCCGGGTTTCAAGCGATTGTTGTTCACCGTATCGCTCATTTTTTCTATTCACGGCAGGTGCCTCTTATTCCGCGCATGATGAGCGAGCTTATTCACAGAAGAACCGGCATTGATATTCATCCCGGGGCTCTAATCGGCGAGTCGTTTTTCATCGATCACGGCACAGGTATTGTTTTCGGAGAATCGACAATAATAGGTAAAAATGTAAAGATTTATCAGGGTGTAACTCTTGGAGCGCTTTCCGTCAAAAAAGAGGAGAGCGGCAAGAAACGTCATCCGACTATCGAAGATGATGTGACAATTTACGCTAATGCCACGATTCTCGGCGGGGAAACCGTCATAGGGCGCGGCAGTATTATCGGGGGTAATATGTGGATTATTAAATCCGTCCCGCCGAACAGTAAAATTTACAATTCCTGATGTATTGCAATGATTTTTCATTTTTGATACACTGAACCTATATCTTATTTTGGAGCTATAAAAATGGGAATTTTATCGATAGTATTGCTTGTATTTTTCGTTATTAATGCAATATTTCTTGTATTATTAGTTTTAATTCAAAACGACGAAGGCGGCGGTTTAGGCGGTATGTTCGGCGGCGGGTCGAATACGGCTTTTGGTTCCCGATCCGGCAATGTTCTTACCCGCGCGACTACAGTTCTGGGCGCGTTATTTCTTATTATCAGTTTCGGTCTTGCTCTTCTTAGCCGTACTCCGGGCGGAGCTGGCATAGAAGAGGAAGCCAGAAGGCTTGTTACCGAGGGAAGTTCCACCCAGTGGATAGACGAGGAATTGAATCCGTCGGCTTCCAATACCGCTGATTCTTACGATGATCATGACGATCACACAGGGCATAATCACTAATAAATAAGGTACTTATGATTCTGCAAGACGTATTGTTACCTGAGTTTATCAAAGTTGACATGGAAGCGGAGGATAAAGACGAAGCTTTCGAGGAACTTGTTGCGTACTATTGTCAGGCGGATAAATCAGGCGCTCACGATCAAATTCTCGACGCTATTGTAAAACGCGAAGCTAAGATGTCAACCGGTATTCATAAGGGGATCGCAGTTCCGCACGGCAAAACTACCGCGGTGAATTCCCTGCGCGGCGTGCTTGGAATTTCAAGAAAGGGCGTACAATACGATTCATTGGACGGGGAGCCTGTGTACCTTCTTTTTATGATTATTTCCCCGATGGAAGATTCAGAGAAACACTTAAGGCTTTTAAAACACCTTGCGGAACTTATGGAGATTCCGCAGTTTCAAACTGAGCTTCAAGCGCAGAAAGATCCTCAAAGCGCGTTTAAGATCATTCGAAAATTCGAAGAAATGCTTTCTTCACAATCCTGATTATGGTTAATACCACTGCAGAAAACGCTGCCGGAAGTACGCTTGAACATTTGCTGACGGTTGAAGCTCAGGCTTCTTCTTTGGTAAATGAAGCGCAAAAAGAAGCTGACAGACTAATCCATGAAAACGAGGAAAGAAACCGCACGGCTTATGAAGAACGTATAAAAATTGAAATAAAAAAACATGAAGCTCAACTGGAACAGGAAAAAGAAAAAATAAAAGAGCAGTACAGTGAAGCGCTTGACAGATGCCGCCTGGAATTATCCGGCGTGGAATCCGATGTTAAAAAGTTTTGCGCCCTTTTAAACGAATATATCGAACAAGAAGGTTAACGTATATGTTTGACGATAATGGTTTTGCATACGCCAAGGCTTGCGGTATTATCGGAAAATCATTTCTAGGGAAAAGAGCGTCGTATCTTTCCGGTCTTCATTCATTGAACGATCTTGATAAATTGGTGTTTTCGCAGCATCGCAGGGATATTCCCGACAAGGAGCTTCTCGCTGATTTTAAAAGACGGATAGAAAAAAGAACCCTTGAGAAAATACTTCCCGTAATTAAATCTTATACGCCTTCTGTAAAACTTTTGGAACTGGCTTTTAAAGGTTATAAATACAGCGAATTGCTTGATACAGGCGCGGCGCTGGACATGGGTTATTACAAGGAGCTGCTGGAAAGTTTATCTCAGCTCGACAGTGAAGATCGCGCAACCGCGCAAATGCTAATAGCGGATGAAATATGTATCTGCAACTGTCTTTGGGCTTTGCGTCTGCGCACATATTACAACATGCCTGAAGAACAGGTAAAAAAACATTTGCTGGATTTAAGGTTTCACGGAGAAATATTCGAGAAAAAACAGTCGCTTATCGCAAGAGCGAATGAATCTTTAAATTTTCATCTAGATATACGCCGGCACTGGGACGGCTGGAGATGGGAAAAATTTCTTAATCCTGAAGAGGACGCGAGGCATTGGATAGCGATGCCCAGATATTTTCAAAATGCGGCTTGCGCTTACCTTCGCGCTCTTGCGTATCATCAGTTTCACAGTAATCCGTTAACGTTAAGCTCTATTTATTGCTTTATAAAACTTATGCAGTACGAGGAAGATATTTTAATAAGTACGGCAGAAACAATAGCCCTCGGCATGGAAAGCTCGTCCGTGTTAAAAACAGCGGAATCTAAGGGAGAAAACTGATGCTCTTCCCGCGAAGGATGAAATATGTCGAGTTTGTTGTTTTAAAAAACGACATGGACGCCGTTATCGAATATCTTGGTAAAAAATCGGAGATTCAATTTCCTGAAGAAGAAAAATCCGCTGTAAATCAGACTGTCTTGTCTATAAAAAACCTTGTAGAAAGATTAAAAAGCGCTTCGGATTATCTTAATGACAGCGCTTTCGGGAATGAAAAAGCGGTAAATTCCGGGAATAATATAAATAATCAAATCGAAGAAGATTTTTCTATTCCGTCGGAAACAGAGAAGACGCTGGCGGAAAATCTTTGTTCGTTTGCGCAGGATTTAAAAGATCGCGAAGAAAGCGCAACTCATGAATTGCAGAGAATTCAGGAATCGATAAATGAATTAAAAGTATTCTCCGACATGAACGTGCAATTTTCCGATTTTGAGGATATTTCCTATCTTACACTGCGCTTTGGCCGTCTTGATCCTGACGAGCTAAATAAACTGCGGAAAAACCTTGGAGACAGGGTTGCGGTAATTCCTCTTAAAGACAACTGTATCCTTGCCGCGACATCCAAAAAAGGCCGCTTCGCTCTTGACGCGCAATTAAGCCAATTACCCTTTGAGCCTGCTAAAATCCCTGAAATGTGCGGTTCACCAGAAGAGATCATGGCAAACCTGAGAGAGCAGAGCATTGCCGGCGAAGAAAAATTAAATAAAATTAAAAACGAGAAAGATGCTTTTATTAAAAAATGTATGCCTGATATAAAAAAACTTTTAATATCATGGAGATGCGCGTTAACTATCGAAGAGATAAAAGCAAGGTTTAAAGCGACAGAAAGAATGTATAATTTTTCAGGATGGATACCTGCGGATATTGTAAAAAAAACCGTAAAAGATTTATCGCAGATAACCGAAGGAAGGATCGCTGTAAACGCCTTCAAACCCTACGAAGTCCCTTCGATCAGAAGCGGTAAAGAAAAAGTGCCGGTCGCGATGAAACATTCAGCCTTTGTTAAAGGATTTGAAGGCGTTGTATTTTCCTACGGCGCCCCCATGTACGGAACAATCGATCCGACTGCTTTAGTGGCTTTCTTTTTTACCATCATGTTTGGAATTATGTTCGGCGACATGGGGCAGGCTTTTGTTCTGCTTCTTACAGGATTTATAATTAAACACAGCAGTAAAAAACTCGTAAGATTTAGAAAATTTTCCACGCCTTTAATCTCTGTCGGTATCGCGTCAATGATTATGGGATTTCTTTCTGGTTCTGTTTTTGCAAACGAGACTCTGTTAATAGCGCCTGCAAGAGCGATAACAGAATTTTTTACAGGCGAACCAAGAGACAGAATTTTACAAATTCTGCCGATGGCTGAACACGGCGGCAGTATCATAAAACTGTTATATTTCTTCGCTTTTACCGTTGCTATCGGCGTTGTGATAAATTCTCTGGGGTTAATAATAAATATAGTAAACAGGTGTATGTTTAAAAAATATGAACAGGCGTTTTTCTCAAAGACAGGGCTTGCGGGGCTTTTAATGTTCTGGTACGCCGTTTTTATCGCCGTAAAGCTGATCGCAGGCGGAAAATTTTACAAGCTTGATATATTGGGGATATGTATACCGCTTTTCTTTATTGTGTTCGGTCATGTAATATGGCGGTTCTTTACGGGGCGGAAATTCCATATGGAAAGCGGTCTTTTCGCTTTCATGATGGAAGGATTCGTCGAAATCCTTGATACTGTTTCTTCTTATATTTCCAATACCGCAAGTTTTCTGCGCGTTGGAGCATTTGCCCTTGCGCACGCTGTATTTTCGTTTATCATTTTTTTCTTTACTGACTCTCTTACAGGTTCGGGCACGGCAGGCGCATTTTCAGCCGCTTTAATAATGATTGTAGGAAATGCTATAATAATAACGCTTGAAGGATTAATCGTAGCGATTCAGGTGATGCGCCTGCAATATTACGAATTCTTTAATAAATTTTTTGTTGAGACAGGCGTTGAGTTTGCGCCGTTTCGTTTTCAACATAAAGAGTTATAATGAAACTTTGTTTCATTTTTGATTATTATGCGGGGCAGGTTTGCCGCGCTAAATGGAGGTTACAATGAAAAAAATAATACTGCTGTTGTGCGTTATGGTGATTAGCGGCGCGGGCGGCGCTGTTCTGTTTGCGCAGGATCACGCGTCAGATGCGCAGGCTTCTGCGGATTCGATAAAAGCGGTTGCCGCCGGTATCGCTGTCGGGCTTTCATGTATCGCTGGCGGTATTGCTGTAGGGCGGATAGGAGCGGCAGCGATGGGCGCGATGAGCGAGAACTCGGACCTTTTCGGAAAAGCTCTTCCGTTAGTGGGGCTTGCCGAAGGTATTTGCCTTTGGGGTTTTCTTGTAGCTCTGTTAATTTTATTCCTGTAAAACCCCGGATACAGTATCCGCGTTTTTTCAAGGATTAAAAGGAAGGGTTTTTACGGATTATTTTTTTATCGGCGATGAAGAACTTGTTACCGCTTTCCGTTTTATCGGTATTAACGGGACAGCCGTAAGTGACGTATCCGAGGCCGTTGCAGCATTTAAGGATGTCACAGAAGGAAATAATGAGAGTTCAAGAGACTGTAAAATTTTAATAATTACGGAAGATACCGCCGATTTTCTGGGCGATTTAGCTGTTGACTGGCAGTTGTCAGGTTCGTATCCTCTGTTAGTTGAAATACCGTGCCTTTCAGGAAGACATGAGGACAGAAAGACGCTTGTAGATGCCATCAGGGAAGCGATTGGGATTCATGTTTAACATCGCAAGTTGGACAGGAGCTTCGATAGAATAATTTAAAAACTCAAGTTTCCATGCGTGTAAGAAAAATCCTTCTTTGCATTTTTTTCCGCCGTATTTAACATCGCCCGCAAGCGGATGATTGTGAGCCGCGCATTGAGCGCGTATTTGATGAGTTCTTCCCGTGGCAATCCGCGCTTTAATTAGCGTGTAACCGTCTTCCTGCGCAACCGGCATGATTTTGGTAATAGCTGTTTTGCTGTTATCTGATTTTTCTTTAGAAACGAATGTTTTTTTTATTTCGTGGTCGCGGACAAGTTCGTCCTGCCAGTTTTCGTCTTTATTAATAATACCTTCTACAACAGCCAAATATGTTTTTTTAACTTTACGTTCCCGCAAAAGAGAGGTAAAAAGTTTTGCTCCTTGTAAACTTGCGGAAAAAATTACAACACCGCTTGACGGTTTGTCGAGCCTGTGGAGCGGACCTGGTTTAAACGACAGAGAAGGAGGCAGTTTGTCTATAAGGTAGGATTGGACCATATTATCAAGGCTGTTATCGCCGTGAACCGCGAGACCCGCAGGTTTATAAACAGCGATAAGCCCCGAGCCCTCCCATAATATATGCGGAACCGTCGTTGTTTTTGATACTGTTCTTTTATGATCTGTGTTATCTGTTTGCAGTTTAATATTAATTGTAATAATATCTCCGCATTCAAGGCGATCCTGAGCTTTAACAGGTTTTCCGTTTACGAGTATATTCTTTTGCCGTAAAAGTTTATGTATTAAAGAAAGGGGATAATCTCTCAGGCTTTTTCGAAGGATTCTGTCGATCCTTCGTCCCGCGTCATTTTCGCCTGTTATTAGTTCCATATATAAGATTTATATCACAAATTTATGAATATTTCTGTGTGAGATTGACAAAACTTACGTATTTTTGTAGTGTATTGAAATGACAGCCTCAGCGGCCATTAAGTCTTTACTGGAAAACAGGATATTCCTTTCCAGCGTTTCCAGCCTTATTCTCGCTCAAATTTTAAAGATGGTTTTTTATCTGCTTACAACAAAAAAACGCAAGAAATGGGACGCAATCGAAACGATGATATGGCGTACAGGCGGAATGCCGTCAAGCCATTCGGCGGTAGTGTGCGCTCTTGCGGCGTCGGTCGGCATTTACGAAGGAATCGATTCAAATATTTTTATTTTCTGTCTTGTTTTTGCCCTGATAGTGCTGAGAGACGCTGTAGGAGTAAGGCGCGCCGCGGGTTTACAGGCGAGAGCGCTTAACAATCTCGGAAAGCAATCCGCCAAATTAACAGGGGTGGAATTTCATTCAGTAAAGGAAATACAGGGTCATACTACTTTAGAAGTTCTTGTCGGATCACTTTTAGGTATTTTAATTGCGTTCTGCTTCTATTTGTTTTAGGTTTTCGCATGTCCTTTTTTAAATCCGTTTTACTTGCAAGTCTTATCTCGCTTTTAGCGGCAATGGCTCTTCTTTTCCTTGGCTCCGCTATGGGTTATGAAGAATTTCGCGGCGGATACGCGGTGCTTACGACAGAATCTTCCATAAGCGACAGGGACATCCGCTCGCTTCTTGAATCAAGCGAATATTTCTTCGGCGGCTCTCCTGTTTCAGAATCATCGCAGTGGGTTTTATTGGACGAATTTGATTTAATAAAAAGAATACCGCTGGATCAATATTCGTCAAGGATATTTCCGTTCGATCCGCGCAATGACGGTTACGCGGATAAGTTACGCGAAGTTTTTATAAAGGATAATAAACGTTTTATTTATATTCCTCTTGTCGCGGGTAACTGGAACTCAAGCCTGCTCGATAAAAAATTTGACGAACTTCTTGGGGACATTCCTTATTCTGTAGAATATTACGGAATCGGAAGGCCGTTAGCGCTTTTCTTTATCGTTTATGCCGCATCTTGTGTATGCCTTCTCCTTTTATGTTATCTGAAAAGAAAGACCCACAGAAGTATTGTAAATATTATCCCCATGATACCGGTTCTTTCCTCGCTTGGTTTTTTTGGAGCTGCGGGGATAGGAACGGCGGCAATTCTTTACGCTCTTTTTATAATGCTTAAGGAACCGTTGAATGAACTTATTAATCCGCCGCCTCTAAGAGAGAATGCCCTAAAATTTAAAACCATATATAAAGAGGTAATTATACCATACAGATTTTACTGGCTTTTTCTTCCCGTATTCGCGGGAGCGCTTGCGATTTTAGTTATTTTTTCCAAACTGCATCTTTTATTCCTGATCGCTGTGTCGACAGCTTCGTTCGCCGTATTTTTCTTTTCTTTAAAAATTGTGACGTTTTCGGGGGTTGAGCATAGAAGGTTTAATCCGTTAATAATTGTAAGACAGCGTTTTCCCGAATTTATTTTTCCCGTTTATATTCTGCCGTTTGCGATAGGAGCTGTTTTTACGCTGTTCTTTATGCCGTATATGTCAGGCAATTACGATTATAATAAAAAATTCGATGTCTTTATAACCGAGCAGGATTATCTGGAACACATAACTTATCAGTCGTCTTTTTCAACGCATCAGATGGGTACGTTTTCTGCGGCTTTTCCCGAATATTATATCGACAAGGACGGTCTTCCTTCGATAGACAGAACGAAAGTAACTCAATCTGTAAGGATAAGTGATTATCCGCCGTTCCCGTTAAGGCACTTGATGGAATTTTTTAACAATGTGAATAACGGAGTTAAAACAGATACTACGGGAGGTTCCGCCGGTGTCTCTGAAAAATGGTCATTGCTGGTTTTACTCCTGTTCCTGTTTCCCGGTATAATCGTCGTAAAAAATGACGAAAATACCGGAAAAATCAATTTTAGCAGAATAAAACGGTTTTCGGGAACGCCGCATCAGACGGGTCTTAACTGAAATAAGCCGTTGTTGTATAATGCTAATAAAGAAATCAGGTTCCCGAAAGGACGCTTAAATTATGAAGAAATATTCTTTTCCGAGGGGAGGGTTGCCGTATAATGACCCGACGGCGCCGGATAAATCCGCCGCTGTAAACGCTTTTTTACCGGCTGTATCCGTTATTCCGCTCGGAAATAAAGCAAGACAGATTTCTCCCATTGTCGCCATCGGCGATAATGTGCGCGAAGGCATGCTGGTAGGCAAGGCGTCCTCGGAAGACACCGCTAACGCGCATGCTACAGTTCCCGGCAAAGTTGTAAAAAAAGTAACATGGAAAGACAGAGATGATATAAGTTACGACGCTCTTGTTATAAAAATGGAAGGAGCGTTTGAGAAACTTGGCAAGAAAGAAGATGTCTTAATCTGGAGCGGGCTTAACAGTTATGATATTCAAAAAATAATTTTAGAGTGCGGAATTGTAGAAATGGACAATAAAGAAAGGCCGCTTTCTAAATTAATTTCCGCCGCCAGAAAAGTAGAAAAATTGACGCTCGTAGTACGATGTGTTTTTGACGATTCATGGCTGGTCGCCGATTACGCGCTATGCCGCGACAGGATAAATGCCGTAATCGAAGGCGCGGCGATTGTCGCCAAAGCCTGCCAGAAAGTTACGCAGGTTATTTTTGCCGTCTCTCACCGGGAAGAAGATTTGGGAGAAATGCTGATGGCGGGAGCCGCAGATATTTTTTCAAACGCGCAGCCGGAAATAGTAACGTCTCTTGTTTACACAAGCTCGCGTTATCCTCAGCATAATTCAAGAGAATTGGAACTGGCAATTCGATCTTACGAAAAAAGAGAAGGAGCAAGTTTAGGTTCTCTTTTGATTCTTGGGCCCGCGGTTCTTGCCGCGGTTTTCGACGCTGTTGTTCATAAAAGACCGGTTTTGGATCGGTATGTCGCGGTAGGCGGCTCCGCGGTAAAAAAACCGCAGATAATGAAAGTAAGAATCGGCACCAGAATCGGCGATGTGATAGAACAATGCGGAGGTTTTATCGAATCACCGTTCAGAATATTAATCGGCTCTCCTTTGTCGGGTAGAGAAGTAATGTATCTGGATGAACCTGTAGGAAAAACCTGTTACGCGATTGTAGCAATGGCGAAATCACAGGCGGCTATTCCCGGTCAGCAGAACTGCATAAACTGCGGCGAGTGCAGGGCAGTGTGCCCGATAGGGCTTGATCCTCAAAACACATATAAAAAAATAAGAACGCTTGGGATTGGATACGCGGAGAACACAGGCTGTCATGGATGCGGATGCTGTAAAATAGTCTGTCCGTCTGCTCTTCCTTTATCGGAAATAATTCTGGAAAAGAATCAGGAGGATATGAGTGCCTGAGCAAAAAATGATCCATGTTTATAAACCTCAAATTAATATTTCATATCCAAGCTCAGGAAGAATGTGGCTTATTTGCATCTGCGCGTTCCTTTGCGTATTGCAGTCCGCTCTCTTTGACGGAGGAAAATCTTTTGTTATCGCCGTCACTGCGCTTCTTACCGCGGTTTTATTGGAATTTCTAATAACATGGCGTAAACACGGAGGAGCAAAAATAAAAGACGGCAGCGCCGCCGCTACGGCGATGATCCTGTCAATAATTCTGCCAAACCAGATTCATCCCGTTTATGTTTTTTTTGGAACCGCGTTTGCGATTATAGTTGTAAAATACACTTTCGGCGGACTCGGATCGAATTGGCTTAATCCTGCTCTGGGCGGCTGGCTTTTTATCAGGTTTTCATGGCCTGTAAGTTTTGCAAATGCCATTCCCGAGATTCCTTCGATTTCAGAAATGGTAATGGCGCCTGACGTAAGTCCGCTGGACAGTTCTATTACAGAATTTTTTAATAATTCTGTTTTTTCCATAGCGGGCGTTCAACTTCCTTCAGGTTATATTAATCTTCTGTTTAACAGCAGCGAGTCAACAATTACAGACAGAGGATTGTTCGCTCTTTTGATCGGTACGATTATTATTACCGCGATTGGAATTAACCGGGGATGGGTGCCTTTAATTTTTCTTACGGTTTACGGTTTTCTAATTCGGTTTGCAGGTGACGTTTCGGGTTTGTACTGGAACGGAGATTTACTGTACGGTATTTTTTCAGGCGGTACAATAGCTGCGGCTTTTATTCTTGCGGCGGAACCTGCAAGCGGCGCGAAGTTAAAACCCGGTATTTTATTTACCGTTATTCTTGGAGCGGTTCTTTCATGGTTTTTCCGTTACAAGTGCATGGAATATTTCGGCTGTTTCATAGCTCTTGCGTTAATTAACTGTATAACGCCTGTTATCCGCCTTATCGAAGAAAAAATATTTTTTCCACGGAAAAATGAAAGCAATGCCAAAAGAGCCTCGGTAGTTCAGGAGACTCTGTTATGAAAGATAAATTAATAATGTTGGGATGGATAATAGGATTACTACTGTTAATCTCTGTCTTATGGGTTGTGACACAGCCTCTGCAGTCCATGTATTTATTAAGAACGGTGAACAGTGTCCTTTCCAATAATAATGATTCGCGCAGGGTATCTGCGTATATACAGCCAAAAACGGGTAATACGAATCTTTTTGGATATTGGTATTCAATACGCGCCTCGCAGGATAAAATGTTTGTGTTTGCCGCTTTTCAGGACGGTATACTCATTCCGCTTGGCGCGTTTGTTTCGCATGACTGTATCGTAAAAGAAATTATTCCGCTAAGCGCTCATGCGGTTCAGGTTTTTGATTCATTCCCAAAGAGTATTCTGAATATTTACACGGCAAGAATCGAAGAAGCGGCGCATGATGTTACTGCGGCATTAACGGAGGCGGGAGGCAGATGAGTTTAAGCAGACAACATTCATTTTGGGGTTCTCTCTCTCCGCTTGGCGGACTAACGGGTGCCGGTATTTTGATAATGGCGTCCGCGCGCCTTTCTTGGGCGATTACTGTCGCCGTAGGCTTATTTTGGGTTTACGGGCTTACCGCGTTTACATTCACATTTTTTATAACAGGCGCAAGAAGAAAAATATTCCCTGAAAACGGAAGGGTTTCTATCTATACATGTTTTTCGGCGTTTTACGGAAGCCTTTATATTTTCATGTTTTGGATTGTATGCCCGTTTGCGGCGCTGGAAGTTTTTATGATCCTTTTATTTGTTCCGATATTCTGCACAGGTTCAGGGATTGTTCAGCAAATGCAGTCGCACATACAAAACGCGCATACCGATATATTTGAAAATGTATCCGATTCAATCTCTCAAGCCGCCTCCCTTGCCGGACTGCTTGTTGTTTTTTCCATTATCCGCGAACCGTTATCATTTTGCTCGCTGTCGTTTCCGGGAACTTATCAGGGGATGGTGACAATTGTGTATTTTAAAGCTGGCGCGTTTTTCCCGATAGGCATATTCGCGGCTTCTTCAGGAGCGCTTTTACTGCTTGGGTATTTTATCTGTTTGTATCAATATTGGAAAGTAAATAGAGGGGAGCATTGATGATTCAAATATCGTTCTATCTTCTTTTAATCTACTCAAGTCTTACGATGAATCTGGTATTGCAATGCGGATTGGGACTTAAAGGTATCGCTGAATCAAAAAACAGTCTTAATATGCCGGCTTTCATTAAACTAGGTCTCGTTTTTTCTTCCATAATCTTAATATGGCTCTTTTTTACAAAAATAGTAATTTCGCTGTTTTCAGGTCTATATATTTATGTAATTTTATTTCCTGTCAGCGTAATTGTGTATGACTGTTTTGAATATTTAATATTTAAATATGTGATAAAACGCGACAGAGAAGAAGAAACATTTGTAACTTCTCCCGGCAGAACTACAGCCGTCGCGGTGTTTATATGCATGAATATGGCAAGCGGATTTTTTGATGTTCTGGTTTTAGCGTTTGGTTTTTCATCCGGTGTTTTTATCATCAATTTAATAATCCGAGAAATTCGAAAACGCGCGGCTCTGGAAGCAGTTCCGGTTTTCCTTCGCGGGAAACCTCTGGTTCTTATCGCTATGGGAATGCTGTCTCTTATTTTTACCGCCGCCTCATTATTATTTTTTAGGATGATCGGCGCAGGGTGAAAACTGTAAATAGAATTAACCTTATTCTGGGTTCGCATGCTCATGTACCCTCAGGAGCGCCTGAGAGCGAATTTGAATTTGTATACGAAACTAAAATACGTCCTTTTGTTTCCAATCTGTACCGTTATTCGAATATTCAGGCGGTTTTGCATTATTCAGGCGTTTTACTTTACTGGGTGGAAAGAACGCATCCCGAATCTTTTATGCTTATAGAAGATATGCTGTCCAGAAAACAAGCGGAAATTATTGGCGGAGGATTTTACGAACCTATTTTCCCGCTCATTTCCTTGCAGGACAGAATCGGGCAGATTGAACTTATGACAACGTATCTTAGAAAACATTTCGGAAAACGTCCTACCGGCTGCTGGGTGCCCGGTATGGCATGGGAGCAAAATCTTGCAGTCGCTCTTTGTACAAGCGACATGAATTACACTTTTCTTTCGCAGGATCAATTTGAAAAGGCGGGACTGGAAGGATCGGATCTTTTTAAACCGTGTTTAAGCGAAGATCAGGGAAAGCTTGTCGCGATTTTTCCGGTTTCGCGTTTTGTGGAAAAGGAACTTTCGCGAAAAAGTTTTTCGCAGGTGTTTGTCGACATGGAAAATAAATTTAAAGAAATCTGTCCAAACTGCAAGTCGGACAAAATCATAAGCGTATTTCCCGAATCTGTTTCTTCCTCGCCTGAAGAAGCTCCGGATACCGCATGGAACCGTTTTTTTGAAGAAATCTCGCTGTCGGATAATATCGTAAGCTCTACATTGCCTTTTAAAATATTAAAAACATATAAAATATTCAAAAAAGCGAGTTTTCCCAATTCCACGTCTCTCGAAAATGATTTTTCCCCGCGCAGATTTTTAATTGATAATGCCGATGTAAGCGGCATATATTCAAAAATGATATTTACAAACCTTTTAATAAACCAGTTAAAGGGTGATAAAGCGCGAAAACTTAACGCAAGGGAAGAGATGTGGAAGGCGCAGGATTCGTGCTTTTTTTCTGCCGGGAACGAACAATACAGAAACGAACTTAGAAAGTCGGCGTATAGCTCTCTTTTAAGAGCTGAAAAACTGT
Source organism: Treponema sp. (assembly GCA_009788065.1). GTDB lineage: Bacteria > Spirochaetota > Spirochaetia > Treponematales > Breznakiellaceae > WQXQ01. The sequence continues at coordinate 26,124 of WQSF01000003.1, forward strand.
CGCGCGAAAAGGGATTGTTCGTGCCGTCATTAATTCAATACGATTTCAATTTTGACGGTAAAAAAGAATTTATTTTTCAGGACGAAAAAATTAACTGCTACATTCAGCATACGGGAGCTGGTATTTTTGAACTGGACTATCTTCCGAAGGAATGGAATTATCTTGACTGCGGAACATCAAGCGAACCAGATAAGACGAGGCTTGCAGGTACTGACAATTTAAATAAACGTATCGCGTTTGCTGATATGCTTTTTCCCGCAAATGAAAAATTTGACAATTTGATTAACATTCTGCCGGATAACGGACGCTTTTGCTATCATGAACAATACGAAGAAGTAACACAGGATAAAAAAGGAAAATCCTGTTTTAAACTTCCTGTACGCGCGGATAATGTTCCTTTCGGGTATATTGAAATTAATAAATGCTATCTGCTTAAAAAAGACAATTTATCCGTTTCATATCAGCTTGTAAATAAAGATAAAGAAACCGCGAGCTTCCTGTTTGTTCCCGAGATTGATTTTTCTTTCGCCGGAGTCGGTGATGAATTTGTCCGTTTTTATACGGTTGACTCAGGCGGAAAAGATATATCGATAGATCGTCTTTTGGATTCAAATAACCTTAAAATACTTGATGTTAAAAACGAAGTGCAGATACTTCTTTCTTCGGTTAATAATTTTACAGGCTGTCTTTTTCCGGTATTTAAATACGATATGTATCAGGCGACGCGCATATTACCAGTCTTTTCTGTTACTCTCGATTCAGGCGTTTCATGGTCTAACGAATTTACATTAAAATTCTCGCATTAGGTTATTGAAGTGTCTTAAAATTTTAGTTATCATTAACTACTATGAATAGAAGATTAATTACATCGGCATTACCGTATGTGAACAATGAACCTCATCTTGGAAATCTTATACAGGTTTTATCCGCCGACGCTTTCGCGCGTTTTTGCAGATTATACGGTTATAACTGCCTGTACATCGCTGGTACTGACGAATACGGAACCGCTACAGAAAATAAAGCCGCAGAAGAGGGTATAAATCCGAAAGAATTGTGCGACAGGTATCATGCGATCCATTCGGATATTTACAAATGGTTTAACATTGCGTTTGACAAATTCGGACGCACTTCAACCAGGATTCAAACCGAAGTTGTTCAGGATATTTTTAATAAATTGGACGCGGCGGGGTTAATTGTCGAAAGAACGATAGAGCAGTTTTACTGCTCCAAGTGTGAAAGATTTCTTGCAGACAGATATATAAGAGGGGTTTGCCCCGTTTGCGCGAGCGCCGAGGCGAGAGGAGATCAATGCGAAGCCTGTCAAAAATTGCTCGATCCTGTCGATTTAAAAGACCCGCAGTGTTCTGCATGTTCAAGCACTCCTTCGCTGCGTAAAACAAACCATCTGTACATCGATCTTCCCCGCATTAAAGATAAACTTGAAGACTGGATTAAAAAAGCCAGCATAGACGGTTACTGGGCGCATAACGCCGTTCAGATGACCCAGGCATGGATACGCGACGGTCTTAAAGAGCGCGCAATTACAAGAGACTTAAAATGGGGAATCCCCGTACCTAAACCGGGTTATGAGAACAAGGTTTTTTATGTCTGGTTTGACGCGCCGATAGGCTATATTTCAATTACAGGGACATTGGGAGAGGAAAAAGGCAACTGGCGTGATTTTGTCGATTACTGGTGGAAGAAACCTGATGAAGTCGATTTATTCCAGTTTATTGGAAAAGATAATATACCTTTTCATACAGTAATATTTCCGTCAAGTCTTTTAGGAAGCGGCGGCAACTGGACGATGTTACACCATATGTCCAGTACTGAATATTTGAATTACGAAAACGGTAAATTTTCAAAATCAAGAGGAGTAGGTGTTTTCGGAACAGACGCGATGAAGACCGAAATCCCCTCTGATGTGTGGCGCTTTTATCTTTTCTACAACAGACCCGAAAAATCTGACGCAATGTTTATGTGGAATGATTTTCAGGAAAAAGTAAACGGAGAGTTAATCGGCAATCTGGGCAATCTTGTAAACCGTACGCTTTCATTTGTTACGCGCTATTATGACGGAAAAATACCGCAGGCGGCGAGTGATGCCGGTTTTTGGGAAGAAGTTGTTAAATACGAAACCTCAATAGCAAAAAAACTTGACAAGGCTGAATTAAGGGACGCGTTCCGCGAGATTTTTGAATTATCGTCATTCGCAAATAAATATTTCCAGGACAATGAACCGTGGCGTTTAAGAGCCGATGATCCTGAAAAAGCAAAATCTGTTATACGAGATCTTACATATCTTGTACGGGATTTATCGGTATTAATCGAACCTTATATACCTTACGCTGCGGCGAAAATTGCCTCGTTCTTTGATCTTAAGCACGGAGAAAATTTAGACTGGAAGAGTATGGGAAAGCCGGAAGGAATCGGCGATGTTCTAATAAAAAGTGAAATGCTTTTTTCAAAGCTTGAAGATGAAAAGATTGAAGAACTGCGCGATAAATATTCAGGCACTCAGAAAGAGAGGAAAGAGACGGTTCAATTTTCATCTGTTTTGGATTTACGTGTCGCTAAAATTGAAAAAATAGAAAGACACCCAAAAGCGGACAAGCTGTACATTATCAATCTTGAAACAGGGGAGGGTGTTACGGGAAACCGAGAGGAGAGGCAGATTGTTTCAGGGCTTGTCCCTTTCTACACAGAAGAGCAATTACTTGGAAGGAAAATAATAGTCGCCTACAACCTTAAACCTGCAAAACTAAGAGGTATTGAATCAAGGGGAATGCTCCTTGCCGCAGGAGATAATAAGGGAGTGAACGCAGAAGGGCAGAGCGCGGAAAGAGTCGAGGTTTTAGATGCCGGCGATTGCCCTACAGGTACAAGATTTTTACCGGAAGGCGAAGATGGATCGGCTCCTTTGGAAATAGACATAGACACATTTTTTTCCTATCCGATTTATGTAAAAGATCATGCTGTTATAACAGGAGACAAGAAACTGTGTTTAAATGGAAATCCCGTTAAAACATCGGTAATCCCCGAAGGAGAAGTCCATTAATTTAAAAATCACGGAAGCGGAGTTGGCGGTTTGTGAGAACGGACAGTCTTTCCTGCAATCAGCCGTGTGGGGAGAGTTTAAATCCCGTTTTGACTGGAAGGCAAACGCTTTTTTGATTGACTGGTTTGGAAACGGAGAAGAAAACACACCCCTGCTTGTCCTTTCCCGCCGCCTTCTTCCCGGTTTTACATTTGCATATATCCCGTGGGGTCCGCAATTACCGTTAAAATTTAAAGAAGCGGAAAAACAACATGCGGCGGCGGAACTTGCAGAAAAATTAAAGCCGTTTCTTGCGCGTAATACAGTTTTTGTACGCTTCGATTTTCCGTGGTTCTTTTTAGACGGCGATGAAAATTTCAATAATGAAGCCGCGCTTTTAAAAGATGCCGGTTTCAAAATCGCCGCCGCCAATGTTCAACCGCCTGATACGGTTATAATCGATTTAAACGCTTCCTGCGATGATATTCTTGCGTCAATGAAATCAAAGTGGAGGTACAATATCTTTCTTGCGCAGAAGAAAGGCGTAATTGTAAATGTATGTACGTCGCAGGAATTAGGGATATTTTATAATCTTTTAAAAGAAACAGCGCAGAGAGACGGAATCGCGGTTCATGGTTTTAATTATTACAAAACTCTTTTTGAACTGTACGAGAAACAGAAAAAGGATGATCTCTCTATAAGGCTTTATACCGCAAGCCATGAAGGCGAAATTCTTGCGGCAATCGTTGTCCTTTTTAGGAGAAAAGACGCGGTTTATTTGTACGGCGCGTCTTCCAACAATAAGCGCAATCTTATGGCGCCCTACGCGCTTCAATGGAAAGCGATTAAAGACGCTAAAGAAACAGGCTGTATGACATACGATCTTTTCGGTATTCCGCCGGATGATAATCCAAACCATCCGATGGCAGGCTTGTACCGTTTTAAAACAGGCTTCGGCGGACAGATAATCCATCGTCCCGGCAGTTGGGATTACCCGTATAAGAAATGTCTCTACAATCTGTTTAATATAGCGGAAGCTTTTAGAAAAAAAATGATGAACCTCAGAAAGAAGAAATAAAAATCTATAATTTTTCTCTTGTGTAAAAAATAATAAAATTGTATAGTGATTCAAGGAGTAGACTATGGCATTTGCATTAAACACGTATCCAATCACTTACCGCGCCCGGTTTTTAAACGGGGAATGGATCGATGAATACATCGAAAAACCTCATAAAACGCAGGAAGAAGAAACTGCAATGAGCGATGTCGAACGTGTCAAATTGGAAAATTCCCGCAATTATTATGAAGATATGCCGCTTGTTAATTATACAAGCCAGTACGGTCTAGCTTGTTTTGAAGGGCTGAAAGCTTTTCCTCAAAAAAACGAAGGTCTCTCCATTTTCAGGCCGGATAAAAACGGAGAGCGGTTCATGCTTTCGATGAAAGGTCTCTGCATGCCTCCGTTCCCAAAAGAAGATTTTGTTAAAACCTGCGTGGAAACCGTTAAACGAAACGCCGCTCTTGGCTTTAAACCGCATTATAAAAGCGAATGGGAAAAAGATTCCTTTATGTACGCCGATGCCGTTTACATAAGGCCCTTTACCATTTCCGAAGGCGGAATAGGAGTAAACCTGTCAAAAGAGCCTTATGTTATGGTTATAAATACGCCTGTGAGCGCCTATTTTTCATCGGGCAGTTCGGACGCCATTGTTTCGAATAAAGTCCGCGCTATGCCTAACGGCACCGGCTGGATAAAAGCCTGTTCAAATTATGTAATATCAGCTCTCGCAAAATCCGAAGCTCTAAAAGCCGGTTACATGGAGTGTATATTTTTAGACGGAACTAACCGTAAGTACATCGAGGAAGGATCGTCATGTAATATATTCTTCTATCTTAAATCAGGAGAACTTGTAACGCCCGAGTTAGGCGATACTATTTTACCCGGTATTACAAGAATGAGCATATTGGAACTTGCCCGCGACAAAGGCATAAAAACAACCGAACGTAAAATATCGATAGATGAGGCGATGGAAGAAACAAAGGAATGTTTCGTAAGCGGTACCGCCGCAGGGGCAACTCCTCTTTCTTCGATAACTTATCAAGGTAAGAAAGCCGTTTTTAACGACGGAAAAACAGGCGACTTTACCGCCGATATCCGCGACACCCTCAAAGGTATCCAATACGGTAAACTCCCCGACACCAAAGGCTGGATGGTGAGCGTTGCGTGAGCAACGTATGAATAAATTTCCTTACACCACGGGCTGTATAGCCCGATGGTACAGGTCATCTGAAAAAAAAAGAGCTAAGCTTGATCGCTTAGCTCTTCATATCGCTTGCCACCTCGGAGAATTGAACTCCAGACACGCAGATTTTCAGTCTGCTGCTCTACCAACTGAGCTAAGGTGGCTTAATTGCGCACCTTACAAGCGGATGATACAGTAAAATATGCCAAAAATACCAGAAAATGTCAAGAAGACATAATCCCCAATTAACCGCTTTTCTTAATTAATTTATAACTTAGAAATTGACAGCTAATTGTTATCCCATGGAGATATGGGGATTCGAACCCCAGGCCTATTGATTGCGAACCAATCGCTCTACCAACTGAGCTATATCCCCCTAATCACGTAAATTAAACCAAAAATATGGTTTTTGGTCAAGCAGTGAAATTGATTCTTTTGTTGCAAAACCTCAGAAACAAACTCCGGCCAGCGCGCAACCATCTTCTTAATCAAATAAGACAGTTAAATTCCAGCCTTCTAATAAATATAGAGGATATATGGTGCGCATGATGATACAAACTACATCTTATTATAAAAATCTTGGAGTTCCCTGCAGCGTTTTAGGAATTATTACCAAAATCTCTGATAAAAGGCATTGTAAAAAATAAAGAAAAATGTTTTAATTTCACTAATAGGTTTTTTATGGCAGGCATCAAAGGCAAAGGATGAGCTGCCGGAGTCCAAAGAGGTGAACATGGCAGGGCCATTAGAAGCGACTGTAGTATTGGGAAAATGTTCCAAGAATAGAAATTGCTTTGGAATGCGCGTTGAGAAACGCGGAGGCGCATGGGTTCGTACATGGGCTTTTCCTATCGAAGAAAATGTCGCGAAAAACGAAGGATTTAACGCCAACAAAGTGAATGTCAGCGGTACAGACAGCGGATATCCGGGATGCCCGCACTGTAAGGACGGCGGATTTGCTCTGTGTTCCTGCGGCAAGATCGGTTGTTTAGGCGACAAGATAAAAAAAGAAAGCTCCAATAAGGAAAAAAACGCGTTAAGTTATACATGCCCGTGGTGCGGACAGACAGGCGAAATACAAATTAAAGAGAGTATCGACGTTTCAGGCGGCGGTTACTAATTAAATCAATTAATGTACAGGGGGAAAGACAATGATAGAGCTGCCAAAAGGACATAAGATTCAGACAAAAGATTTTAAAACAATCGTAGTCGGCGAAAAACTCGGGGAAGGCGGACAGGGAGCGGTTTTTAAAGTTGATTATGACGGCAAGAAAAAGGCTCTTAAATGGTATTCAGGTAAAAAAATAGCCAACCCTAAAAAATTCTACGAAAATCTTGAGAATAATATTAAAAAAGGAAAACCGACCAACGCGTTCCTTTGGCCTGAAGCAATTACCGAAAAGCAAGGCACGGCTTTTGGTTATATCATGGAACTTCGCCCCCCCGAATATAAGGAATTTACGATGTTCCTTCTTGGAAGAGAAGGTTATAAAAGTATTACCGCGATGGTAAACACCGCGCTTCATCTTGTCGCAGGCTTTCGCGCCCTGCACCAAAAAGGATTCAGTTATCAGGATTTGAACGACGGCAACTTTTTTATGAACCCTGTAAACGGAAACCTTTTAATCTGCGATAATGACAATGTTTCAGAATACGGAAAATCATCCGGTATCGCCGGTAAAGCCCGTTATATGGCACCTGAAATCGTTGTAAAAGGCGCGAAGCCGGATGTGCAAACAGACGCTTTTTCTCTTTCAGTTATTTTATTTTTATTTTGGGTAAGCGGGCATCCCCTGGAAGGAAAAGCCGCATGCCCTCCTTGTATGGACGCTAAAGCCGAAAAAAGAATCTACGGAGAAAATCCTGTTTTTATCTGGGACCCTAAGGATGATTCAAACAGGCCTGTGCAGGGTATTCACAAAGGCCCGATAACCAAGTGGCCGTTCCTGCCCAAATATATTCAGGATATGTTTATTAAAGCGTTCAGCAAGGAGTTGATGAAAGATCCGCAAAAACGGATACTGGAAATGGAATGGCTGTACGCTTTTATCAAAATGAGATCGGAAGTTTATAAATGCCCGTCATGCGGTGAAATTTATTTTGCTGACCCTGTAAATCCGAATCCCTGTCCCGGTAAAAGTTGCGGCAAGAAAAATGCCTTTCCCATGTATCTTAAAACGCCGCGTTACAATATCGCGATACACCAGCAGACAAGACTTTACGCATGTTATACTGAAAAAGGATCGGATGATTATGAAACAGTTACAGGCGAAGGTTCCTTGTCAGGAAAAGATTATATGTTAAAAAATGTAACAAAGAACGTTTGGAATTTGGGAGACGGCTCATCCATAGCGCCCGGAGCTTCCATAAAACTGCAAAAAGGTATGTCAATTAATTTCGGCTTGATAAATGTTGAAGTTATATAAATTTATTTTAAGGAGAAGAACATGTCATTAACAGACAAAATTGAGATTCCAAGAAGGACGATGGTATTATTTTTTATCGTTGACACTTCAGGAAGCATGGACGGGAGCAAAATAGGCGCTGTGAACATGGCCATTAGAGAAGTTCTCCCGGAGATCAGGAGCATGTCGGCTGAAAACGCGGACGCGCTTATCAAAATTGCGGCTCTTGAATTTTCTTCAGGCGCGTCATGGATCACAAAGAGCGGTCCTGTAGAAGCCGACGATTTTAACTGGAGCAACATTGACGCGGCGGGTGTTACGGATTTCGGAGCCGCCTGCAGAGCTTTAAATGAAAAACTTTCAACTAAAGCTTTTATGCTGGAAGCTACAGGCTCTTTTGCCCCGGCTCTCTTTTTACTTTCGGACGGCGCGCCTACAGACGATTGGCAGGCAGGATTGGACGTTTTAAAGGGAAATAACTGGTTTAAAGCCGCGGTAAAAGTCGCAATAGCCATAGGCGATGACGCTGATCAAGACGTTCTTGCCGCTTTCACAGGAAACAAGGAAACTGTTTTAACAGCTCATACGCCCGCGATATTGGCTAAAATGATCAAATTCGTAAGCGTTACAGCTTCCAAAGTTGCAAGCACCAATACAAAAGCAGACCCGACGCAGGGTGATCCGGACAACGCGAAGACAGACGAGTTGATTAACAATCTTAATGAACTTAAAGACGATGTCGCCTCCGCTCCTGATAACTCAAACACGGATATGTGGTAATGAAAGACTACAGGTCATTTGCGGTTCATGTAATAGGCGGCAGTCATATAAAAAACGGGGTAGTCTGTCAGGATTACTCCGGTTTTTATGAGGATAATGATGTCCGCATTACGGTAGTTGCTGACGGACACGGAGATTCTACATGTTTCCGCAGTGATATGGGGTCGAAATTCGCCGTCGATTGTACATTGGACGGCATTAAAAAATTCATTAATTTTATCGAAAAATATCATGATAAAGGAATCGGGAAATCGCAGGTTAAATTATTCGGACCCGGCGTTTATCCTGCCCGTAAAAAATTTGACAGCCTGCTTCGTGAAAATTTAATCAGGTGTATTGTAGCTTCATGGAATATCATGGTATTGGATCATTTTAAAAAAAATCCTTTTACAGAAGATGAATTGGAAAGTATTGATACAGAAAAATACAGGCTAAGATTCGAGGAAGCGCAAAAAGAGTTCAATGAGACAGGCAGTGCAGGCGAAATTATTTCCAAGGCATACGGCGCCACATTAATTGCCGCCGCGATGTCTCGGGATTACTGGTTTGGTTTTCACATCGGCGACGGACGTTTTACGGTTCTTTACAAGAACGGTACGGGAGAACAGCCGGTTCCGTGGGATGAAAAATGCTATCTTAACGTCACAACATCTTTAAGCGATAACGATATACTGGATCGTGAAAACGGAGTGCGCAGTTATTTTTCATTTAACGCGGAAAAAGAAGCTCCCATAGCGATATATCTTTGCACTGACGGTATTGATGACAATTATCCTGTTGACGAGGATGAGAATAAAAAACAGCTTACCCGTCTATACCGTACTATATCGCTCGCTTACGCTGACGACGGTTATGAATCAACCTGCAGGCAGTTAAAAGACCTTGCCGACAATTTTGCGATTAAAGGCAAGGGAGATGATACCAGCGTCGGACTTATTATCAATATACCTGAGCTTCAAAAAGTAAAAGAAACATGGAAAGAAAATATTGAAAAGGCGGAAAAAGAAAGGGAGAAAAAGAAGGCTGAGGAAGCTGAGAAGGCAAGAAAAGAAAGAACCGCCTTTGAGAAAAAAGAAGAAATTAAAAAGGCTGTAGCTGCCGCGAGAGTTCATGAGATTGCCGCGGAAAAAGCCGAAAAAGAAGCGGAATCCGCGTATAAAGCGGTAATTAAAGCAAAAAAAGATTTCGATACCGCATGGAAAACGAAGAAAGAAGCTCAGTGCAAGAAAGCGGTAGGCGATGCCGTCAGTAAAAATAAACAGGCGGAGATAGCCGAGGATAATGCGAGTGACGCCGCGATTGCCGCGCGTGAAGCCGCTGAAGAAGCCGCAAAAATAGCGCAGTCAATCGAAGCAGAGAATCTTGAAAATACCAGCGAAGCCCAGGCGATTAGGAACGCCGCATCTGACGCATCCGCTTGTGAAAAGAAAGCCGCCGTTTCTGCGCAAAAAGCAAGAGAATATTATGAAAAAGCGTCAGAAACGGTACGCGCCATTGTTAAAATAATAGACGACGCGAAAGAAACGAAAGAAGCGAGAGAGGCGAAAGAAGCGGTTCAGGACGGATCGGATAATAAACCGGAAGACGCGGAAGGAACAAAAAGCGGGGAAGTTGTTTCAGCAGATTCACTGCAAAAGATAAATGACGCAATATATAACAAGAATAAAGAGTGGAATAAAACCGAGCTTGATCATAAACGCGCTTCTAATGCGTATAATGATAATAAAAAATGATTATATACGCGCGATATAATAATTTTATAATTGGGACTTGATTCTATACCGGATATAAATTATGATTAACTAAAGGGGACAAACATGGCAAACAAAACGACATCAAAAAAACCGGCGGCAAAGAAGCCCGCGTCTAAAACCGCTTCCAAAAAACCTGCCGCGAAGAAAACAACTGCGAAAAAACCAACCGCAAAGAAAGCGGCAGCGAAGAAGCCGGCTGCCAAGAAAACTGCTGTTAAAAAAACAACAGTAAAGAAAGCTAAAGCGAAGAAACCGGCTGCCAAAAAAACTGCTGTTAAAAAAACAACGGTAAAGAAAGCGGCAGCGAAAAAACCGGCGGCAAAGAAACCAGCATCTAAAGCTGCTCCCAAAAAAGCCGCTCCTAAAAAACCCGCCGCGGCGAAGAAACCAGCCGCAAAAGCGCCAGCTAAAGTAATTTCGGTAAAGAAAGACGCGAAATGGGTGTCTGCGGATGATTATTGCGAAAACCCGAATGTTAAGGCCGCTGTTGCGAAGCCTTCCAATACGATAAAAAAATCCGAAGCGAATTTATCCAATGATGATTTGGCGGATTTGTATTTGCAGGAATCGAGGTATGAGGATCTTTGCGAATTATGCAAAAAGATGCTCGGACAGGAAGAAACTAAAGATTCTCCTGTATGGCAGGAGCGCTTAAACACAGCGCAGAGCCGTCTCGCAAACTAACTGTAATCAGTTTAAAGATTTGATCCGCTTTTAAGCGGGCGGATCAAGATCGGATTGTCAAATTTATATGTTTAAATCCCGTACAGGACGGACTAGGTGCCATTCTGTTACGGGAAGCTGTTTATCCTTCCCTCTGAGTATACCGTCTTTATTTATGTAATGGCCGCTGTCAGTTCCGTCCGCGGGCTTGTTTTTTAACGGTTCCCATTTATCTTCGACTATACATGTATAAACGGCGGTTGCTTTGTCCCCGTTGCGTTCATTGCTCCAATGGAGAATAAATTCATTTGTCTGCGTTATTTTTCTCTCTTCGCGTATCTGGTTGCTTATATAGCCTGAAACGCAGGAAAGTTCGTCCTTTCCCGGAAACCGCCAGCCTCCAAAACCGTTAAAAGAAAAATTTTTGCAGGCTTTTTCAGCGTTTTCCCAAATGCAATATCCTGCGTCGGCAGGAGATACCTCGATAAGTTTTGATTTTTTATCCTTAAAAACAAGGCCTCCTGAAGGACCCTCGTCTCCTTCTCTGAGCGGGAAATGCTTTAAAAGGATTTCTCTTATTTCTGGAATATCGCGCGCCGGCCGCCATACATTATCCTTTGGGAACCTGTATACATACATATTCCATCCAAATTCGCGTTTGGCGGCGCGCTGCGCAAGCTCGTCCGGGGTAAACGGACCGTATTCCTTATAATAAATACTGGTAAGCCATGCCGTGGTTTCATGTTTTTTGTTTAACATAATATCTGCCTGCATTATAATAAAAATCTTTAATCTAGGCAACCGCGTTGAATACGGCTTACACCTTCAAGTATAACCTGCTTTGTTTCGTCGTTAGAATCCGCAAGAAGGTTCTCCAGAACAACATTGATAATTTGTGCGTCAAGAGATTCCATAATCATCTGAAGCCCCGTTTTTAAAACAATATTCTTTTCTTTCCTGGTTTCTTCATCCAAAGAGAATATTCCCGCTGTTCTTGAAATTTTGGTTAAATCTTCTATTCTCTTTTTAAACGCCTCAATTTCATTTTTGTTTAAATTGATATTTTTGTCTTTTTCGGATAACGGATAAAATTTGTTTACAAAACAGGCGATACTTTCCGCTGTTGGAACAATCTTATTGTCTCCAAATGTTTTTCGCGCGTTTTCGGCGTTTGATTTGTTAAAACTGTACATTAAAGCAAGCTGATAAAATGAACTAATGTCTCCTTTTAACGCGGACTGTTCGTACCAGTAAACAGACATTATATATAAATCAATGTCTTCTTCATTAACTTCACGGATAAAATACGCGTAATTTCTTGCGGTAGTTCCGTCAGCGGCGTAAGCCTGATACCATTCGCCTGCGGTTTTGTACTTGCTGTCCTTTGCGTTTCCTTCTTCGTAATATTTATCTATCGATTCCAGCGCGTAAATATCGCAGGCGGCTTTTGCATACCAAAAATCGGAGAGCTTTTTATCCTTCCTGACACCGACTCCGTTTTCATAACATCTTCCCAAATAGAGCTGCGCGGTGCCGTCTTCTTGATTGGCGGCTTTTGTATACCAGTGAACTGCCGTTTTATAATCTTTTTCCACACCGGCGCCTTTTTCATACAGCATACCCAGGTGGAACTGAGACCTTGCGTTACCCTGCGTCGCCGCCTTTGTGTGCCAATCCGCCGCCTTTTTTAAATCCTGCGGAACATCGGCGCCGATCTCGTAATAAAGCGCCAGAATACCCTGTGAAATATCGTCGCCCTGTTCCGCGGATTGCAAATACCAATAGAGAGCTTTTTTTGTATCCTTTTCTACGCCTTCTCCGCTTTCATAACACATACCCAAAAGACACTGAGCGCCGGCGTCCCCCTGTTCAGCCGCTTTTGTATACCAAAAAGCCGCCAATCCAAAGTCCCGCTCAATTACTTCTCCCTGATAATAACACATGGCAAGGCTTGTCTGCGCGTTTGAATCTCCTGATTCAGCCGCTTCTTTTATCGCCGCAATATCTAAGCCTTTGTCATCCATTTTCCCCTCCTTAAAAATTGGAAACATTATATAGTTTGTTAAAATTAAATTTTAAATCTCTCCGTGGTATCTGGCTTCTTCCTCTGGTTCAATGAGTCTTTCTTTTAGGTCGGCAGCCAGCAGAAGATATTTTCGTGACAGACTGGAATCGGGTTTTACATTTAAGCCTTCGATTTGACCTGAATATATTTCGTAAAGGGAGTATGCCGCCGAGTGGATTTCATGTTCAACAGCTTCTTCCAACGCGTTAATCGCGGCGCCGACATCCGCGCCTTTATCCAAAAGCATCCGCACAAGTTCCTTTCTTACATCGCCTTCGGAATTTTTAATCGCATGGCTTAAAGCGCTTAAACCGGCGTCGCTTATATAATTTACGTCAGCTCCGGCGTTGATAAGAAGTCTCACCTTTTCAATTTCTTTGGATTTGACAGGCGTGAATTCCTGGGTTTCTTCGTCCACCTCCGACGGCAGAAGGGTAAGATGCAGGGGTTTTATAAGCCCGTCTTCTACATTTGTAAAACAATTAGGATCGGCTCCGGCTTCTAAAAGAGTTTTCATTATAACAGGTAATCCATTATCCAGGCATTGATTACCAAGCGGAGTGTCGCCTTCTTCGCATGCCATGTCGGGGTCCGCACCGTTAGAGGCGAGAAAACGTATTATTTTAATCGGGTCTTCCATAAAGCCGACAAGTCTTTTTGTAGTGACGTAATAGAGCGGAGTAGGCTGCCATGTCCCGAAAATAAAACTAACTCTTTCGTTAAGAGGCAGTTTTTCCATAATATATTTATTTAAAAGAGTATAATCTTCTTCTCTTGCAAGTACAGCGGCAAGATTTATAAAATCTTCTTTACCGATAAGGTCTGTTACAGTTCTGTCGATGTTGGCGCTGATACGCGCCCGAAGGGAAGTAAAGACAGGGTAGCCGTCTTTAATGATCGATTCTACAGAATCGAGCGTTTCAGTAACAAGGCGGATTTTCGCCTCGTATTTGCTTGAGGAATTTAATGATTTTTCTGAAATTATCACTTCTTTTTTGTTAAAAACAGCTTCGCGCACTTCCGTGTCTGTAAAAAAATCATCCGGCACTTTCTCAAGGAGAATAAATTGATCCGGTTTTCTCCTGAAAAGCGCGTTGTCTCCGCCTGAATAAAGTATCTCGGGTTCTATAGGCTCGTCATCTTGCGCCGCCAAATTAATAAAAACTGCGGAGCCGTTTTTATTAACGGTTATTTTTTCTTTACTGATAAGCGGCTTATCGTCAATTCCGTCTCTTATTGGTTTTTGACTTTCGCGCTTATTATCGTCAGATACCTGGTGATAAGCCTCTACATGTTTTGCCTTAAAAATATTCCATTTCGCTTTTTCGTTTTCACCCATTTTTTCGTATATTTTAGCGCGAAGATAATAATTTTCTTCGTTACAACTGTCCTCACAAAGAGCGGCGTTAATATCGTTAAGCGCAAGTCCGAGTTCATCTTTTTTTAAATACGCCTCACTGCGGTACGCATAATACGGACCTAACGCGCAGCCGCTTGTTTCAATTTCTTTTGTATAATATTCAACCGCCTTGTCAGGATCGCTCAGATCGGGACATTCGCTGACAAAATCTTTTTCCTCAGGCGTTATTAAAATAAAGACAAGGCGGTCGTGAGACGCTGTTCTCGGCATATATTTTATTTTTAACCATTCATATGTGTCGGGCAGTGTTTCTAAAATGTCAAAACAGGTGTCAAAATGTCCCAAATTGCGGTGAAGTTCCGCGGTCGTTATGGATAAAGAGTTTTTTTCATTTTCATTTTCATTTTTGGAGCTTGAGATTTTATTTTCCAAAAGCGCTAGAAGAGCTTTACAGTTTTCTTCCCATAACTCCTGTCCCGCCTCCCGGAAAAAGAGCGCTTCATCGTCCGGGCTGTGACGATGCTGTTGTCTTGAATAGCGGATTATATTGTTCAAAGCGCGCCACAAACAAAAGCGGGCTTCAATTTCTTCATCGATTGTTTTAAACTGTTTTTTTTCGATAATTTTTATATAGTCGTCTTTATCGGGTTCGATTATTTCCTTGTATTTTCTAAGAGATATGTTTTTTTTAACCGGCTTAAGATTATTCAAAAAGAAAACTTCCGAGCAAAAGGGGCATTTTACAAGACTGGGAGTTAAACAGGCGGTAAACAACCCTGCACTTTCCGTCCTGACTCCGTCAGAATATATTGTAGTTTCGTGGATGTTGTAACTGTTATTGTTTATTTCCGTGACCGGTTTTTTACAGGACGGGCAGAAATACACTGTTACAGGGGTAAAACCCAAGAAATTCTCCTTTTATGAAGTATCTTATGAATATACCACAAATTTTTCGTTTTTAAAAGCTGTAAGCCAGTGACACTTTTAAGAAATTATTATTTTTATATTGACCTAGCTGCCCTTCTGTATCGCCCAGGAAAAATCCTCCTGAAAGCGCTGCCCGTAAACTGTCCTTTATCCATATCAGGGAAGGGATAATAACGCAGTCTTCGCTGTCAATACCCCAAACAACCGCGGTGCGCAATTCAAGCTCGTCCCGAAGGAATTTCTTGGAAAGCATGGATGTAATACGGGTCGATGTCATGGAAGCGCCGGCTTCATTGTCAAAATTTGAATCAAAAATATTAGCAGAGCTGACTTTATCGTCAAAAAGCCTTATAGTTCCGTTTGCCTGAAGATTTATATTGATGCCGAAAATAAGATCGCGGTCGAAACCTAAAGACCATCCGATAGACGGGTTGTAAATATACCCGTAGTCGCCGTTAAGGTCTTCCGTTATATTAGCCGCTACTTCTGCTCTGATATTAAAACCGGCAAGAACCTGCGCGTAATCCAATCCGATCTGATGGTATTTATTAAATAAAATTTCTACATTTTCGATAGACGGACCAACAGGATTATTTGGATCCATAGGATTTAAATTTACTCTTACCGCGGGCTGAAACATTCGTCCGTAAAAATACTGCGCTCCTATATCGATGCTATTAATGCTTGTAGTATACCTTAGTCCCGCCTGCGCGTAATCAAGCCCGGATGTTTCGCATTTTAAACCTTTTTCGCTTTGCGGGATCAGTTTTGCAAGATCTTTCATTTTTTCGGGAATCCATCTCTCCGATGTTGAGCCGATTAATAAAGCCGACATCGGGTTAGAGTCGCCTGTTAACGCGCTGGATACAGCCATGCTGACTACCTCAAAACTCGGCAGAAAAACACACTCCACTTTGGAAAACTGTCCGAATCTGTAGGATGCATGGATAACGGGGTTTGCGACTTTTACGTCCATAAGATTGCTGTTATCCGCCATTTCTATAAAAAGTTTTGATTGATCCGGCAGGTTTATAATATCAAGCGGACCGAACTGATCGGCTTTGCCCCATGTGACTTTTTTTAATCCGGCGGAAATGTCAAAACCTTTAAAAAACGCGCCGATATACGCTTCGTCAATACTAACCGGAATAATCGCGGGTATTAATTTTATTTTTATTACGCCTTCGGCAAAAGACGACTGCGCGGAAAACTTTAACTTGCCGGATAACATAAACATTTCTCTTGTATTTATATGCCCGGCGCCTTCAGACATTTCATTAAGATACCCGATAACTCCTGCCGATATTTCGCCGCCCAATGAAACAGGAGGAATAAGAGCGCCTAATTTGGAGGGAGTTTCGTCTTCGTCAGGAGATCCAAAACCAAAATCCTGCGCCCAAGCATGTCCGATAATTAAAATGCAAATTGATGTAATAAGAATTATTTTTTTTAACATACCGTTTCCGAGTTATCTCGCTCTCCCCGTTTCAAGATAAGCGACGGTAAAAACCCCGTCAGGAATCGGATCATCATATTTCATGATTTCCATAAAAATCGTCGTCGATGTGCCTGCGGCGACTGTCGAAATTTTTGTCTGCATCGGCGTTACGCGTCCCTGAACGTCTTTAAAATCCGCCATCTCCATTATTTTTGCAACTTCGTTACGGCGGTTGTACATTTCGGCTTTATATATTAAATAATTATCCTTGTCGATCCATGTAATTGTTTTTGTATATTGATAGGCGCTGTCATTGGGGATTGACTGAATGACATAGCAGTTTTTGCCGTTAATCCTTTCTTCTTTGACTACGGTATGCGTGTCAAGTGAAATATCCCTGTCCATGGATGAAATATCGTCATAGGAGAAATCGGTGCCCATAAAATTGCCGCCGCTTTCAGTGGTGGAAATCCGTCTCACTCTTCCGAGGCTCGGCAGATATATCCATTGATCCGTGCCGCCTTTGTCGTTATCCATCGTCAGGAATCTTGAACCTGCGACATTGGCAGGGCGCTGGAAAACGATTACAGTTCTCGCTCCGTTGGGTCCGTCTTTTGAATACTGGTCGATAACCCTTTCTGTCGAGCTTCCGTCTTTCGCAGTGATAACCATGCGCGAACGTGAAGAAACGGTATCGGAACTGACGCGGTTTTTCGCCGAGTTCATAATTGCGTTCGCGTCGGCGGCTGAACCTGCGCTCTGATCCTGCGCGTAAACTGAAACGGCGGCGCCTAATAAAAGCGCGGCTGATAATATTTTAATAAAACGGTTCATTTTTTCCCTCCGTAAATGAATTTCGGTTTTATAACGGTAAGCAGTACCGGCATGGTAGTAAGGCTTACAATGGTTGTCGATAACATGCAAAGCGCCGTAAGTAAACCAAACTCCGCGATGATTCTGAACTGGGAGAATGCCAAAACGGCAAATCCTACGCCGACAGACATCGCTGTAGTGCAAATCGCTCTTCCGCAGGCGATGAAAGTACGCCTAAGCGCGCCTTGCTCGCCGGCTTTATATTCACGTTTATAAAATTCTATAAAGTGAATAGCGTCGTCAATACCGATACAAACGGTAAGACTCGCGATAAGCGCGGTTCCAAGATTCAACTTAATACCAAAAACCCCCATAATTAAAAAGTTACATAAAACTGCAAGAATTAAGGGTATCGCGCTTATAAATCCGGCTAAAAACGACTTGTGGGCGATTGAAACAATGACAAAAATCATAAAAATGGAGATAATAATGGAGATAATCTGCGAATTCAGAATCAAATCCGTAACCGCAAGTTCCAGCGCCACGCCGCCTGAGATCATTGTACGCAGATTTTTTGGAAAGTTCAAGGCGATGTAGTTGTTGATTATATCAAAAACCTTCTGAGTATCACCGCTTCCTGTTGTGCGTAACTGCATCATCATTCTGATGGAAGTAGGTTCAAACGGATCATCCGAATATTTTTGGTCTTCATTACCGGCAAGCAAAACCAGATAATTGGCGACCAATTTTTGAAGGTCTTCGGGGGTCTGTTTTCCGTAGCGAACGGGGTCTGACGGGATTTCATAGTACGCCATACCGTCGTAATTTGTAAGGCGTTTTAAACCCGACACAAGCTCGTTGCCGCTTAAATTCGGCGACATCCCCGATGAAATGTCTAAAAATTTTATTAAGTCCGCCGTGCTGTACTGGGTCTTGGCAAGAACGGAAGAATTGCCCGCGCTTACTCTGGGCGGAGGCGCAGGTTCGTTAATTCCAAAATTGCCGAATCCAAAATCGCCGAATCCGAAATCATCGTTATTGCCGAAACCGCCCGGCTGCGAAACCGAGGTCGGCGGAAGTCCGTCAGGGCTTTGGTCAACATTGAACACCTGGTTGACGCGTTTAATTATATCTGTAAAACCTATTACTTTTCCTACCTTGGGAACATAATGCGTCAGATAATAAGCGAGAGAATCAACAGCCGTTAATACATCGGGGTGGAGAAGTTCTTCAGTGGTGTCAGCCTGAATGACAAGGTTTAAATCTTTGGAGCCGCCGAAATATTCGCGTATAAAACGGTCCGAACGGCTGATGTCCGTTTCATTTTTAAAGAAATCAACAATTGAATTATCCACGATTATTTTTGAAATACCCCAAATTGAAATTGCGATCAGCAGAATTGTTGAGAGAAGAACGGTTTTCTTTTTTCTTGCGATGCTGAGAAAAAGATCCGCGATGAAATTGCTGATTTTATCATCTTCTATTTGGCTTTCGTTTTTTTCCTCCGCTTTTTTGCCGGGACCGCGAAGAAGAAGCATTGAAGGAATAAAAAGCATTGTTAGAACAAAAACGGCGATGACGCCGATGCTTGTGTAATATCCGAATTCGCTCATCGGAACAATCGGGGTAAAGCAGAAGGAAATAAAACCGGTTACGGTGGTGATTGCCGCAAGGAAAACCGGTTTAAGCATTTTTCTCATAAGTTCAATTACAATTACGCGGTGTTCTTCGACTGACGGTATTTTTTCGCGGATAGACTGCACATAATGGGTGATAACGTGAATACCGTAGGCGTGTCCGACGGCGACAAGGATAATCGGCATTATGGTTGTTATTGTCGAAAGTTTTACTCCGAACAACGCCGCAAGCCCAACAGTCCAGATAACCGATATTATCGCCGTCGAAAGCGGCAGAATTACGAAAATTAAACGCTTGAAGGAAAAGAAAAGCAGTCCCAATACCACAAGAATCGCCATCGGAAACAGTAAAACATTGTCTTTTATAATCGATTCGTTTATTACAGCGTTAATTACCGCCTGCCCCGCGAAATAAACATTCGCGTCGCCTTCAAATATGTTATCCGCTATTTCTCTGATTTTCGCGAAGGAAGCGGCTACTTCCGGGCTTGTTGAATCCTTGGTAGACACTTCAAGGGTGATGAGAATCTGCGTCGCGCTAAGATCGTCGGATACAAGCGAGCCCTTGTATAAATCCCATGACGCGATTTTTCGCCTGAGTTCCGAGATTTCTTCCGGCGTTCCCGAAAAATCATCCGATACCAGGTCTGAAACGATTATACTCTCACTGTCGCCTGTAATGTACTGCGTAGACATGAGAGAATTGACTGTTTTAACCAAATTTACATTTTCAGCTTCGAATGAAAATTCGCGGATACGCTGTAAAAATTCACTGTCGAAAACAGTCCTGAAAGGGCGCTCCAGCCCTACAAGAATTATTACCTGTCCGCCGAAGGTATCGTCAACATAATCCGATATAACCTTAGCTTCGTTATTTTCCGGTAAAAAACGCAGGTTGTTATTGTCCAGTTCAACTCGGGGAAGCTGGATGCCTAAAAACAAGGTGATTGCCGCAATAATGCCTACAATTAGAGCAGGCCGCTTAAATATTTTTTCCATGCATTGACTCTTTAGTAATATTATACTACATATATGAAGAAATAGAACATATAGTCCGTTTAAAAGTAGAATGAACTGTACAAAACAAGGTGTTTTTGTATGATTTAAGGTCTTTTTTTGCGAAAATATAAGATTTTTACAGGTAAAAGGCCGGCAGGAGCGGTTTTGGTGGAGAAAAAGGAAAATCGAAAGGTTCGTATGACAAGGATGGTCCTGCAGGACAGTCTTGTCGAATTAATGAAAACCAAACCTATTTTAAGCATTACAATCAAGGATATTTGCTCGCTTGCGGATATCAGCCGTTCGACTTTTTACGCTCATTACAAGGATCAATACGATTTACTGCGCCAGATTGAAAAAGAGACATTTTCTTATTTTGAAAATATGCTTAATATGTACGGAGACAGGCAGAACAAGAAAGAAATAGCTCAAATGATCGAAGAAATGCTGACATATATTGCAAATAACAGTAATTCGATTCAGGTTCTGTTAAGCGAAAACGGCGATTTGGACTTTCAGAAGAAAATATTTCAGCACTTTACTAATCATAAACAGGTAACAAAATATTTTTCGGAAGAGAGCAAGGAAAACGAGATATATTATTCCATTTTTCTGATACACGGCGCGATCGGGCTTGTTCAGCACTGGTTAAAAAACGGAATGTCCATGTCCGTTCCCCAGCTTGCAAAAATGCTTATTAAATGGGTTGTTTTATGAGTATTATTAATTCCAAGAACGATCTCTGCACCGGTTGTAACAGATGTGTCCGCGAATGTCCTATGGAAACAACCAACATAACCTATCAGGACGAAAACGGAAACATTAAAGTAAAAATAGATCAGGACAAGTGCATTGTCTGCGGCAGATGCATTTCTGCGTGTAAACACGAGGCAAGATATTATGTTGACGATATCGAAAGATTTTTTAATGATTTAAAAAACGGAGTTCCGATTTCGCTGATTACAGCTCCGTCGATAAGAACAAATATTCCCCATTACAAAAAGCTTTTTAAATATTTAAAAAATCTCGGCGTAAGGATAATTTACGATGTGTCTTTAGGCGCGGATATTTGTATCTGGGCTCATGTTAAATATTTTAAGGAACACGGCGTAACGCCTGTAATTACACAGCCGTGCCCCGCGATCGTTTCTTATTGTGAAATGTACCGGCATGATTTACTGCCGTATCTTTCCGCCGTACACAGTCCTGTCTCGTGCATTTCAATATATATGAAAAAATACAAAGGCATAACAGACTCTATCGCGCTTCTTTCGCCGTGTATGGCAAAAACAGGAGAAATAAGGGAAACGGGGTTTGCCGATTACAACATCACATTTGAATACCTTCACAGGTATCTTGAGGGAAACCATATTACGCTCCCCGATGAAGAAGCGCAGTTTGACAACGATGAAAGCGGTTTAGGCTCAATGTTTCCGATGCCGGGCGGTTTAAAAGAAAATATTGAATATTTTCTGGGGAAGGAGCTTCATATTACAAAGGCGGAAGGATTTTCCGTTTATAATAAATTGGATACATACTCAAAAACCCCCAAAAAATTTCTCCCGGATATTTACGATGTTTTAAACTGCGAAGAAGGCTGTAATATCGGGTCTGCTTACTCATCGGACAGAAATGTTTTTGAGATTGATAAAATAATGAGCGACAAGCGAAGAAGGGTGACGCAGGAACAAAAGAAAGAACATTATGACAATATGTATAAGATGTATCAGGACACTCTCAAACTTGATGATTTTATAAGAGAGTACAAACCAAAGACAAACATTTTACCCAGGATAGATGACGAAGATATAAAAGCCGCTTTTGAGCGTCTTGGTAAAAATGACTACACAAAGCAGAACATAGACTGCGGTTCCTGCGGAAGCTATACATGCCGCGATATGGCAAGAAAAATCGCCCTTAATGTAAATATTCCGGTTAACTGTATTTTTAAAACAATGGATGATGTCAAGTTTGAACGTGACGAAAATATCCGTAACCACAAACGTGAAAAAGATTTGTATTTTATTCAGGAAAGAAACGAACTTCAGCTTACAATGTTAAACGCTGTAGTAAAAGCCACAAAAATAGGTTTATGGGATGTAACAATAATAAATAACGATCCCATGAATCCGGGAAATGTTTTTTCATGGTCGGATGAGTTCAGGTTCATGCTTGGATATTCAAATATATACGATTTCCCGAACACATTTGATAGCTGGAACGATAAGCTCCATCCTGATGAAAGGGCGGACGCTCATCAGGCTATTTACAATCATTTAAGCGACCCTGAGGGAAAAACACCTTATGATGTGGAATACCGCCTTCTTCACAAGAACGGTGAATATCTTTATTTTCGCGCGTGCGGCGAATCAATCCGTGACAAGTATGGAAACGCAATACGCATCGCCGGCGCCATAATGGATATAACAGAATCAAAAAAGATTTTATTAAATACCGAGAAACAACGGAATGAAGCCGAAGAGGCAAGTAAGGCAAAAACCATTTTCCTCAGTAATATGAGCCATGAAATACGAACGCCGTTAAACGCCATTATCGGGATGACCACAATCGGTAAAATCGCGTCAGATATTGGCAAAAAAGACAACGCATTTTTTAAAATTGAAGGAGCGTCAAAGCATCTTTTAGGCGTAATTAATGATATTTTAGACATGTCAAAAATAGAGGCAAATAAACTGGAACTTTCGCCTGTCAGTTTTATATATGACGAATTACTGCAAAAAGTGGCGGACATTGTAACTCTGCGTATAGATGAAAAACAGCTTGTATTTATCATGAACACCGATGAAAATGTTCCAAATGTTCTTATTGGAGACGATCAAAGGCTTACGCAGGTTATTACAAACCTCCTGTCAAATGCTGTAAAATTTACACCTAACGAAGGTTCGATTCAGCTTGACACACGTCTTTTATCGGAAACAAACGGAATGTGCCGCATTGAAATAAGCGTGTCGGATACCGGAATAGGCATAAAGGAAGAGCAAAAATCCCGCTTGTTTGAATCATTTGAACAGGCGGATGCAGGAACTTCGCGTAACTTCGGCGGTACGGGGCTTGGTCTTACAATTTCCAAAAGAATAATAGAGCTTATGGACGGTAATATTTCCGTAGAATCACAGCCGGGAAAGGGATCAAAATTTATTCTGAATGTTTTATTAAAACGCGGCGAAGATACGGGAAACAGCAGGCAGGATGATGTAGAAACCAGCGGCGATTATACGGATGCTTTTATCGGTAAAACAATTCTCCTGGCAGAAGACGTGGAAATTAACCGCGAGATAGTAATAATGCTGCTTGAACCGACAAAACTTGCGGTTGAATGCGCCGAAAACGGAGCGGTTGCGGTAAAAATGTTTACAGAAGCGCCGTATAAATACGATTTAATATTTATGGACATCCAAATGCCCGAGATGGACGGATATCAGGCGACTGTAAAAATCAGGGAATACGAGAATAATCTTATCGAAACCAATGCCTCGAGTTTAACCTTCGGCGAAACCAGAAGGGATTTGAGCAAGCAAATCCCGATTGTGGCGATGACTGCCAATGTTTTCCGCGAAGATGTTGACAGGTGTTTCGCCGCCGGTATGAACGGACACATCAGAAAACCCATCGACATTGATGAATTGATCGGATTGTTAAGAAAGTATTTATAAAAGTTTTCTTATAATCAACTGTTATAAATTAAAAGGCTTTTTTCAACCTGGCACATGGGGCATTTGTAGTCGTTCGGAAGACTGTCAAACTCTTCCTTGGTCATTTTATGCTCGTAACCGCATATACTGCATTTGAAAAAACCGCCTGATGACTGCGGCTGCTGAATTTCTTCAACATAAGTTGATGCTGTCTTTGGCGCTTTGCCTTTTATCACCTTATGATAATAATCATAAGTCATCGGCTTTTCGCCGGACAGGTTTTGAGCTTCCTGCACTTCGCCGATAAAAATTGTATGCGTGAAATTTTCGAAAAACTCTATAACCTTGCATTGAAGAACGGCTGTTACGCCTTCCTTTACATAAGGAACACCTGACTTTGTTAAACCCGAAGAGATACCGGAAAATTTATCCTTGTCCTTACTGCAAGAAAATCCGAATGTTCCGATTATGCTTTCTTTGACGCTTTCCGATAAAACTGAAACAGAAAACATGCTTGTTTTTTTTATGCACGCATTTGTATAATTTTCTTTATTGACACAAACCGTTACAGTAACAGGTTTCGACGTGGACTGAGAAACGGTTGTTACAACACATCCCGCGTTTCGCTCGCCGTCTTTAACGCCGATTATATATACCCCGTATGATAATTTGAATAAAGCTGAAATATCCATTAAAGACCCCTCCTGAAGGTAAATATATCTTATAGATATATGATTTGTCAATGAATTATTTTTTTAAAAAAGTATTGACAGATAATTTAAAATATTATACATTTGTTATAGTTGAACAGTTATTCAACTATAGGAGCAAAAAATGAAGAAAAACGCGCCTGTCTGCGACTGCGACGTTATTCACGCGGATACGGTTAAAAAAATCCGGGCGTTAATGCCGGATGAGGAAGATTTTTACGAATTGGCTGATTTATACAAGATGTTTTCTGACAGCACAAGGGTGCGTATTTTATGGGCTCTCTCATGCGGTGAAATGTGCGTTTGCGATCTGGCGGTTTTACTGGGAATGTCAAAATCCGCCATTTCCCACCAATTAAAATTACTTCGTCTCACAAACCTTGTTAAATACGATAAGCAGGGAAAGATTGTTTTTTATTCGCTGGCTGACAGTCATGTAAAGGACATTTTAAAGAAAGGTTTTGAGCACGTTAAGGAGTAAATATTATGAAATTCAATTTGTTAAGAATAATTGCAGGAGCGGCAGTTTATGCCGCAGGATTCATACTCAATTTGACTATTCAAAACGAATATATACCGTTCTTAATATTCACGACGGCGTATATCATTTTAGGCGTTGATATCGTGTTTAAAGCCTTAAAAAATCTTGTTAAAGGACGGGTTTTTGATGAAAATTTTCTGATGGCTCTTGCGACAATCGGCGCTTTTGCGATCGGAGAAACGCCTGAGGCTGTTGGTGTTATGCTGTTTTACCAGATAGGCGAGTATTTTCAGGAATTGGCGGTTGAAAAATCAAAAAAATCAATCACCGATTTAATGGATATAAGACCTGATTACGCGAATATTTTAACCGATGACGGTATTTTAAAAGCGGCGCCTGATACTGTAAAAATCGGTGATTTAATAATTGTTAAACCCGGCGAAAAAATTCCTCTTGACGGCATAGTAATAAAAGGCTCCTCGATGCTGGACACTTCGGCTTTAACAGGCGAATCCGTTCCAAGGAGCGTGAATGTTTCAGGCGAAGTACTGTCGGGATGTATTAACCAGAGCGGAATGTTAACGGTAAAAGTGACAAAACTGTTCGGTGAATCCACCGTTTCAAATATAATAAATCTTGTCGAAAACGCTTCAAGCAAGAAGGCGAAAACAGAAAATTTTATTACAAGGTTCGCGCGTATTTATACTCCCGTTGTAGTAATCCTTGCCGCGCTTCTCGCGTTTTTACCGCCTTTAATTTTTGGAATGGAATGGAGGGTGTGGATACATAGAGCCCTTGTCTTTCTTGTAATTTCCTGCCCCTGCGCTCTTGTTTTATCGATTCCGATGGGCTTTTTCGCAGGTGTCGGCAAAGCGGCGAAGAACGGTATTCTTGTGAAGGGCGGCAATTACCTCGAAGCGTTCAGCAGGCTTGAAACCGTAGTGTTTGATAAAACCGGCACTCTTACGCGAGGTGTTTTTAAAGTTACTTCAATTCAAAATAAAAACGGTTTTGGCGAAGAGGAGCTTCTGGAACTGGCGGCGAACGCGGAATGTTTTTCAAATCACCCGATTGCGTTATCTGTAAGAAATGAGTTTAAAGGTATTATAAATAAAGACAATTTAAGCGGATACTCGGAAATCGCTGGTTTCGGAGTAAGCGTTATTTATAACGGCAAACCTGTTTTAGCCGGTAATAAAAATTTAATGGCTGATAACGGAATTGATTTTGAAGAATCTGACAGCTCAGGAACAAAGGTGTACGTCGCGTCAGGCGGCGTTTTTGCGGGATGCATTGTAATCTCGGATGAAATAAAACCCGATAGTTTCACAGTCGCGCGGGAATTAAAAAAGAGGGGAGTGTCTAAAATATTAATGCTGACGGGAGACAATCCTCAGATCGCAAATATTATTGCGCAAAAGCTGTCTCTTGACGGTGTATACGCAGGGCTTCTTCCTCAGGAAAAAGTTGAGATTGTAGAAAAGCTGAATCTTAAAAATATAAATGTTAAAAACGCGGGAAAACTTGCCTTTGTCGGAGACGGGATAAATGACGCGCCTGTGCTTGCGATGGCTGATATCGGCGTTGCCATGGGCGCTATGGGCTCTGATGCCGCGATTGAAGCCGCCGATGTTGTGCTTATGACAGACGAGCCGTTAAAATTGACGCAGGCCATAGATATATCAAAATTTACAGGAATGATAGTCAGGCAGAACATTGTTTTTACGCTGGCGGTTAAAATCGCTTTCCTTGCGCTTGGCGCTTTTGGTATAGCCTCAATGTGGGAAGCCGTTTTTGCGGATGTAGGCGTTTCTCTTTTGGCGGTTCTTAATTCCATGAGGATAATGAGGTTTAACTTGTCAAACAGATAGAAACATTTCATACTAAAAAAGGAAAAGGAGTTTTTATAAATGCCAAAGACAGGAAAATTAAAAATTTGCGCTGATTATTACATCATGCTTGGTATCTGTCTTTTATTTATTATCATCGCCTTTACTCTTGACGTGCCTGACAGGATAATAAACGGATTTATTAAAATCCATACATCAAGAAGCGTATTAATAACGGATTATATCGCGCTTGCGGGAATTGGAGCCGCGCTTGTAAATTCCGCCATTCTAGTTATTTTTAACCTGTTAATACTTGTTGTTACAAAACGCGAGGCGAACGGAAAAGTAATCGCGGCTCTTTTTCTGACGATCGGGTTTTCATTATTCGGTAAAAATATATTAAATACGCTTCCCATAATGGCGGGAGTGTGGATGTACGGAAAAGCGTCGGGAAAAAAATTCAGTGAAATGGCGATATTTGCAATGATAAGCACAACGATAGCGCCGATTGTAAGCGAAATCGCGTTCCTATATGAAGATTTTTCGATAATGAGATTTGTTCTCGCGTACACAACCGGAATGTTCATCGGTTTTATTTTTCCTGTAATAGCGGATTATGTAAAAGGAATGCACAACCATTACTGCCTCTACAACGGCGGGATCGCAGGCGGATTTATCGCGACAATGTTCGCCGGATTTTTAAGAAGCATAGGCATTGAAATAATACCTGAAAATTTATGGGATACCGCTTATACAAACCAGCTTGCGATTCTCGCGTATTCAATCGCGGCGGTTCTGATCTTTTACGGCATTGTTACAGATAAACCAAAAAATGTAATTAAACAGTACATTGAACTTTTAAAAGAGAAAGACCCCGACGATTGCGATTATTTAACAAAATATCACAACACTTGTTATGTAAACATCGGTATTATGTGCATAGTGTCTACTACCGTTATGCTGTGTTTGGGGAAACCGATAAACGGACCGATTTTAGGCGGAATATTCACAGTTTCCGGTTTCGCCGCATGCGGAAAACATTTAAGGAACGCGATCCCGATTCTCGCGGGAAGTATAATAGCCGCGCATCTTAACCATCTTGAATTCGATGCGTCTGTAAACACGCTGGCGATTCTTTTTTCGACAGGATTGGCGCCGATTTCAGGAAAGTACGGATGGCATTGGGGGATTATTACAGGTTTTATGCATGTGTCAATCGCGGTGTTTATAGGAGATGTAAACGGAGGGCTTAATCTTTACAACAACGGATTCGCCGGAAGCTTTGTCGCGGTGATTATCCTCCCTGTGATCCTCGCTTTTAAAGGTTTTTATTTTAAGATGAAAAATAAATAAACTCAGTCTTTACAATTATTAAAGAGTGTATCACAATTAAATAATGGAAAATGAAAGCGCGTGTTTCAATACAAATAGAGCGCGTATCATAAAAATCGCTTCGATCACGGCTCTTTTCGGAAATGCCGCTCTTGCGGCTGTTAAAATCGCCGCTGGTATTATGTCGGGAAGCCATGCGGTTATCGGCGACGGTATTGATTCATCCGTTGATGTAATGATTGCGATCATGTCTTTAATAGTCGCAAAAATTATTTCACAACCGGCGGATGAGGATCATCCGTGGGGTCACGGCAGAGCGGAGACAATAGCGACCGCAATTCTTTCATTCTTTCTTTTTTTTGCGGGAGCCCAGCTTGTTTTTAGTTCAGGAAAAGAAATTATTACAGGCGAGCATCGGGAAGTTCCGTCATTGCTTGCCGTAATGGGTACATGCGTTTCGATAATCGGAAAATTGCTGCTGGCATGGTCGCAGTACATGATGGGAAAGAGAGCGAACTCTCTGATGCTGAAAGCCAACGCCAAGAACATGACCGCCGATGTTTTACTTTCTGCAGGCGTATTGGCGGGTCTTGGGCTTTCGATGTTCTTCAATGTAGGTCTTATAGATTCATGGGCGGCAGTCCTTGTAGGCTTATGGGTTATAAAATCTGCCCTCGGCATTTTCCTGGAAGTAAACGCGGAGCTTATGGACGGCGGTTCAGACAAGGAATACTACAAGGAAGTTTTTGACGCTGTTAAATCAGTAGAAGAAGCCGGAAACCCGCACCGTGTCAGAATGCGCCGTATCGCAGGTCTTTGGGACATTGATATAGACATCGAAGTTCCCCCTAATAAAACGGTAATGGAAGCGCACTGGATCGCCTACAAGGTGGAAAACGCAATTAAAGAACGCGTGGAAAACGTATACGATATTATGGTGCATGTAGAACCGGAAGGAAACATGGAAAACGAAGGTTTCGGCCTCAGCGAAGAAACGTTAACATAATTTTTTGGGGTTGTCCAAGAAGTAAGAAATTAACCACAGAGTACACGGAGTTTCACGGAGGAAAGATAGTTTTAAACCATAAACTCCGTGTTACTCCGTGACCTCCGTGGTTTCTTATTCTTCTTGAACTCGTGCTCTTCAAAAAAATAATTAAAATACAAATCGCGTAACAAATTGGTCAATTAAAATAAGTATGCCTAACACTCCTGTATAAATCGCGAAACCGAAAAGAGATTTTTCTCTGATAATTTTTAACATAAATTTGACAGCGAAAAATCCGACTATGGCGGCGGCGATAGTTCCTGTAATAACAGCGCCAAACGGTATACTTGTTTCACTCTGCACCGCGCTCCCTTGTATTAAATCCTTTGACTGTAAGACAACCGCCCCCAGTATCGCAGGTATCGACATCAAAAAAGAAAAACGCGCGGCAAAATCGCGATCAAGCCTGCAAAAAAGCGCGCCTGAAATCGTCGCGCCGGAACGTGAAATCCCCGGCGGAATCGCGAGAGCCTGCATAAAACCGATAAACAGCGCATGAAGCCATGTCATGCCGTCCGCCTTTTTTAAATTTATGTCAAGTTTGACGGCGCGCTTTGAAACCAATTCGGCGGCAACAAGCAGAGCGGAGGTGATTAAAAAACACCATCCTAAAAATTTCGCGGAAAGAAAAATGCTTTCTATTGAGTCGTTAAAAGCAAGCGCCGCGATTACGGCGGGGATTGTCGCTATAATTAAAAATAATGTAAGTTTCTGAACCGGTTTTTTTAATATATCCCAAATGTCTTTCCACAAAACTATAAAAACTGAAATCAATGTTCCCAGATGCAGCATGGTATCAAAAAATAAAGAAGGCTCCTTAATATTAAAAATCTTCTGTAATAAAACAAGATGCCCTGAACTGCTGACAGGTAAAAATTCAGTCAGCCCCTGGACAATGCCAAGAAATACAGCTTCCAATAAATTCATAAATTAAATCCTTTATTTGCCGGGTAATATCATCGCGTTTACTTTTATATTTCTCTCGGCGACCGCGCGGTCTACCATTGCCTTTGTAATTTTTCCTCTCGGTCTTGGATGCGGAGGCGCGTCTCCGATTAAGATCATTATCCGCGCCTGAGCTTCCCATGTAAATCTGGTGGCGCCTTCGTGAAGCGCTTCATAAACAGCTTCGGGAATGTCGCCGCCGCCCTGAACGCGGATCGCGTTTAAATCCCGCTGGAAACGCGAAAAATTATTTGTAAAAGGAATAATCCTTGTCAGGTAAACATCATAATAGTCTTTAAATTGAACCATGCCAATCCTGAAAGAAGAAAAATCGTTTAATATTCCTTCGAGCATCGGGATAAGTTTTTCACGTGTAGCGTCAATATATTTTTTCATGCTGCTTGTAGTATCGAAACAGATAACAAGATCCAAAGTTTTTCCCCTTTCTTTTTCGAGGACTTCCTTAATTAATCCGACAAGGTCTTCAGGCTCTTTAGAATAAAGCAGATCGCCGCTTCCAGATTTCGCGATTTCTGTAAACGCGATAAGAGTTTCCTCAAGATAAACTCCTTCGGGCGGTCCTGGAGGCGCTTCCTGCCTTGCTTCTAATAAAAATGGATTATCCCTGAAAGCGCCGCGGTAATCGGCGTAGGGCAGGGCGAATGATCTTATATTTAAAAAAGTGCCGTCCGTAAGATAAACCGCTCCGTGGCGCGTATCTTCATAACCGTAATAAAGAATATAGGGAATGTAGATATGGAACGCCTCTCCCAGAACAGGATGTTTTTCTGTTGTCGAAGAAATCAGCGAATAAATTCTGCTTTCTTTTGGAATCGGAACGCCGTTTAAAATGCGTATCTCGTCGCCGTTAACCGGGTTCCATTCCCCGGCGCGGTACGCGTAATTGTCGGAACGCATTTCGGGATCTCTTGTCGTTTCCGTTAAAAGAACCGATCCGATATCCGGTTTCTTCCTGATAAAAAGATGAAAACCGCCGTCCGCTCTCAATTCCAATAACAGATCGCCTGAAGTTACGCTTAAATCCTGCGCGCGCAGAGAAAAACATGCAAATATAAGGAAAACCGATATTAAAAGGCGTTTTTTCACATTATATTATCGGCAAAAATACATTAATAAAGAAATCGAACCGCAAGTCCGCGCCGGTTCGCGCTGTCTTCGGCAAAAAATAGGTAATAATCCGCTCTTGTTTTTATGCATTTAACATGATATTGTATAAAAAATAAAAGTTAAAGGAAGAAATATGGGATTTATTTTGGAAAATCTGTCACAAATCGGGTGGAGAGAATGTGTCATGTACATTGTCGGCATTGTTCTTATCTATCTGGCGATTAAAAAAGAGTACGAACCGGCTCTGCTTTTACCGATGGGATTCGGCGCGATCCTTGTCAACCTGCCCTTAAGCGGCGCGATTGATCAGGTTTTACCCGGAATCGGAGCCGTACACGGCCCTATCGCGTGGCTTTACGAAACCGGAATCGAAGCGTCGGAAATACTGCCGCTGCTTTTATTTGTCGGAATAGGAGCTATGATTGATTTTGGACCTCTGCTTTCACGGCCGTATTATTTCTTCTTCGGCGCGGCGGCTCATTTCGGTATTTTCGCTGCCATTACAGTTTCTATTCTTTTGGGATTCAGCATGAACGACGCGGCGGCAATCGGAATAATCGGCGCTGCGGACGGTCCTACGACAATTCTTGTCGCCAACATTTTAAAATCGAAGTATGTCGGACCAATACTTGTGACCGCCTTCTCGTATATGGCTCTTGTACCGATTATTCAGCCCTCCGTTATAAAAGCGCTTACCACAAAGAAAGAGCGCAAGATCAGAATGCCTCCTTTGGAAGATAAGGAAATCCCCAGAGCGGTAAAAATTATCTTCCCTATAATGGTAACGGTTATTGTCGGTATAATTTCACCCGCCGCTGTTTCGCTTATCGGTTTTTTAATGTTTGGCAATCTTATAAGGGAATGTACGGTTTTAAACTCGCTCTCAGAAACCGCGCAAAAAACACTGGCGAATCTTATCACTCTTTTATTGGGTATAACGGTCGCGTTTACATTGCAGGCGGATAAATTTATTCAGGTTGAAACTATTATGATCCTGGGGCTTGGTCTTTTAGCGTTCATGATTAATACAGCGGGCGGCGTGTTGTTCGCAAAACTGTTGAATGTTTTTCTTAAAACGAAAATTAATCCGATGATAGGAGCCACCGGAATTTCTGCGTTCCCGATGTCGGCGCGCGTAATTCAAAGGATGGCGCTTAAGGAAGACCCAGAAAATATTCTTCTGATGCACGCGGTTAGCGCCAATGTTTCAGGACAGGTTGCCTCTGTTGCGGCAAGCGGTCTTGTTTTAAGTTTGGTTCTTGGATATTTGGCAGGATAAGGAGTTATAAATGGATATTAACACGACAGATTTAATCGCGTCATTGCATATAATGTGGAAGGGAATGTTGGGTCTTTTTGTCTGCTGCGGCGTCATCGCGCTTTGTACAATGGGTCTTATGCGAATATTTGTGCCTAAGAAGAAAGAAGAGGTTTAAAGATATTATTTCCTTCGGTATCTATACTTACGATTAACGGTCCGAAGAGATTTGTTTTCATTACCCACATGCACTCAGCCATTCCGAGATCGCGCCATATGCAGTTTTCGATTTTTTCAATCTGGCTCGCGCCGAGGACTGCGCATCCGCCGGGATAAACGCAGTGAATCGCGTTTAACTCTTTGCAGGCGGCTGAGGTTTTATCACCCATGGCGCCTTTGCCGATCATGATTTTTACTCCGGTTTTTCTGATGAAATCGTCCGCCCATTTTTCCATGCGAATCGAGGAAGTGGGTCCGATCGAAACAAGTTCGTTATCTCCTTTAACAATCGGTCCAGCGTGATAAACCGCGGAACCTTTTAAATCAACAGGCGGCATTATTTTTTCTTCAACAACCCTGTGGTAAACTTCATCTCTTCCTGTGAAAAGCAGACCTGATAAATAAAAAATATCCCCTATGCGTAAACTTTTTATTTCTTTTTCGTCCATGCACGGAAGTTCGATTTTTTTCATAACGACGCGCCCTTGTAAGTTGGAAGTTCGTATGACAAGTCGCTTTTTAATTTGATGATTCCGCGTCTTAGCGCGTAACAGGATAGATTGACGGCGCAAGCCCTTGTCGCGGTATGCCTTGCGGACGATTCCACATGCGCTCCCATAGCAATTTGATTGCCGCGTAAACCCTGCGCGCCTATACCAAGTTTATTTAAACTGCACAGTATTTTTTTTTCAAGAGCGGCTCCTTTAGGATGAGGATGGCTTGTGCCTAAAGCGCGAAGACACGCTTTTTTGGCAAGAGACGCGGCGTTATCGATATTATGACCGAGACCGACGCCTACAAGAAGCGGAGGGCAGGCGTTAATCCCTGCTCCTGTGACTACTTCATGAACAAACGGAATAACAGCCTCAAGACCGTCTGACGGTTTAAAAACTTTTGCCTGTCCCGGAAGACTGCACCCCGCGCCTGAAAAATAAAGCGTTATCTCCATCTCGTCGGATTCGGGAACTATTTCCCAATCGATCCACGGAACACGCTCTCCTGTATTGTCTTCGGTATTTTGATCGTCAAAATAATTTACGGCATTGGGTCTTAAGGGGACGCTTTGCGTAGCGCGGCGTACTGCTTCATTAATCACGCAGGCGGTAATATCCAAATAAGGAAATTTTGTTCCGGTTTTTATATAAAACTGAAGAAGCCCTGTATCCTGACAGCATGGTTTTATTTGATTAACAGCCATTTTTAAATTGGCAAAATAGCTGTCATAAATTGCTTTTTGAAGCTCAGAATCCTCGCCGTCGCGCATTTCTTCAAGACGCGCGATAACATCATCGCTTAAGCGTACCGCCGCAAGCGCGATAAACCTTTCTATGATATTAATAAATTTGTCTCTATCGTTCATACTTCTATTTAATTTTTTTCCGTAAAATTCTTATCTGCCGTTTGACTTCTTTGGGCGCGGGACCTCCGGGGAGATCGCGCGCTCTAACGCAGGCGGCAGGCGTTATGGCTTTGTAAATGTCTTCTTCGAAAAGTTTGGAATGTTTTTTTAATTCTGTGATGCTCATGCTGGAAATCTGTTTGTGTCCCGCTTTAATGCAGACGCGGACAATCGCGGCGGAGGTTTCATGGGCTTCGCGAAACGGCATTCCTTTACGGACTAAATATTCCGCGGTGTCTGTAGCTTCCAAAAATCCGCCGGTACAGGATGCCTTCATGCGTTTTAAATTGAAAGCAGCGCTCTTTATTAATCCCGCGAACATCCTTAGGCATGATGTTATTGTGTCGATGCTGTCGAACAGAGCTTCCTTGTCTTCCTGCAAATCTTTGTTATACGAATATGGAAGCCCTTTTAAAAGCGTAAAGAGAGTGACAAGATTTCCTGCAGTTCTGCCTGCCTTCCCCCGGATAAGTTCCGCGAAATCGGGATTTTTTTTCTGCGGCATAATCGAGGAGCCTGTGCTCCATGATTCCGCCAATTCGACAAACTTAAATTCTTCGCTCGCCCATAAAACTATATCTTCGCAGAAGCGCGAAAGATGAACCATTGTAATACCGATCGCGCTTGACAGTTCCAGCGCAAAATCGCGGTCAGAAACCGCGTCCATCGAGTTAAGACTGAGCCTGTTAAAACCGAGAGCGAGAGCCGTAGATTTGCGATCGAGAGGCAGGGTAGTGCCGGCTAAAGCTCCGCTTCCAAGCGGACATTCATCAAGCCTTTTAAGCGCGTCTGCGAAGCGCGAATAATCCCTTTCAAGAGCGCTTGACCACGCCGTTAGGTGATACCCAAGCGTGACGCATTGCGCTCTTTGAAGATGTGTATAACCTGGCATTAAACTGTTAACATTTGACGAGGCAATATCCAAAAGCGTATTAATTAAACCGGCTAACTCCGAGCGAATCTGCGCGACAGTCCGCTTTAGGTACAAACGAAATGCAACAGCTACCTGATCGTTTCTGCTGCGCCCGGCGTGAACCATTTTACCGGCGTCGCCTAGCCGTTGGGTAAGAACTGTTTCCAAAAATGAATGAATATCTTCGGCGTTATCTGAAACCGCCAGCTTGCCTGACTTTATCTCCGCAGAAATTGCGTCAAGCTCCCTTGTTATCTGACCTGCGGCGCTTTTGGGAATGATTCCCTGTCTGCCAAGCATGGCGGCATGGGCTTTGCTCGCTTGAATATCGTCAAACACAAGCCGCTTATCAACGCTTATGGAAGCCTGAAAAGCGAACGCTTCAGCTTCGGGAGTCTGCGCAAGCCTGCCCGCCCATAACGGTTTATCAACTTTTTTAGCCATATAAATCCTTAAAATCCGCGCTGACTCGCGCGCTGTGTTATTATTTCTTTTTTGTTGAAACGCTCCTGCTTTGTGTTTTCGGTTTAGCCTGAGACGTTCTCTTTTTTGCAGGGTTTGTCTGAGCAGCAGCCGGTGATTTGGCGCCGGATTTCTTTTCCTGCTCCATAAGAGACCTTACCAGTACAGGAAGTCCATAAAGTTTAATAAAACCCTTGGCGTCGGCGTGATTAAAAAGCTCGCCTGTGGTAAAGCTCGCGAGGCTTGAATTGTATAACGAATTGGGCGACGTTGCGCCTGCTGCGCTGATCGATCCTTTGTACAGTTTGACTCTTACTTTGCCGTTAACGCTCTCCTGAGTGGAGTCGATGAACGCGCTTATCGCCTGGCGTAAAGGTGTGAACCATAAACCGCCGTATATAAGTTCTCCCAATTTAAGGGAAACCTGCTGTTTAAACGAATATGTCTGTCTGTCGAGGCAAAGATGTTCAAGCTCCTGATGCGCGTAATAAAGAATCGTGCCGCCGGGAGTTTCGTAAACGCCTCTGCTCTTCATGCCGACAACCCTGTTTTCAACAATGTCGGAAATGCCGACGCCGTTCGCGCCGCCGATTTTATTCAGCGCGTTAATAAGAGCGATTCCTTCCATTTTTTTACCGTTAAGCGCAACGGGAATGCCTTTTTCAAATTCTATATCGACATATTCCGCTTTGTTAGGCGCTTTTTCGGGGGTCACGATCATGGAGAGCATTTTTTTATACTGCGGCTCTGCTGCCGGGTCTTCAAGTTCAAGACCTTCGTGGGAAATGTGCCAAAGATTGTCGTCCATGCTGTAGGAGTTTTTCTTTTTCATCGGAATCGCGATTTTCCTTCTTGCGAGGTACCTCATTTCATCCTGTCTGCTTTTAAGTTTCCATGTCCGCCACGGAGCGATAATTTCAAGATCGGGAGCAAGAGCCATGATTCCTAAATCGAAGCGAACCTGATCGTTTCCCTTGCCTGTCGCGCCGTGGGCGATTGCCTGCGCTTTTTCCTTTCGCGCGTATTCAACTAATACTTTCGCGATAAGAGGTCTTGCGGTGGAAGTTCCTAAAAGATACTTGTCTTCGTACACAGCTCCGGCTTTTAACGCCGGCCAGATATATTCTTCGACATATTCTTTTTTTACATCAGCAACATAACAGGCGCTGGCTCCTGTCGCGATTGCACGTTTTGTAATCGCTTTCCAATCGGCGGCCTGTCCGACATCGACGCATACTGCGATAATATCGCAATCCTGATTTTCCTTTAACCAGGGAATAATAACTGTAGTGTCTAATCCTCCCGAATATGCGAGGATAACCTTCTTTTTCATTATAAAAACTCCTTAAACATGTAGAATATTATTTATTATTATCTAAAATTATCAATTTTATTACAATACATTTTTGACAGGAGAAGTTGAATTTTGCCGATATATTCAGTAGATATATGAAAAAACCCGTAAAACGCAGAAAAATTGTACGAAAAACAGTTAAAAAACGTAAAAAAGCCGGATTTTCTGACGCGTTGAAGGCTTTTATGCTTGTCGGCATAGTTGTCGCCGTTTCCGCGCTTTTATCGTGCGCAGCGATAATGATACACTCGGCGATCAATAAAGAAACTGATCTTTTAAGCGTAACAGGCGCAGAAACAGATTCCGGCGAAGATACGCGCAATGTTGTCGAAGTCGCGCCGCCCGCGATAACTGTTACCGTCGAAAAATTTCCCGTTGAAGAGGCGCCGCAAGAGATACCCAAAACTCAGGCGCAGCCTGCAAGAGAACAACCCGCAAAGCCGGTTACTACCGCTGTTCCCATTCAGCCGCCCGCTCATACATCGACGACTGTATCGGCGGTTATTAAACCCAAAGAGCAAGCACAGAATCTTGGAACACTTGTTTTTGTGATTGATGACGCGGGCAATAATTTGCGCGAACTTGAGCCGTTTCTTAACATACCGGGTTCACTGACAATCGCGGTATTACCGGGACTGCCTCATTCCGCGCAGGCAGCTAAACGAATAAGGGAGGCGGGGAAAGAAGTGATTCTTCATCAGCCGATGGAAGCGATAGGCGGACAAGACCCAGGTCCTTGCGCGATATATTCAGGAATGGGCGCATCTGAAATAAGATCGATACTTGCGCGTAATCTTGCAGAAATTGGACCTGTAAAGGGAATCAACAATCATCAAGGTTCTAAAGTAACGATGGACCCGGAAGCGATGAAAACAATTCTTGAGTTTTGCGCCGAGAATAAAATTTATTTTTTAGATTCAAGAACGACGGTGGAAACTGTCGCGCCGAATGTAGCGGCGCAGATGGGAATGAAAATCGCCGAAAGAAATATATTTATCGATAACGAGCAAAATAAAGACAGTATGCGCCGTTATATCGCAGGCGGTTTGACAAGAGCCCAAAGAAACGGTCTTGCTGTAATGATCGGCCACACATGGTCGCCTGATTTGGCGCCGCTTTTAACAGAGCAATTTGAGCTTCTTGCAGAACAAGGTTATACCATAAAGAAAGTATCTGATATAATCAACTAATGAAGGTTCTTGGAATCGAGACATCCTGCGATGAATGTTCGGCTTCGGTTGTCGAAGACGGCGAAAAAATACTCTCCAATATAATCGCTACGCAGATACCTTTCCACGCGAAATGGAACGGCGTAGTTCCTGAAATCGCGAGCAGAAAACACACGGAATGGATCTATGCCGTAACAAAAGAAGCTCTTGATACGGCAGGATTAAGCGCGGACGAAATAGACGCGCTCGCTGTAACAAGCCGTCCGGGTCTTTTAGGCTCTCTGCTTGTAGGGCTTTGTTTTGCCAAGGCGTTCGCGTGGGCGAAAGGATTGCCTTTTATTGCGGTTGATCATATGCTTGCGCATCTTTATGCTCCGCGCCTTTTACCCGAAACAAAATGCGATTATCCTTTTTTAGGCTTGCTGGTCTCAGGCGGGCATACGATTATCTGCCGCGCCGATGATTTTGATAATATCACAGTGCTTGGAACGACAATCGACGACGCGGCGGGCGAAGCGTTCGACAAAGTGGCGAAACATTACAATTTCGGCTATCCGGGGGGAGCTGTAATAGACAAAATGGCGCAAAACGGCGACAGCGAAGCGTTTCGTTTCCCGATGCCCTCCCTGCATAAAGGAGATCACCGTTACGATGTTTCATATTCTGGAATTAAAAACGCTGTTGTAAACCAGCTCGATACTTTTAAAGTAAAGCAAAATTATACACAGGAAGATATAGCCGCTTCCTTTCAGAAAACGGTTGTGAACATTCTATTACGCGCTCTTTTAAACGCCGCGGAAGATACAGGAATTACTAAAATCGTAGCGGGCGGCGGAGTTGCGGCTAACAGTTACCTTCGCTCAACGCTGGCAAAACAAACGCATTTAAACTGTATATTTCCGCCGCCTGATTTATGCGGCGACAACGCCGCAATGATAGCCGGTATCGGCTTCCAATATTTAAAAAGGGGAGAGCAGTCTCCGTTAAACACAACACCGTCCGCAAGAGTCGCTGGCTTCAAAAAAAAGTACCCTTAGCCCGGTAGCTTGGTAGACAAAAGCCGCGGATTAACGCGTGAATGGTACATAAAAACCGCGGATTAGCACGGATTTCTCTGGGAGTGATT
Source organism: Treponema sp. (assembly GCA_009788065.1). GTDB lineage: Bacteria > Spirochaetota > Spirochaetia > Treponematales > Breznakiellaceae > WQXQ01. The sequence continues at coordinate 65,271 of WQSF01000003.1, forward strand.
TCTTGTACCTGCGCAAAGCCACAGAGGTAATCCTGAAGTAAGAAAAAGCTGGTAGTTGGATCGCCGCCAGCTTACAACACGCCGATAAATCCGTGCTAATCCGTGGTTTCTGTACACCAACTAGTTCATATATTTTTCGATAAACTTTTCATTTACACGTAACAGCTCTTCTTTCGGCAGTTCGCCTAACACTTTCCAGCCTAAATCCAGCGTGGCGCCAATGTCGCGGTTTTCATATTCGCCCTGAGTCAAAAAAACCTGCTCGAATTTTTCGCCGAATTTTAAATATTGCTTGTCGCCTGCGGAAAGTTCCTCTTCGCCGATTATCGAGGCAAGATTTCTGATTTGCTTTACTTTCGCGTATGCCGCGAATAGCTGGCTGGATACATCCTTGTGATCTTCCCTTGTCATATCGGGACCTATTCCGTCTTTCATGAGGCGTGAAAGGCTTGGAAGACCGGCGACAGGAGGATAGATGCCTCTCTGGAAAAGTTCCCGTTCCAAAACGATCTGACCCTCTGTAATGTAGCCCGACAAATCGGGAATCGGATGGCTTATATCGTCGTTGGGCATCGAAAGAATCGGTATTTGCGTAATGGAACCCGATGAATCTTTTATTTTTCCCGCTCTTTCGTAAAGAGATGCAAGATCGGAATAAAGATAACCGGGGTATCCTTTTCTGCTTGGAACTTCGCCGCGTATTGAAGAAACTTCACGTAACGACTCGCAGTAATTGGTCATGTCGGTCATAACAACAAGAACGTGCATATCCTTTTCGTAGGCAAGATATTCCGCCGCGGTCAGCGCCGCCCTCGGAGCGATAAGCCTTTCGAGCGAAGGAGAATCCGCAAGCGAAAGAAAAACGACAACATTGGAAAGAACTCCGGCATGCTCAAAATCATCGAGGAAAAAACGCGCAACGTCGTTTTTAACGCCCATGGCGCAAAAAACAATAACAAATTGTTCGCTGGATTTTAAAAGTTTAGCCTGTCTTACAATCTGCGCCGCAAGGCGGTTGTGCGGAAGTCCGTTACCCGAAAAAATCGGCAGTTTTTGTCCGCGTATAAGAGTGTTCATACCGTCGATTGAAGAAATACCCGTTTGAATAAAATCTTTAGGATAGGTTCGCGCGTAGGGATTAATGGGAAGCCCGTTAATGTCGCGGTACTGCGAAGAAAAAATATTACCGAACCCGTCCAAAGGCTCTCCGAGTCCGTTGAAAACACGTCCTAAAAGACCGGGACCCACCCGCAGTTCCATGGGTCTTTCAAGGAATTCTACGCGCGAATCATCGGCGGAAAGCCCCGCGCTGTTTCCGAAGATTTGAATCGCCGCCCAGTCGTCGCTTAAATCCAGAACACGCCCGAGTTTTTTGTTGCCGTACTTATCGTATACGTTTACCATCTCGTTGTAACTTACATCACGGCAGCGGGACGTAATTACAACAGGACCTTCTATACGGGAAAGTTTTTTGTATTCCACGCCCCTCATAAAACCTTCCTTGCGCGGTACGCTTTTTCCAGCTCTTCAAGTTTTATGCGCATTTTAGACTCAAATTCTTTTATTTCACCTAACGAATCGTTTTTAACAATATTTTTAAGGCGCGATAATCCTTCTTTTAAACCTGTTTCAGTTATTTTTGTCATCGGCGCGCCCAATTCGATACAGACGCGCGCGCGTTCGTGAAACTCGATAATTAAAAGTAAAAGACTGACCTGCTTGTCCGGGACGCAGTACATATCGATATCGTCAAAAGAATTTTGCTGTAAAAATCCGTCTTTAATAATTTGCGCCGTTAAAAGAATTAATTTTTGCTCGTCAGGAAGCGCGTCGGAGCCGATAAGTCGCGCGATTTCGGCTAACCTTTGCTCCTGTTTTAAAAGATCGAGGCTTTTTCTTCGCGCCAAAGTCCAATCGGGATTGACCTGTTCCCACCAGCGTTGAACTTCTTCGGCGTATTCGGAATAACTGTCTATCCATGAAATCGCCGGGTAGTGCCTTGCGTTTGCAAGGTCTCTGTCCAGCGCCCAGAAACAGCGGATAAAACGCTTTGTGTGCTGGGTGACAGGTTCGGAAAAATCTCCTCCGGGAGGCGACACGGCGCCGATAATCGAAATCGATCCTTCTTCGCCGCCGAGTGTTTGCACTCTGCCCGCGCGTTCGTAAAATTCCGCAAGACGGGTGGGAAGGTACGCGGGGAAACCTTCTTCGGCAGGCATTTCTTCCATGCGCCCAGAAAGTTCGCGTAACGCTTCAGCCCATCTGCTTGTTGAATCCGCCATAATCGCGACATGGTATCCCATATCGCGGTAAAATTCGGCAAGAGTAACCCCTGTATAAATTGACACCTCACGCGCGGCAACGGGCATATTCGAGGTATTTGCTATTAAAAGAGTTCTTTCCATCAGACTGCGGCCGGTGCGCGGATCTGTGAGCTGGACAAATTCTGTAAGAACATCCGTCATCTCGTTGCCGCGCTCTCCGCAACCTATGTAGATAATTACGTCCGCGTCGCACCATTTCGCAATCGCGTGCTGTGTCATTGTCTTTCCGGTGCCGAAACCGCCGGGAATCGCCGCCGTCCCGCCTTTGGAAAGAGGAAAAAAAATGTCGATAACTCTCTCGCCTGTGATTAACGGCTCTGTCGGCGAAAGGCGGGATGAGACTGGGCGGCTCTTTCGTACAGGCCACCACTGAGCAAACGCGATTTCCTCGCCATAGCCTGTTTTAGCCGCAATCTCAAATACTGTATAATCGCCCTCTTTGCAAAGCCATGTAATTTCGCCGCCTTTAGTGTCAGGCGGAACCATGATCTTGCACGTAACGCTGTCAGTTTCTTTTACAGAACCTAAAACAAGTCCTGCCCTGGCGGTAACTTTTTCGCCTGAGGCGATCATTTCCGCTAACGCGCTGTCCGGTATAAAACGCCATTTCTTTCCGCTGTCTAACGCGCAAATACTGCCGCCCGGTTTCATAAACGCGCCGTCCTGCTCATATAAAAGTGCAAGCGGCCTTTGAATGCCGTCATAAATGGTGCCGATCAGCCCCGGACCTAAAAGCGCGGATAAAGGACGGCCTGTGCTTACAGCGGGGCTTCCTGTTTTTAAACCTGTGTTGTCTTCGTATACCTGGATAACAGCTTCGTCTTTCTCGAGCCTGACAATTTCGCCGATGATTTTTTTTTCGCCGACTTCGACAAGATCAAAAAGCCCGCTTGAGCCAAGTCCTGACGCTCTTATGATCGGCCCCGAAATTCGGCGGACTTTTCCTTCCTGCATCAGATGTTCTCCATTAGGTCTCTGCCGATTAAAGCCTCGATCAATTCCGTCCGTCTGACATGAAGGTGGCAGTCAATAATTTTTTGAATCGAAGCTGTTATGCGCACATCATCGGTATCCAGAATTATCGCAGGGTACCGGTTTTCGGGCGGAATTTCTTCGATTTTGCATGAAATATCCGCTTTTTTTAATAAAAACGCCGCTTCCTCCGGGCTTACACCGTAGAAAAACGCGTTTTTATAGGAAGATTTTTCTATATCGCCGTAAAATGAAATTCTTTTTATAAATTCAAGCGAAAGAAGTTCTAAAATACGCTGTCTTGTAAGGTCTTTAAACCAATTATCTTCCGCAGATTGCAGTAATTCTTCGATTTTTTCGTTTTTTGCCCTGAGTTTATCGACAGGAAGGCGCGCCATCACACTGTCTGTTTCGTTTTTTAAGAGAAGATTGTATTTTTTATCGATTTCTTTAATTTGAACGGCAATTTTTCGTTCCCATTCGGCGTTTTGCGAAGCGACAGCCTCATCGCAGTCTTTGCGGATACGCAGAGCTTTCTTTTTTGCGTCATCAAGTATTTCGCGATCCAATTTTTCTGTAGATTGCAGTTCTTCCATAACACCCGCCGGGATTTGGACAGTATACCAGTTTATAAAAACATATTACAGAGGGCGCAACACCAAAACATCCGCCGCATCCGGTGACTGACACCATATTTAAAGGTGACTGACACCATTTTTTACTTTTTTCCCGTTTTTTGTAAATTCTTAAGAGGTGACTGACACCTTTTTAGAAAGAAATTAAAATTTATATGGTTTTAGTATTGCATAATATGTTCATTTGCACTATATTCAAGGCGAGTAGCTCTGTTCCATAAACTCATCAACATTTTAATATCTTTGGAGGGTTTGTATGAAATTTTCAAGGAAAACACTCTTTACCGTACTGGGGGGACTCGTACTAATTTCGGCGATCCTAACGCTTTCAACGTGTGATTTAGCGCTTGGAGATATGGTCAATACAACACGACCGATAATAACCGCGCCAGAGGATTCAGAAACTACTCCGGGCGATTATATTGCCGGCGAAAACACACGAATAGAGCTGGATGTCCAACAGCCGTTCGGTCTTGCAGAAGTCTACATGGAAATCTGGTTCCAGCCTATAGATCCGGAAAACCCGCCCGAAGGCGCGGAATATGACGAAAGCAGGGGTTTATGGAAAATGAAAATCCCGGCTGAGTATGACGAAAATAAAGGTACATGGTATGTGGACATCGATACAACTCAAATGCAGGACGGATCGATTTACGCTCAGGTAACGGCGATTGACGTGTCGGGAAACGCAACAACAACAACCGACATGGTTTATACCGTAAAGAATACTCCTCCGCAGTTGGAAATGACTATACCTGTTATAACAGGTACTGATTATGAAACTGTGCATTTTAAAAATCCGGTTTCACAAGCTCTTCCTTTAATTTATGCAAGTAATAATCTTATGGGTATCGCAACTGACCTTTTCGGAATCGAAGCAGGTTATCCGCAAATAATGATTTGGCCTGCTGAGGATGACGGCGCTATACCTGCCGGAATCTCACTGGACGACGATAATGCTGAATTAAGCCAAGCCCGCGAATGGGGAACATGGCGCACTGTTCTTGACGAAAAGGACAACGCGTTATCACAGGATAGATTAAAAGCGGTTATGTTCCGCTGGACAACAAAAAAACTTATTAATGACGGAGATATTTGGCGGACCCGCATTGCTTCTGACGGCGGCGGTTTCACTGTTTATCCTGATGATTATTTTCCTGTAGGAAGATATCACTTTAAAATACGCGTTAAAGATAAATTTGGAATAACTAATATTTATCCTTACAGACTCGATTCAGGACTGTCTAAAGAAGAGCATCCAAACGAATATATGTCTGTTTATGTGGCTGAAACCTCAAATCCGATTATTACATTTGGGGAAGCTGATAGGTATTATAACGCTTCCGCTTTTTCAGGTCCTCTTGTAAGGACTGTTACAATTGTGTCAAAGAACGGCGTAAATGAGAGTAATGTAGAAGCATTGGTATCGACAAGTTTATCCGCCAAATTCGATGATCCTAAGTACGCCTCATATGTTGAGCGAATTAGCGGAGATGATACTGGTGCAGTATATAAAATATCAATACCCGCTTCAGAGGTACGGCAGGTGTCGGGAGATAAATCGAACGACAATATGGTTCTCCATGTCAGAGCCCAGGATGTTCAGGGGAATTTTACTGTATCAAGCTTAAACTTTATTTTAGACATTGATAATTCCAGTATTGAATTTATCAACCCGATGGGGCTTGAAAACCTGCCTAATAAAACAATGCAGGAAACAAAAGACGGGCTAACAAGCACTGTAAAATTTATGGGAACAACAACCGATCCAAGCACCCGTGTTGTAAAAATGTACTACGCGCTTGGTAAGACAGAAGTTGCCGCGGCTAGCAATAGTTTGGACCCTACCGATTTAACCGGCTGGATTGATACAAAACTTGACAGCCCAAAAACTGACGGGTCGCCTACACTGGCAGGACATCCCAACGGCGGAATAAACGCCTCATGGTACGGCACTCTTAATAACTGGAGATGGGAATTTAATAATATAAGAGACGTATATCTGGCAGGCAGTCAGGCTGTAATGCCCAATGGAAATGGCTACCTTTACAATGACACTGCTCATAACTACGGAAATTCAAATATCTGGCACTTGCCGATTAAATTTAAATTGGTTGATATAGCCGGAAACGTAAGCATTCACACGGTAGTTGTACTTGTTGACCCTGACAGAGACAGACCTGACGTAATAGTAAACAGCCACTCTCAAACAGATCCGCTAACGGTAGTCGGAGGCGAGGTGCGCGTTAACGGTATAGCAACCGACAACGAAGTAATTTATGACGTTCAAATAAAAGTTACAGCGCAATATGACGCTCAAATTACTTCTAATGCCGCAGGAACATGGGTAGTGACAGCCAACCAGAAGGGAAGCGGTGCTGAAGGGTGGGTTCCTGTTACCATGATTGGAGGAGGAAGTTCGGTAAACTGGTACTTTATTTTAAACCGCGATGACTCCTCATTACCGAATGGTTATAATACAGCGGGATTAACTCCGCCTAATGTGGACTCAGTCAGGAAGGTAAAACTTGAAGTAAGGGCAAGAGACGCTTCTATATATACACCTAATATGCCTAAACCAATACATCAAAACCATATTGTAGAAGTAATAGATCTTGAGTTTTCCGCGACTGTTCCGACAATTACCGATATAACGATAATTCATGATTCTCCGTCGATATCGGTACCTAATCCCCCGGGAGGAGATGTTTATAATATTGGCGCTACAGTTTCAGGCGAGTTAATAATTAAAGCCAAAATTGAGGATGACAAAGGAATTACAAGTATTAAAATTAGAGGCAGTGAATCGTCGGAATTTTCTGCAAACCTTATAGTCGATGACGATCCTCTTGGTACTCCTGTTTCTAGTGTTTATCCCAGCTCTTTTAGACCATGGGTGGTAAAAACGGTTACCGCGCCAAACGCTCCGGTTGTGTATTATGTTTATATTCCGCTTAACACAAATGGCACATCAAGCAATTACGGTTTATGGGGAGGAAGATACCACAACAGCGCCGGCGCCTACAGTCTGGATATTCAAATTATTGATAACACTAATCCAATGCCCTATATGGCGCAGACTACAGTCGCCCTCCAGGTAGACAATTATTATCCGGGTTCAAATTATTCCGGTAACTTGAACGCGACAGGAACCCACTATACAGTTTCAGGTTACGCATGGGATACAGGTGACAGCAATATTAGCGTATTTGATGTTGATAAAATTGTTGTTTACTTCTCAAGACCCGGCGGCGGAGGCGAGATAGGCGGAAGCGGCGCAAGCGGTGTAATGGCAGGATCTCAGGTTAACATTGATGGTACTGTCTCCGGTTCTACCGGTGACTGGGTAGCGACACAACGTGTAAAAATAAACCGTAGATCAACAGACAGCACTACTCCGTCAGAAGAAGGATCCGTTGTAACTCTGCCCATGTTCCCTGTGCAAACGCCTGTAGTCGCGCAGCCGGGAAGATACGCAACAAATAACGCGGGGTATGTAATTAACGCTAACGGAGGCACCTTAGGAACAACGCAATCTTTCAGAGATATGCCGAATAAATTGTGGTCTGTGCAGGTTGATACCACCAAATTTGCAGACGGCCCACTTTATGTAAATTATGTTGTTTTTGATAAGGCGGGAAACGCGGCGTTCTACAGAACAGAGGTATACATAGCTAATAAAAGACCTCGTATAACAAATGTTCAGGTTGGAACAGATATAGATCGCAACGGATCGATTGCGGCACCGGCGGAATATTTTAATTACGATCCCGAACCTGATTCGGCTGCGTTCAGGATAAGGAACAACAGATTTAACGTAAGGCTTAATATAACAGGCGGCAACGGACAGAAAAACTATAGGATATCTCATGTAAAACCAAACATCGTAAATGTAGCCGCTAATACAATAATTAAAGGCCGTGTTTATACAATAGCAGACATGGGCGGAATTACCGTTGACGAATGGATTAATATGGGCGTAATTGGAGGACCTGCAAGCAACGATTACACCGGTATAACATTTGCCGCAAATAATGATTATACAGGTTCTAATTACGGCGGATCTAAACCGGCGATAGTGTATGAATACACATACGGCGGAACCGCTAATCCTACGAGTACCAGCGCAACCCAAGGCTTAAATGTTGATAATACCTACCTGTATGGAAATAATATAGGTACAACAGATTTAACCAACTTTGTGCCGACAACAGCGTTTACCAATACAAATTTCGGCGGAACTACCTCAGGAACCGTATTAATACCCGATTCCCCCAAAGGCTCGGACGGTATAGTAACTACCGCGGGAAAAAAGCAAAGGTTCTTCATGATTAAAGTATGGGATACAACAAGAACCGGAAATCCCGAAGTAGATCAGCTTGCGGACGTTCAGGTTATCGCTGTAGATATTGACAATTCCGACTCAAGACCGCCTGTAGTAAGCATAAAACCATTCTACTGGAACAGCGAAACTGATAATTCGCTTTACGAAAACAAAAGAGTATACGGTCATATAGAGCTTGAAGCCCATACCGCGGCTATTGGCGCGGCGGATAGCACTCTTAGCGCGAATCTGCGCGACAATGATCCAAAAGTATCCGGTATAGTCAGTTTCCGCGGAACATCTTACGACTCAAATAATATTGGATCTTTCTACATAAGAATAAGTAATCACACAAATACACAAGGAACCACAATAACACAGCCGACAACAGGCGGTAATACCCATTATCTTGCCGCGACATTTAACGGCGGAACAAGCTGGACTACGGAAAATAGATTGGCAGCAAACGGCTGGAGCTTTGTTATAGAGCCGGGAAGCGAGCCGGATATTAACGGGCATACTGTTAACTGGAGGCTGGATTATGATTCTACATTTATTAACAACAACGGAGATGCAGGAACAAATAACGGGCGTACCGATAATACGGCAAACTTAAATAATATCTTTACCATTGTAGCTCTTGACGCTGCTCAAAACAGATCGCCTACAACAAACCCGAATACATGGGTTACCTCAATGCAGACAACAGCGGCTGCGCCTACAGAGCATTACAGGTTTGATATTGTTCCGTACATAAGAGAAGTATTTACTCCCTTAAGCCAGGCGTTTAAATCATCGCCGTCAGCCTTTGCGCGTTCCGCCCACGGCTGGTACCCTGTAAAAGAATCCGCCGCCGATACTGAAAGAATCGAAATAAAAGGCTTTAATCTAAGAGGTACTGCAGCGACAAGTTATATAACGATAAACGGAACGGCTCTTACCGCTCTTGCCGAAGCCACTTCTTCCAACACATACGCGGACACGTTTAACAAAGACGTTCCTTCCAACAGGTATACGCACGTGGTAGGCAGGGTTGTCAGTATAAATTCAGGACCTATGCTTGTTACAATTAACAGTATTCCTTCGTTAAACAACGTAAATGACAATAACGCCGAATACAACAAAGAGCCCAACAACAGTAATAACAATATCCTTACAGACAACAGAAGTTTTTATGTCTGGAATGTCGGCTCCTTGTTAACAAGAGACGCAACCGATAGGTCTCTTGATTATCCCTTCCTTCGCGTAAGCTCTTCCGGGCACCGCTTCCTTACATACAACCATGGCGTTAGCACTGCGGCATTAGTACTTAATAATAATCAAGCAAGTGTTACAAGCAATGGAACAGTTATTGAGAATACAACAAATAGGTATCTTAATTTAACGCTTGCGGCGGATGCTAATGGCTTATGGTATCTTGGAGCGTCAAACATGACTGCGCAGGATTACAATAGTTTCCACTTGCACGCAAGGGGCATCGCGACAGGAAACAGCAGAACAATGGGACAGAATAAAACCAGAATATTAAGTTTAGGTCTGTCTACAGGCGGCGACTATAACCGCGTTAGAATACCAAGGATACACGCAAGAACTACAGCGGCAAACAATGCGATGGTTGTAATAAGTTACGGTAATAATTCATTAACCTACAATGATATTTATTTCCATTACGGCAGTGTTAATGGAACCGGCGGTACAACCAATGCGTTTGGCGGAAACTTTGTTGCCGCGCAAACAGGTAATACTACGACAAATTATACGAATGAAGGTACTCAGGGCGGGACAGGTGCGGCTGGTCTTGCTACAAGGCAGATTGTAACGGGTTCTGCCACCACTCATAGGGGAAGCCAGTATACTGCAGTAGCCACTCTTAGCACCACTACCAAGTTAGGTATACCGGTAATCGCGTGGTATGACAAGGATATGCAAAGACTTGTAATTTCTTATGGAAATCAGCCTACTAATGGGACTTCCATTTCTACAACGGCTACTGATGACTGGCAGGGAAGGGCTACGGTGGTTAAAGAAGCGGCTGGCACCCATGTTGATATGGCGGTGGACGGAAGCGATAATATCCATCTTGCCTACTACGATGTCTTTAACGGCGGTCTTTGGTATACATTTATTCCGGCTTCAGGAATTACAGCATATGCAGCAGGCGGAACAAATAACAGAGCGGCTGTAAGCGGTATGAAAACTGTTAAAGTTGACACATATCTTTCCGCCGGCACAAAGATAACTATAAATGTAAGACAGCATGGAACAGGTAACTTTGTTCCGTACATTTCCTACTTCCATTCGTCATTTGCAGAAACCAGAAACTCTATTCGTGTCGCATGGCCTACAACAACAGCAGGCGTTGTAAAATTCCA
>WQSF01000004.1 GCA_009788065.1 Treponema sp.
TGTCGGCTCTCGTGTATTCAGCGGTATAATATGACATATCCTGGCTATAGGCAGTCATCCCGAGCAAAAAAATGACAATTGGTAATAATATACGTTTCATAGTGATAATATACGTTAAAAACTGGATATTAACAACCCTTATTTTAATAACCTTATATTCATTGAATTTAACCAAAAACCGTGTTATTCTTATGTGAATAGGAGACAGAATGAAAGAAGAGGATCTGGAACTGACCCAAAATCTGGAAAACGGTATATGTATAATCTCCGCTAAAGGCCGTATAGACGGCAACAGCGCCGATTCGCTTCTTGCCAAGCTTGAAGAAGCTCTTAAAAACGGTCAAAAAACAATCATTTTAAATATGTCGCAGGTAGAATATCTCAGCTCCATCGGGATAAGAGTAATCCTTAAAATTTACAAACAGGCGTTTGAAGAAAGCGGAACTTTTAACATTGAACGCCCTTCCGAAATTGTTAAAAATGTACTGGGTATGGTCGCGCTCCAGGAAATGCTAGTCACTTATTAACATGGCGATTTTTTCGATTAGGACAAAAATAATTGTAATCGTTCTTGTCTTCCTTTCATTAATCGGCACTGCTTTTATATTTTACTCATTTGCGACGACTGTCAATTATAAACGCTTAAGACTTGAAAATATAAATAAAACGCTGGAATTTGAAACCGAGAAAGTAAACAAAGTAATCGCCGAGCTTGAACGCGGCGCGCTCTTTTACTCGACAGGAGGGCTTTTGTGCTACGATTTAAAATCGGAAGATTTCGGCGAGACATTTGTGAAAATGGGACTTATGAGCCTTCCGAGCGCCGTAGGCGGCGGCTTTTGGTATGCGCCCTATATTTTTAATAAAGATAAATTACGCGTAAGTTCATACGCTTTTATTGACAAAGCGTCGGGAGAGGCGCGCATAGATAATGCGTTCAATATGGACGAATACGATTATCACAGAAGAAATTGGTATAACGAATTAAGCGGCGATATTTTAAAACCGAATCAGGTTATTTGGACAAAACCTTACGTTGACGATTCAGGCTCATTCAGTTTAATGACGACGGCTGGCGCCGGTATTTTCAAAGACGGCGTTTTAGTAGGAGTTACAACAGTTGATTGGGAAATAGAAGAAGTAATAAAACAACTTCTGGACATTAACCCTACGAAAAACAGTTTTGTTCTTTTGTGCGTTCCCGACAAAGATTATATAATTTCTAGCGCGAAGACTGAAAGTTTTGTAGGAGATTCAATAAGCGAAATTCCCTGGGACATACATTCCGATTATTTCAATCACAACGGAATTAGTTACATGCGTTTCGGGCGCTTCATGAACAACGGCTGGCTTTTGTCGATTCAAATTCCTGAAAAAGAAATATTCGCCGAAATGGAAAGGCATAACAGCATTTTTTCTGTAATAATCGAATTATCGTTTGTGGCGATGCTGGCTATAGCATACATTTTAATTTCAAGATTTATTAACACTCCCATTAAGCATCTGACAGACGATGTCGCGCAAATTGGACTTGGTAATCTTGACACTCAGATAGATATAAAATCAAAAGATGAGTTTGGACAACTTGCGCAAACATTTAATAAAATGACAAGCGATCTAAAAAAATCGATAGAAGAAAACGCTCGCGAACGCGAGGAAAAAAAGCGCATAAGCACGGAGCTTTCAGTCGCCAAAGACATACAGTTAAGCATGCTCCCCGGTGTTTTCCCGGCTTTTCCTGAACGCGATGAATTTGACATTTACGCGACGATGATTCCGGCAAGGGAAGTAGGCGGCGATTTCTACGATTTTTATCTTCTCGACAACGACAATCTCGCCGTATTGATCGCGGACGTATCGGGAAAGGGAATTCCGGCTTCATTGTTTATGGTAAACGCAAAAACGCTTATTAATAATTTTTCCGCGGGAAAAAGCCCAAAAACCGCGATTGAATCGGTTAATAAAAAACTTTGTAAAAATAACGATGCATGCATATTTGTAACCGCGTTCATGGGAATTTATAATATCCCGACAGGAAAGCTGACCTACGTAAACGCCGGACATAATCCGCCGCTTGTAAAAAAGAAAGACGGCTCATTTGATTTCCTGAAAACAAAGCCGTGCATGCTGCTTGCAATCAACGAGAACGCAAAGTACAGAGAAGATGAAATTTATCTTAAGGACGGCGACGCTATTTATTTGTACACGGACGGCGTAACAGAAGCGATGAACAACAACAAAGAATTGTTCGGCGAACAAAGATTAAAAGACGCATTAAACAAAGACAGCAGCGCGTCTCCGTTTGAACTGTTATGCGCGGTAAAAAACGAGGTTGACAATTTTTCAGCCGGAGCGGAGCAGGCCGACGACATAGCGATGCTTGCTCTGTCAATCGGAAAGGATTGCAGGGAGCCGGCCGGTAAAATAACGCTGAACGCGGAACTTGAAAATCTGCAATCCTTGATCGCCTTTTTAAACGGCGAACTGGAAAAAAACGGTTATAATTACGATGAAAAAAATAAAATAGAAATCGCGGCGGAAGAAGTGTTTATGAACATTGTAAAATACGCCTACGATCCTTCAGATGAGAACAGGAAAATATCGATTACAACGTCAGGCAGTATAGTAAACCGCATGATTAAAATCACTTTCGAAGACGCAGGCCGTCCCTATAATCCGCTTGAAACGCCGCCGCCTGATTTGCAAAAACCGCTTGCCGACCGCGAAATCGGCGGTCTCGGCGTGCATATGATCAAAACAATCATGGACAAGGTCGAATACACCCGCTTAAACGATAAAAATATCCTCGTTATCACCGCCCACTTAAAAAGGTGACAGTCACTACTTAATAATCTCTCCCAAAAGGTGTCAGTCACCCCTTATTAATCTCCAAAATGCTTAAATAAACCCCCAAGGGTGACAGTCACTTCTTAAAATTCTACAAATTATAAGTCTTAACCGCGAGGTTTTAAAAACCGATATATATAGAGAGGTATAATAATGATCTATGAGAAATGCAGAGATATCCTTCTCCAGGAATGTGAACTAATCCAGGGGGCTGTAGCGGTACAGGAAAAAATCCGAGCCGCGGTCAGCGAACGCGAATGGACAGATTTTGACACACATTTAAACGCAATGAACTCAATCGAGAACAAGATGGTCAACCTTGAAAGCGAACGCGAGAACCTCTTTTTAGTGTTTAAGTCCCTGATTCACGAAAAAAGCTTTTGCGAAAATCTCGACGATAAGGGACAGTTTAAGGAACTGGTGTCACTGTTACCGAAAAATCAGCGAGACGAATTAAACGAGATTTACAGGAGCCTGAAAATGGAATCGCTCAAGCTTCGCATATCCAACGACGCTCTCATGACATATATATCCGGGGTTAAATCGACCCTTCAGGAATTTTTTGAACTTGCGTTTCCCGAACGCGGCGGAAAAATGTATACGAAAGACGGAACGCATTTTTCGAACGACATGCGCTGTATGGTTTTAAACCGCAGTTTTTAGCAGTTAAGGAGTAGATAATGACATCGACATTTATGGGATTGGAAATCGGAAAAAGGGGCGTTCAAGCCCACCAGACAGCGCTTAACACAATCGGTCACAACATTAACAATATCGACACAGAAGGGTACTCACGCCAGAGGGTTGAGTTTAAGGCGATGGAGCCGATATACCTTCCCGCTCTTAACCGCGCGGAAACACCCGGCCAGCTCGGACAAGGCGCGGTCGTAGAGAGAATCGAGCGCATCCGCGACCAACTGCTTGATCGAAGGATCGTGATGCAGGCGTCAGGCGAAGGTTACTGGTCTGTGCGCGACAGTTACGTCCGTGACATGGAACATCTTTACATGGAGACAGGATTTAACTCGATCAGAAGCAAGATGGACAGCTTTTGGGACGCGTGGCAGGAATTGTCGCAGAACGCCGCTGATAACGAACACAGAGCCGCTGTTTTAAACAGAGGTAAGACATTAATCGACGGTATCAACGGACATTTTCACGGGCTTGAAACATTGCAGATTCAAGCTGACGAAGAAATTCAAATAAATGTCGCGAGGATTAATGAAATTTCAAGGCAGATCGCTTCTCTTAACGGCGATATACAGCGCGTCAAGGCGATGAAGGACAATCCGAACGATTTAATGGACAGACGCGATTTGCTTGTAGATAAACTTTCAAGCATTATCGATATAACGGTTACGCAAAAAGACCCTGACGAATACATGGTGCATACAGCAGGGCACATTCTTGTTCAGGGGCAGAACGGCAGGCAATTTGATTTAAGAAAAGATCAGGACGCGGAAAGTTTTTCGTATGTTTACTGGCGCGATACTGAAACCCAGATGACTTTCCAGAGGGGCTCTCTTGCGGCTCTTTTTGAACTTCGCGATGTGACAATCGAAAACGAAATTCAAAATCTTGACAATATGACTATGAACTTTACAGACCTTGTAAACGAGATTCACAGTGACGGTTACGGCGCGAACGGAAGAACGGGAATGAATTTCTTTTCTGAATATCCTTTTGTTGCGAACGTAAACGGAAATTACGACCGCTCAGGTGACGGAATTTTGGATTCAACATATGTTTACAGGATCAACGGGCAGAATAGACTTGAACCTAAAGCTCATCCGGGTTTTGAAGGAACAATCACTCTTTCAGGCTCCGACAGGCAGATTGAAGTTCCGTATTATCCGTCCGATACCGTAAGCGATATTATTACGCGCATAAATAATTCAGGCGCCGAAGTTGTCGCGCGGCTAAACAGGGAAGGACAGCTTCAGTTAAAAGGCGCTCCCGCTGAACTTGTTGACGGTCAGAGAGTTAATCCCGATTTTGTTATACGCCATATCGAAGACTCAGGCTTCTTCCTTACAGGTTACGCCGGTATTTTAAATGAATCGGGAGCCGGTGGCGCGTTTACATGGGAGCAGGCGGACGCTGTAACGGCGTTAAGAGGCGGCGCGCAAGATTACGCGGTGGCTCCAACCGCTCATCCGTCGGGATGGATTCGCGTTAATCCAGATTTGTTACGTGACAATTCATCGGTTGCCGCGGGCTTCGGCGAAAACGGAAGAGCAGCGAATCCAGGAAACGGAAACGCAGCCGCGGCTATAGCTTCGATCAGAAACAACATGGTAATGGTAGGCCGTCATGCGACATTCGACGATTATTTCGCGAACACAATCGGAAATATCGGGCTTTTGGGAGAACAGGCTGGAAGGGCTTTGGCGACTGAAAACCACTTAATGAAATATTTAAAAGATTTAAGAGAATCAATCTCAGGCGTACATATTGATGAAGAACTTTCCAATATGATCAAGTTTCAGAAAGGATATGAAGCCTCGGCGCGCTTCATTACAACTGTAAATTCCATGCTTGATACTTTAATCAACCGCATGGGCGTATAAGGGGTAAATTATGAACAGAGTTTCAACTAACATGCCGGTAGCGGACGCGCAGTACAGTATGCGCAGAGCGGAAGAAAGAGTTTCCGGCATAATGAATAAAATAAACGGTCAGACAAAAATCACAAGTTTAAGAGATGATCCTATCGCCGCGTCCCACTCTGTAAGATACGATTCGTATCTTGCGCGCCTTAACCGTTTTGAGGAAAATGTCGAATACGCGAAAGATCATTACAACAATACCCATGATTATTTAAATTCAACAATGTCGATTCTTCACAGGATAAACGAACTTGCAGTTAACGCGGCAAACGGCGTAAATTCTCATGATGAGTTAAAGATCATGGCGGTGGAAGTAAACGAGCTGTTAAAAGAAATTGTCTCGCTTTCCAATGTTATGGGACCTGACACAAAACAGGCGTTTTCAGGAGATAAAGTTTTTACACAGCCGTTCAGAATTGTGGAAGGCACGGTAGAAGGCGGTCCTGAAACTTTAATAACAAGGGTTGAATATAGAGGAGCGGGAGCTTCGCGTCAGGTTGAAATCGGCGACAATATGTTTATCGAACTTGATATCCAGGGCGGAGAGGCTTTCTGGGCTGAGAAAATGCAGATCTTTTCCGATGTAGACGCTACAGATTACAGGGCGCAGGAAAACGGCGCGTTTTTTATCGACGGAGTTGAAATTCCGGTCGCAATAGGCGATACGCTTCCTGCGATTGTCGCGAAAATAAACGATTCGGCGGCGCCTGTGAAAGCATCTATCGATATAGATTCCAAAGGGCTTGTGCTTGAGGGAACCAATGCGCATTTAATCCGCGCGGAAGACAAAGTAGGCGGCGCCTCAGTGTTACGCGATCTTGGAATAATTTCCGGTAACATGACAAATAACGCTCCAAACTGGAGCGAGACTGCGAGAGTCGCGGGCGGCTCAGTCTTTGATATGGTAATCAGGTTAAGGGACGGAATGTTAAGGGGGGATCAGGATTTTATAGGCAGTCAGGGTATTGCAGGAATAGGGCTTTCAGTTAATAATATTGCGTACAGGCTTGCGGATATAGGCAGCCGTTATGAAAGAGCAGACGCGGCGTGGCAGAGGATAAACGCGCAGATTCCGAATGTTACAAGAATGTATGACCGCGAAGCAGGAGTCGATATGGCGAGCGCGATTACGGATTTAAAAATGGCTCAGACCGCGCATCAGGCGATTCTCGCGGCGGCGGCAAAGATTCTTCCGCAGTCGCTGTTGAATTTCCTTCGCTAAAATACGCATAACCAGGAGTAAAAAATGAATGTAAACACCAAAGCATTTGGCTCGCTTGATGTTGACGAAAAATTAAAAATAAATTTTCCTCAGGGGCTTTTCGGTTTTGAAGACTATGTTGAATATGTTCTTCTCGCCGATGAAGAGCATAAGCCTTTTTATTGGCTTCAGTCTGTCGATGAAAAAGAAATAGCGTTTGTTTTAATAGACCCATTCCTTTTTAGGAAGGATTATGAGGCGAACATTACGGACGAAGAACTTGCGGAAATCGGGATAACGTCCCCGGAAAAGATACAAATTTACGCGATTGTCACAATTCCGCAGGACGGGAGCCCGATGACGGCGAATCTTCAAGGGCCAATCGTTATTAATGAAGAAAATATGACAGCCAAACAGGCGATCCTTTCGGATATGAAGTGGAAAACAAGACACGATATTCTTGCTGAATTAAACGGAAAAGGATAATAAAATGCTGATACTTTCAAGAAAAGTCAACGAGAAAGTCGTTATCGGCGATGATATTACCATTTCAATTATCGAAATCCGCGGAGATCAAGTTAGAATTGGTATCGACGCTCCTAAAAAAGTAAAAGTTTTTCGTCAGGAAGTGTATGACGCTATAAAAGCCGAGAACGAAGCCGCGTCAAAATCTGTTCCTGTTATTCCGAAAGTCAATTTTAAGTGAAAACGCCTCCTCTCTATTCAATTATTTACAGTGATGAAAAAATAATCGCGGTAAACAAATCCTCCGGTTTGTCTGTCGGCGGCGACAGGTGGGATGAATCGCAGGAGCGGCTGGATAAACTTATTGAACGCGATTTAAAAATTCCAAAGATATTTACAGTTCACAGGATAGACAAGGAAACATCCGGTCTTGTTATATTCGCAAAGAACAGGGAAAACCACAGAAAATTGTCAATGGCGTTTGAAAAGCGAAATGTAAAAAAGCGTTACACGCTAATCGTACACGGCCGTCCTTCATGGAAAGAGATAGCGTGCGATCAGAAACTTGTCCCGAACGGCAATAAAAAACATATGACCATAATCGACAAATATAAAGGAAAGGAATCTTTAACAGATTTTATTTTATTATTCAGCTCCGGGAATTATTCTGTTCTTGAAGCGCGCCCAATGACAGGAAGAATACATCAGATCCGCGTACACGCGGCGAGTTTGGGGCATCCTGTAGTATGCGACGAGCTTTACGGAAAAATGTCGCCTGTTAAATTGTCATCGTTCAAGCGCGCATGGAGGGGCGATCCTCACGAAGAAAGACCGTTACTAGCAAGACTCGGGCTTCACGCGCTTGAACTGACGTTGCCGGACGGGACAGTGCTAACAGCCCCCCTTGCAAAAGATATATCCAGTCTTATAAAACAAATGGAAAAATGTAATGGAAAACATTAACCGCGGATTAAGCGGATTAGCACGGATTAAGAAGAATCAAGAAAGAGATTAAGACAAAAAAAATAATCAGCGCTAATCCTGTACTAAAAAAAGCTGGTAAGTTTGGCACAGTCCGCTTACAACGCGCCGATAAATCCGCACTAATCCGTGTTTTCTGCATAACAAGTTTTGGAAAATATTATTATGTTAAATTTTTCTCGAACCAGGTTTAACGGCAGGGATTCCCTTTTTACACAGTTCGCAGTCATCCGCGTCCCAATTTTCGGCTTTTAATTTAACGGCACAATAAAAAGGATAAGGCGCGTCTTTCGCGTCCTGCGCCCGGCGGTCTACAATGCAGGCAAGCGCTGAGATTACAGCGCCTCTTTGTTCAAGCGCGGACGCGCATTCCAAATACGATTTACCTGTTGTAACAACGTCTTCCATTATTAAAACATTTTGCCCCTGCTCAAGCTCAAAGCGGCGCAGAGTCATTTTTCCTTCGTCGTCGCGCTCCGTGAATATCGTGGGAAGATTAAGCTGTCTTGCCATTTCGTAAGCCGCGATTATTCCGCCCATCGCGGGGCCTGCGACAACATCAACTTTTAATTTACCGTTTTTTATATCGGTTTTAATCTTTTGCGCGCATTGTTCAAGCGCATCCTTTGCTTTATCGGGATACTGTAAAAGTCTTGCGCACTGGAAATATTTATCCGAATGTCTTCCCGAGCTTAGAAGAAAATGTCCCTCCAGCATCGCGCCTGATTCGCGTAAAAGATATAATGTTTTATCCATTTTTGATTCCTTACCTTATCGATATATCGCTTACTTTGGAAAGATTGTTATCTGTCATGTATTTATTCAAACCTTCGATTATTTCGATCATTGTATGAGGATTGGAGAAAGTAGAGGAGCCTACCTGTACGGCGAGCGCTCCCGCCATTAAAAATTCTAGAGCGTCGTTTAAGCATGAAATGCCGCCCATACCGAT
Organism: Treponema sp.; assembly: GCA_009788065.1. Taxonomy (GTDB): domain Bacteria; phylum Spirochaetota; class Spirochaetia; order Treponematales; family Breznakiellaceae; genus WQXQ01. Next base: position 9,056 of record WQSF01000004.1, read on the forward strand.
TATCGGTATTTTAACTTTCGCGTCTTCCAAAACGTCGAATAACTCCCATACCATCCGAAGGGCGATGGGCTTGATGCAGGGACCTGAAAGTCCCGCGATTACATTATCAAAAACCGGTTTTTTGTTAACAGTGTCAATCGCAATCGCCCTGAATGTGTTTACAAGGGAAAGAGCGTCCGCTCCGGCGTTTATACAGGACAGTGCAACCGAAGAAAGATTCGGCGCGTTAGGTGAAAGTTTTACCAACAAAGGTTTTGATTTGCATGAGCGCCTTACGGCGGAAACAATCGCCGCCGCCGTTCCGGGATCAAGTCCGAAAGCCATACCGCCTTCTCTTATATTCGGGCAAGAGATATTAAGTTCCACCATGTCAACAGTCGATTCATCCAGTATGGCGGCTCCTTTAACATATTCGGCGGATTCGCCGCCTGAAAGATTGGCTATTATAACAGGGCCTAATTGTTTTAAAAACGGAAGCTCGTTTTCGACGAAATAAATAATGCCTTTATTTTCAAGCCCGATTGAATTTATCAATCCTGAAGGAGTTTCCCAAACGCGGATGCCTTCGTTTCCGTGCCTTGGAGTCAATGTTAAGCCCTTGGAGCAGATTCCTCCAAGAAGCGAAATATCTATAATGCCGGAGTATTCGGTGCCGTTTCCGAATGTTCCCGAAGAAGCGATAACGGGATTTTTAAATTTTATTCCCGCTATGTTTACAGACATGTCTTTTATTTTATCGTTTGTGTTCTCGCTCATTTTTTTACTCGTTAAAAATTATATCGGCGGCGGGAAAAATCGGGCCGTCTTTGCAGCAGCGGCGGTTTCCGTTCACTGTATGGATTGTACAGCCGAGGCACACGCCGGCGCCGCAGGCGAATCTGCTTTCCAGTGAAAAAAAGCAGGACACGTTTTTAGGTTCGCATTTTTTCCATAACGCTTTCAACATACCCATAGGTCCGCAGGCTAAAATTACGTCAAAACTTTCAGGTTCAAAAATAAAATCGACTATTTTACCGTTAAGCGCGTTTCCTCCGTCTTCCGCGGAAATAGAAAATTTATGCGCTTTTAAAGCCGCGCCCATAATCGCGTTTTCGTGTTCTTTCTCGCGGAAGCCTTTTTTAAAACCCGCGAAAAAATGGAAATAACAGCCAGGTTTTTGAGAGACAAGCGCGGCAAGCGGCGCGACTCCGGCGCTTCCGCCGACAAGGGCGGCTTTTCCTTTAAATGAAGCTCCGTTAGGTAAAAAATCTTCCCAGCAGTTACCGAAAGGGCCTGTAAGACGCGCTTTATCTCCTGAATGAAGACCGGCAAGTTCCACAGTGCCTTTACCTGCTCTGCAAATTAAAAATTTAACTATTTTTTTATCCGGCAGATAATCAAAAACCGCGAACGGGCGCGAAAGGAAGACAGAACTGCGAAGCGGCTTCAGCATAAAAAACTGCCCTGCCTTTGGCGCAATGCCGCTCCATGTGAACTGTAAAATAAAATATTCTTCGTTAACAATAGTTTTATTTACAAGTTCGCAAATTATGTTACCGCTCATAACACTTCCTTAATCTCATCTCTCATTTTTATTACGGCGCGCCTTGCTTCCGTCGAGGCGAAATTCAAGTCAGCTTCCTTCGCGCCGTCGGCATTCCGCCACGCTGTTATAATCGACCGGGAAGCGTTAACCACGCCGCCGTTCCCGTTACGCAAAAGCAGAACTGCGTCATGAGCGCCGCCGCCCTGAGCGCCGTATCCGGGAATAAGAAAGAAAAGATTCGGATAATTTTTCCGAATCTCGGCAGCTTCATCCCTTTCCGTACAGCCTACAACAACCCCGAACATTCCGTAGCCTGACTTTCCGCAGTTCTGCGCGGCGAGATACGCCATATTGTCCCCAACCATATTATACACCTTTTTTGAGCAATCGTTTACATTCAGATATTGAAAATCGCGCATACCCCGATTGCTGGTTCTCATTAATACAAAGGCGCCTTTACCGCTTGCATGGGCTTCGTTCAGCCACGGTTCCACAGAATCCATTCCCATGTACGGGCTTAATGTAACAAAATCGGCTTCAAAGTCGCCTGAAAAATGTCCTTTTGCGTATCTAACGGCTGTATCGGCAATATCGCCGCGCTTTATGTCGGCGATTGCGAGGCAGTTTTTGGTGCGGATGTATTTTAATGTGTCGCTGTAAGCGTGAAGGCCGGAAAGCCCCATTTCCTCGTAATAGGCAATCTGCAGTTTATAACATGCGCACACGTCGTAAGTCGCGTCGATCAGAGCTTTGTTAAACGCAAGTACGGCGTCAGCGTCATTTCCGGCTTTCTGTCTTTCTAAAACAGGAACATACTCGGCGCATGTATCCAATCCAACGCAGACATGCCCATTCTTCTCTACACAATTAAATAATTCGTCAATCAGCATTTAAGCTCCTTTTACTTGGAACACAGGAACCACGGATTAGCGTTGATTTCATGGATTAGCACGGATTTCTTTTTAAGCTCTCCTCATTAATCCGTGTTAATCCGCGGTTTCTTTATTCCAATTTTTACACTAAAACTCCCCTGCCAGAATAATTTCGTCGCAGTATTCGCAGCGGTATGTGCGCTGATGCGCGTCTTCGAGATGAAAGATATGGTTAAGATATTTTTCTGTGGAACTGATACAGCGCGGATTTTTACAGATAAGCACATTCTCAACCCTAAGCGGAAGCTTCATCGTTATTTTTTTTGTCACAGTTTCATTTTCTATTATGCATACGGTAATATTCGGATCGATTAAGCCAAGCACATCAAGATTGAACTGAATCAGATTGTCAATTTTGATTATGTCTTTTTTGCCGATCTTGTCTGAATTGGCGTTTTGAATAAGCGCAACGGTGTAAGACGCTTTATCAAGTCCAAGCCAGTTAAAAATACGAATCCCAAGTCCAGCTTTGATATGGTCAATCACAATTCCGTTTTTTATTTGTTCAATTTTTAACATTATTTATACCTCTTTTAAATGGCGCCTAATATTGACGCTAGAAGCGCCATCCTGACGTACATGCCGTATTTAGCTTGTTTAAAGTAAGCGGCCCTGGGATCGTCGTCTATTTCGACCGAGATTTCGTTTACGCGGGGCAGGGGATGAAGAACAACCGCTGATTTCTTCGCAAGAGATAATTTTTCTCCGTTCAGAACATAGATGTCTTTCAGACGGATGTAATCGTCTTCGTTAAAAAATCTTTCTCTCTGAACCCTTGTCATGTAAAGCACGTCCAGCTCGTTCATGGATTCTTCAAGGCCTTCTCTTTCCTCAAACTGAACTTTCTGTTTAACTAAAATACTTTTAATATATTCGGGAAGGACAAGTTCCGCAGGCGAGATAAAAATCATTTTGATTTTAGGGTACCGCGACAGGGCTTTGGCGAGAGAATGAACGGTTCTTCCGAACTTTAAATCGCCGCAAAAACCGACAGTAATATTTTCGATATTGCCTAAAAGCCGTCTAATCGTTAGAAGATCTGTAAGCGTCTGGGTCGGATGATGGTGGCCGCCGTCTCCGGCGTTTATAACCGGAACCGAAGAATAACGCGAAGCCAAAAGAGCGGCGCCTTCCTTAGGGTTTCTCATGACAATCGCGTCGGCGTAACTAGCAGCCATGCGGATTGTATCGGCAAGACTTTCGCCTTTGGAAGCGGAACTTGAGCCTGGTTCCGCGAATCCGAGACAGTTTCCGCCAAGTCTGAGCATCGCGGCTTCAAAACTGAGCCGGGTTCTGGTGCTTGGTTCAAAGAAAAGAGTGGCTAAAAGCCGCCCTTTCAGACATTCTCTAAGGTATTTTTCATCTTTTTCTATTTTCTCAGCTAGTGAGAACAATGATTCCATCTCACTTAGTGAGAAATCTTCAGGTTCAACTAGTGATCGTCCCTCAATCATTGCTCCTCCGGTTCTAAAAAAACGTTTACAAAAAAAAACCGCCTTCAAAGGCGGTTTTTCACGGGTATCTTTCAATTAAAAGCGCAATCTTCATGACGTTCATTGTAAAGTAGGTTTTATTTTTTGACAAGTAGAAAAAAAATTTTTTTAACTTTTTTTTTCATTTTTTTCTGAAAAGTAGTGTACATGAGCAATTTTTAAATTATAATTATCCTATAGCATTATCACGATCGAATTAAAGGGGGAAGGAATGTTCAAAAGAAACCTTTTTATCGTAGTCCTGCTGGTAATTTTCAGCGTTAATTTATGGGCTGGCGGAGGTCGAGACGCCAATGAATCCCGTACGGCTGAGGATCAATCAGGGTTCACCGATAGCATCGATGTGAACGAAAAGAAGAAGGGTAAGTATAATTACTACCTCGAAGCGACAGACAGGGCGGGTAATAAAATGCGCGCCGGTCCGGATAATATTTACATCGATCCCGAATCGGATCTTCCCATAGCGACGATTATAAACCCCCTCCCGTATATGCGCGTTCAAGGAAATATGAACATCGTCGGTATCGCGTTTGACGATGACGGCATACAGCGCGTCGAAGTCGCCGTATACCGCGGAATAGACGGCAGAGGCGAAGAAATTTTACGAGTAACCGCTGAAGGAACCGATTACTGGTCGTATTTCCTTAACACTTCAGATGAAAATATATGGTCGGACGGAAACTACACAGTTTCCGCGTGGGCTGTAGATATAAACGGTCTTTCAGGCATTTCAGATAATTTTAAAATTAAACAGCGTAAAATTTCCACAGTCTACTGGCGGTTAGACCGAAAAAAACCTGACACCGTTATTACAAGCCATGAAGTAGGCGCCCTTGTTTCAGGTAACATCAGTTTGAGAGGAACTGTTAAGGACGGTAACGGTATTTCTTCCTTAAGTTATTCGACAGACGAAGGGCAGAAATACAGTCCTGTTAAAGTCAACATCGATAAAAAAGACGGCAATAATAAATGGGAGCTGAGTCTTAATACAAGACAGTTTGAAGACGGTCCGAATGTTATCTGGTTTCAGGCTGTTGACGGAAACGGCAGTATCGGAACAGCCGCCCATCTTCTATTCGTAAACAACACAGGCCCTGATGTCAAGATCGTGTACCCGTCGGCTAACGATACCGTTAACGGCTTGTTCTCGATTGCCGGTTACGCAAAACATCCTGTCGGTTTAAGGTCTGTATCATGGAAAGCAGGAACCGCGAGCGGCGAATTTGAAATGCTTCCCGGAAACCACTGGTGGTCGGCGGACGTAGATATCCGCAACAAAAAGGATACGTCAATCGACGTAGAAGTGCGCGCGGTTGATGTTTCAGGTAACGTGACTGTCGAAAGACAGCGCTTTAAAGTGAATCCTTTGGCGGATCTGCCTGTAATCACAATTACAGAGCCTGCGGCAGGCGGTTATAACAATCCGCTCGGCATTATTGTAAAAGGAAACGCCGAGGACGACGACGGCATCGCTTCGATATTCTATTCGCTGAATAACGGTCCTTCCACAGAACTCCCCGCGACTTCGGGTTATTTCCAATTCATGATTCCGACGCCGCCTGAAGGAATTCACACTCTCGATGTATGGGCGAAAGATATTGCAGGCGTTATAGGAAATAAAACACAGGTAAAAGGCATTGTAATTTCGGGCGGAAGCATACAGCCCGGTATAGCGTCTTTCACTTCGCTCGAAGGGCGTAATTCAATAGTATCCAATTTTTACACAGGCATGTCGATTAAAATTACGCCGAGAATGACAGCGCAGCTTGCGTTCAAAGCGACATCCGCGCCTGTCAGCGCGACTGTAGCGTTCGGAAACCAAGTTCCGGCGCAGGTAAAATTAACCGCGGCTAAAGATGTTTATACAGCCACAGTTCCGGTTCCCGAATTTATCGAGGACGGGCTTTTAGAAATTAAAATGACCGGCACCGACCGCAACGGAAAAGAATTCGCGTTCAGCGAATTTGTTTTTGTAAACAGTCTTCTTGCCGCGACAGCTCAGGCTCTTGGTCTTAGCAACGAATACGCGGCTCCGGCGGTGAACTTCCGCGCGCAGGATCACAGGCTTACATGGGTCAGGCAGACGGTTTTAAGCGACGGGCGGATTCTTCTTAAACAGGGTGAACAACTGCTCGGTTTAAGCACGATTCCCGTCAGAGGCGCGGTTGTTTCAGGACCCGGAGCGGATTCATTAGATGTTCAGGTTGACAATTACGGCCGCGTTCTTATTACAGCGGCGCGCGAAGGCGAAGCCGGTCCGTTAACTGTAAGGCTGGATGTAGACGGAGTGAACTCTTACACATCGTCGCAGTTCAGAACTGTAGCCGATTTCTCAGGACCTACGGTAACTGTGCGCGATCTTGCGAATTACAGTTTTATCAGAAATAATATCCCCGTTACGTTTAACGTTTCGAGCAGAAACAGGGTAAGCGCGGTTGAATATTCTCTGGACATGGGGCAGACATGGATTAATATTATATCTCCTGCCGAAGCCAGAGCGATTGCAGCTCCCGTAAACACCAACGTTTCAAGAACTCTGGAATTGGCTTCGGCGCAGGACGGTACAATCAATGTACTGATCAGGGGGACAAGCGATACAGGTTTAACCTCGGTTGCTGAATTTACAGTGTTAAAAGACACGACTGCGCCTATCGGCAAAATTATTATGCCGATTGCGGAATCGAAGGTGAACGGAACGATACGCATGGCGTTCTCGGTTGAGGAAATGGGCGCCTTAAGGTCGATCACATATTCAAGAGGCGGCGGAACTCCGAGGGAAGTCTTTAACGAAACCCGGTGGGACAAAGATTATTCGCCGCGTTTCTTCGAAATCCTGATGGACGCTGTAGAGATGCCGCTCGATCCGAATATGCGCTTTACATTTACGGACAGATCAGGTAATTCAAGCATTTTATCATCATGGGATTTTATAATCGACCGTGAAATGGACATTCCTGTTGTGCATATAATTTTGCCGCTTGAAAACGAAGTAATAACGACAGACTTTATCGTATCAGGCGTTATGTTCGATGACGACGCTATAAAACAGGTAACATGGAGAATAGACAACGGAAACCAGTTTGTTATTGAAGCCGAAAACGGATTCTCCATCCCGGTAGCGCTTAACACCCTTACAGACAACGAACATACCGTCACTCTTATCGCCGAAGATATTTACGGCGTAAGAAGCGCTCCTATTACAAGAAACTTCAGGGTTTCGTTATCCGAACCTGCGGCGACTGTAGTGTATCCTTCATACGACACAGTTCTAAAAGGCGAGATTGAAGTCAGGGGAACCGCGTTTGACAGGAACGGAATTAAAGAAATTAAAGTATCCGTGGATAACGGAAATACATTTAACGCGGTGCGTGGCAATTTTGGAACCGCGGCGCAGACTGTAAACTGGACATACCAGTTCAACACGACAATTTTAAAAGACGGTCCTCATGTATTATTTATAAGGGTTGTGGACAGATATGACATTCCGGCGACATATGCGAACATGATCAACATTGACAATACGCCGCCCGATGTTACATTGGACAGCCCCGGCGACGGCTCGATGACTGCCGGCCAGATTTCAGTTATGGGACGCGTTCTCGATCCTAACCTCAGGGACATCGCGATAGAAATCAGAAGTCTTGACGGTATTACAATTCCCGCGAACTATCAAAGGCGCGTTCTGGAACTTAATCCGATGATCAGGGAAGGGATTGATATTTCCAGCCTTGCGGACGGACAGTACAATATAGCAGTAATCGCGCACGACAGAGCCGGAAACATGTCGCGCATTTCGCGTAACATTCAGATGGCGCGCCAGTCGTACAGACCAACTATAGAAATTCTTTACCCGCTTGAAAATGAAGAAACCTCAGGCGAATTTAACCTGTACGGTGTAACGGCGGGTGCTGTCCAGGCAGGAAACGTAACAATCAGAATAAACGGAAGCGATTCGGAAACGATAGAAGTTGACGATAACGGATACTTCACGTTCAAGATGAACCCGGAAAAACTTAACATTGGCAATAACTCGATTGTTGTACACAGCAACTTCGGCGGGCCAACCGTTATACAATCAAGAGCGTTCAACCTTGTTTACAGGGACGGCGGTCCGTGGGTAACGATAGACAGCTTTGAATTTGCGGACTTCGCGTACGACAGACCGTATCTGTTCGGCAGAACAGGCTACAACCTGAACGAAGAAGACACAGCTCTTCTTGCGGATAGAAACACGGACAAAGTTGCGAGAGCCAAGATACTGACAAAAGTACCAGACTTTACAGAAATAAGTTTTGACAACGGAAGAACATTTATTCCGACAGAGAAGGGCAAGAGAGGTCAGGATTACCGCTACCGCCTAGAGACAGGCGAGATGACGGAAGGCTACCACTACATTGTTGTAAGAACGACAATGAAGAACGGTGAAATTGCCGTTACTCGAATGTTGGTGCAGGTAGACAAGACTCCTCCTGTTATCAAATTAATATCGCCTGAGATGGGCGGCAGATACAATCAGCAGATTGCGTACTCCGCGTCGGCGACCGATGACAATGAACTTGTAAGCCTTACATACCACATCAGAAAAGGCGACAAGTCGGCATACGAAGTGCCGGGCTTCCTGCAAGGACTTTATTTTGAAGGCATTATTCCTCCGTGGCTGAGAATGCTCGCCGTAAAATCAGGAAACGAAAAATTTGAAAAATACGTACCTGCCGGAATTTTCGGAGGCGGCGCGACGTTCTTTGACGTAGGTCTTGGACTCAGTTTCTTCGGCGACAACGTAAAAGTGCAGGCGCAGTACGGAATGATGACGCAGAAACAGTATGAATGGCTCGGCGGAACAGGACCCGTTAGGTACGGCGGACATGTGTTAGGGCTTAAACTTCTTGCCAATCTTTACCGTCTGCCGTTCGGCGCTTTTGCCGGCCCGGACTGGGAATGGCTGTCGGCGACATTCGCGCTTGGCGCAAACTTCTCGCTGTTCAACCTGATGCAGGAAGATAACCCGATGATCGATGGACAAAAATACAGCCAGAGCGGTTCGCGCACATGGATGAGCGCCCTGTTATTACAGATTGAGTTCCCGAGGATTACACTTCCAAAGAGGGATTTCCTGAGAACATTCAGCGTATTCTGGGAAGGCCAGTTGTGGTTCGTGCCGACAGACGTAAATCTGGAGAAGAGCGGCTCGTCCATATTCTTCCCGCACATAGTAATCGGCATAAGGCTTTACATCTTCTAGAAATTATAAGGCCTCCGAAAGGAGGCCGTATATTTTTTTAGAATTCATTGACATTGTTTTCATAATTATATATGTTTGTAGCAGATCGCTGTCTTTTTTAAAAACTGTCATACTTGCATCTGCATTGTTGATTATGTATATCATTTTGGAGGTTTGTATGAACGTCAAAACACGCAAAATTTCATTATTATTAACGGCTTTTCTCCTGTTTTCAGGTTTTTTCTTCACCACCTGCGAACTTCCTCTGGGCATGGGAGATCAGATAGATTTTGAACCGCCTGTGTTGACAATATATCCGCCGCAGCCAAACCCGAAATATGTACGTGACGGAGCAGTGATAACTGGTTTTGTAAGAGATAATGTATCGGTCGATCGCGTAATAATGCGTGAAGCGTTAACCGGCAATGAGCTTTTTACAGCCGTATTGAGCGGGTCATTAACATCCGGCGAATTCGGAACGATTTGGCAGGGTTCGTGGTCATTTGAATTAAAATTTACCGAAGAGCAAAACGGCGAAAAAATAGCGGTTGAAATAGTCGCTTTTGATAAAGTGGGAAACTCAGGCGATACTTCCATATCCGCGCTTACGTTGATTATAGATACAGGTCCTCCCCTTGTTGAAGACATATGGATTACCCGTACTCCGCTAAGAACTGCGACATTAGAAAAATATATCGAGTTGTTTGATCTTGAAGAAAAAGATAAACAAGGTCACAGAAGCGGTAATGCAAACAGGTATCAGAACGGAGCGTTTTACATTAACGCAAAATTAAATGAGAAGGAAACAAGAATAGAAAGAATAAATTTATTACTTTACGATGCGCGCGATCCATTAAATCCTCTGCCGCTGGAAACAGAAAAAGATCCTGAAACTTCGATGTTTGCTCCGCGCTGGCTTATGGAAGAAAATAAAATAATAGAAGCCGGAGAAACATTATGGCCCGGTTACAGAGATGAATATTATTCAGATAACGAACGTAAATATTACCGTGTTGTAATAGAAGCGTATGACAGAAGCGAAAACGGAAGCGAAACTTTAATTGTAAATGAGCTTGATTATTTCTGTTTATGGCAGAAAGCTGATTTACCGAAAGGCATACTTGACGCTGTAATAGGCTCTATTGTTATAAAAGGTTCAACTCTTCCTGTAGAATTTTTTGACGACGATTCTCTTGAAAAAGCGTACGCAGTTCTTTTTAAAAAAGAACAATGGGACGGATTTAAAAGTGATGATTTAGGAAATTTAATACCAGGATCGCCGGCTTTTTTAAACAATTCGAATCTTCAAATACCGACTAATTTTACAGACGAAGAAAAAAGCGAATGGCTGAAGGATAGAATACTTGAAGGTACTGTTATATTGGATTGGGATGGAAAACAGGTAGAAGAGCTGTTAAAAGGAAAATCCGTAAATGAAAAGATTATTTACCTTCAAACTGGAAATGATCCAAGCGATTACGGCGATTATAGACTCTTTACTATTGCTCAGGATAAAAAACTTGCTCCTCATCCTGAAAATACAGATGGTTATCCAGATACTTTTAAAAACAGAATTGTCTGCGACTCATGGAATATCGTAGTTATCGACGATAACGAACCTTTAATTGTATTTGACACTGTTGATATTACAGACGGTCATCCTATCGGCCATGTTGGTTATGACATTATTTCAGGAGCATCGACAGGTAACAGTCCCGAGGAAAATACTTTCCCTAAGTTAGAAAATGGGCAGTATTTTGAGATTAACGGATACACCTTACGCGAAGACAGCACTAACTCAAATTTAGTGACTAAATTCCGCATGGCATGGATACCTTATTCAATAAATTCGGAAGGACCTGATGAGATGATTCCGATTGTTCAGGAAGAACTTAAAAAGGAAGTTTTTAGTTCCGGCGTTAGAGATAATATTCATTATTGGGATTTACCTCTTGTTACGGGAACCGCTGAAGAAATTGGCGATTCAGGCACAAGGACAATATTCAGAAAACAGGTTTTTAGGAAGAAATTTGACATTCTTGGTTCATCAAATGACGCTCAAACAGGTTCCCCTCATTTTTCATATAACGGTCAAATAGAAAACAATACAAAGCTGTTTATATTCTTCGCGCAGGATAATATGGGACATAATGTGTTCAGACAGCTTCGTCTTTTAGGGAACACAAAACCGCCTGATTTAGCGGTATACGATATAACAAGCAGAAACATCAGTTTCTCGCCTCTTCCTCCAAAATTAAGCGACTTTGATAGTAATAGTAATGGAGAGATTAGTTCTGATGAACGTGAAAATTATGAAACTGCGCTAAAAAATTATCAGCAGGGAGCGCACACTTCAATTAGTAACAGTATTAATTTAAATCCTGTATCAGAAGATGACAGAACTGTCTCCGTGCAGTATTATCCGAGAGGAACAATAATTAAATACTGGGTTAACGCTGAAAGAAGCGGCGATTTAAATATCGCAAGCATAACAATGGAAGACATAACACATTCAATTCCAAAAGAAACCGGGTTTTATAACAGTACGACACGTAAGTTATCCTATGTTGAAGAGCTGCCGGAAGTAACGCAGAGGGTGTTCCGTTTTACGGCAAGAGATACTCTTAAAAACGAAGTGAGAATTCAGCGTACGGCTGTTATAACAAACGCGGCTATGCTGCAGAATATAACAGCGATTCAAGCGGACGGCGAATACGGAATTGACAAAGTAATACAAATAGACGCAAATTTTTCCAGCCCGGTTTACTGGACAAATTATAGTTCAACTCACAAACCTACTATGTATATAAGATTAACAAGAAACAATAATTCTATAGTTGTACCTCTGGAGACAATTACGCCGAAAGATACAGCGAGTTTATCTTTAAGATTTGAATATACAGTGCAGCAGGGTGACAGCGGAACTATAGAAACATTATTTCCGGGAATTACAGGCGCCGGTACTAATGATCAGAAAGAGCCAATTACACTTCCAGGATATCACTTTGGACCTGAACATAATAACTGCGTTCATATTAACGATAACGAACGAAGAGACTCGGCTTTTATCCCTGGATATAATCAATCAGGATTTGAATGGAACGCTGCAAATGAAGAGTCGCTTCAAAAGCGCAAGACAATTACATTAAAAGGCTCCCGTCCTTCTGTTACAGGTTTTACTTTAAATACAAAAGACCCGTACACGGGAACACAGAACAGGTACCTTACTGTAAACGATGTCCTTGGTTTTACTTTAACAGCGACAACCAGCCCTTCAATTGACCAAATTTATACAGAAGCGGTTGCCGCTAACGGAGTTCCAAGAATACGTTTCCAGATTGTTCCCGACGGACAATCAACAGCGGCGGCGGGATATTATTACGCTGATTGGCGAAGAAATGTAACAGGGAACGGAATGTATTTCAGTTATACAGTAACAAGCACGATGCCGAACGGAGAGATTGTTAATTTATACCTTGATCAATCTCAGGGAAAAATAGTTGACCGCGTTGGAAACTCTCTTGAAATTCCGTCGGCGTTTACAAACCTGGCTTTCGGAGGTACTACAAAAGTTTATGTAGACAGAACTAGTCCTCAAGCTCCGCCGACAACACTTGGCGGAACTACAATCGGCGCGACTCCTGATACTGTCAGGTCGTTTAACAGCAACAACATTGAGCTGGCGATACTTTTTAACGCATCGCCTCCTCCTTACGCCACAGGCGAGTATCATGAATTAATTAGGGAATATTCTACAGATAACGGATTAAACTGGACTAATTATACCGCTCCTGTTCCTTCCATTCCCGGGGGAATGTATGTTATTCAAACCCGGTATAGAGACAGAGCCGGAAATGTGGGAGCCGTAACAAGACAGCTTGTTCACGTAAACGCAAAATTCCCGGAATTAAAATCAATAACTGTAGATAAGGTAAACGGATACTATGTTCCGGGAACAAACGGAACTCTTACTTTCTCTCTTGCTTTTGAAGAGCCTGTTTATATTAATACTGCCGCGAATGTGACAATGACTCTCAAAGACAGAACGGCAAACCCGGTTCATAACATAGGCGGGACAACAAATTCCCATGAAATAACTCTTCAAGCCGTGGCTTCAGGAAATCCTACATCTACATCGCTGTCAAACACTATACGCATTACATGGACATTAGCGGCTAACACAAAGGAAATGTTAAACGGATTGTATGTAAGCGCTGTCAGTTTTACCGGTTTAAGAGATCAGTTTACAAATTCCGGAATGTCAGGAACAGCCTCAAGTCATACAGCCGACTTGTCTATCGCGAATACGGGAGGTACCTCTCCGTACACATGCAAAAATCTTTCAGGAGATAAATTATTTATAGATACCATAGCGCCAAGAGTTAATTCCATAACACCTGTTAACGCTAACGGAGCTGCCGGGAATGTGGCAAACACAGTAATGGGAGCGGATAACAGTACAATTACAATTACATTTAACGAAAAAGTAATTAAGGGAAGCGGTACAATTCTTATAAAACCAAGAGCCGGTTTCGCGGTTCCCCCTGTAATGGAAAACGAAGGCTATTATATTGATCAAGCGGGAACAAGATATTCAGATAACGCGGACGGAAGAACCTATGTCGTCGGTTTCAGCGATGTTTACAACAGCGGTCTTAGCGCGGCGCAGCGCAATTACCTGACGCTTGGAACTACTGTGGCAAGCGCGGGCGCAGCTCCGACTGCCAGCGTTAGACCTTCCAGCGTAACAGACACAACAAACCCCAGTTTAAGCCGCCTTGTGTTAAACGAAAGAACAGGGCAGAGCAGCGGTCCTTACATGAAAATGCCGCACGGTCTTAGAGACGGAAGCGGATGGACAGGCTCTTATAACAGCGCTACCGCTGCAGAGCCGGCGCCTGCCGCAAATTTGATGGTTCCCGATACAATAACAAAATGGGTATTGGATTACCAGTATCTTATTCATGACACTGCTGGAGCGGTCGCCAATATCAGAACGGCGCTGGAAGCCGCGAAATTCCGCCAGCAGGAAATTGAAGTNGGCTCTTCAAATGTAACTATAGCTGATACGGCGGCAACATCGACTGTTGCGGCATNCAGCACTGTTACAATAAAACTTTCTCAGCCTTTATTAAAAGGATTGCAATGGGAACTAACATATCCTGCCNCCACTTTTACAGACCTTGCGGGTCAAAACGCTCCCGCTGTACCGGGCGCTGTGTCTACGCCGACTAACGNGTACTGGTTCCGCTCTTACGGCGTGCAGGACCCTGTAGTGCGCGTTAACCGCAAGAGTTCAGACGCGAGAACAAGCAACTGGCATGTACCGACAGGCAGAGCCTATAATGAGCCGGCAGCTACCAGTACAGCCGCGGGCTGGGGCATGAACGATTTTAACAGGGCGTATTACCGCATAGAAACAGAAACAAAGGACGCTCGGATTTATTACAATACCTTCGAGGGAACTATTGCAAACGGAGGCTCTGTAACAGGAGCGTGGAGCGGTACTGTTGCTGGTTCAAATTCAGGAGCAAATATATTAGTTAATACGCCGGATATTACATTATATGTAGTAGAACAAGCTACGGCTTCCGCCAATAACACATACAGGACAGTAACAACAAGCGGCGGTACAACAGCCGTGAATCATAATCTTGGCGCTAACGGAACTGTTGTGCAGGTTACTGTTTCTGGAACACCGTACTGGGTAAACGTTCAATCCGCTAATACAATAAGGATATATGAGACAGAAGCGCTGGCTATTGCCGGAAACGCCGGTTTTGAAATGGGCACAGGCGGACTTAATAACGCTAATTTTACAATGATTATTCCGGGTGGACCAGCAGGCTGGCAGGATGCATTTAGCGCTACAGCAGGTGAATGGGTAATGAAAAATTTAGTCCGCCGCCGGGGATCATCAAGCTATATTGTTTCAGATAACGGTTATGATGTAACCCGCACAATAACTGCAAATCATCGCGGGCTGCGCTCGTACAACAGAGATATACTAAAGACAGACTTATTACCCACAAGCTTCAATGTAACGTCTCCTTCTGGAACACAAATAACAAGCGGAGCTGAAAATTATTTTACTTACGAAAAACTGCAGGCAAGCAAAAACTATGTTACCGCTTTCGCCCGCGTTGACAACTCAGGCGCAGGTACTTTTACAAGCACAAACGCGGCGGATAATTCACAGCGCGGATACGAAGGAGTATTCCGCTCTGTCATCGCTTTAAATCAGGCGTCATTTGGAGGCAATCTTAACGGTGCTAGCAATACTAATAATCCGATTATGATTCAAGGTTCAAACATTAAAAACGGAATGCCGAGTATAGCAGGCTTCCCAGTGCGCGATGCCGAGGAAACAGGAGACAACAGGTTTATTAAATTGTACTTTAGGGATAGTTTTACAGGAACAAATGCTACAATGACTTCAGGTCAATTCTACTGGGTTAGTTACGAGATATTGTCGCTCTGGTATGCCCTTAACTGCGGAAGGCGGGCAAGCGATAATGGTAACACCGGCGGCACTCACATGGGTCACGGAGATGTTAATAACTATCTTCTGTCCAGTTACGGCGAGCTGACTTACAGCAACAATCAACAGTAAGGAGGAATAAAATGAAAACACTTAAATGTTTAATATTAATTTCATTGGCTGTATTTTTATTTTCATGCGATATGCCTCTGGCTCTTGGTTCCATGCTGGATTTACAAGGTCCTGTAGTAGAATTTACAAGTCCCGCGCCTAGAAAAGCTGTAAGCCAGGATTTCTTTATTGAAGGAACGGCGGAAGATTTTTCGGGTGTTAGTACATTGCTCATTAAAGCGGAAATAAACAATAATCAGTATCCAAAGCAATGGCGTTACGACAATGGAGGATGGGAGGTTTCCGATAATTTCGGGCAGACTTGGGTTTTTCATCAGGGAGGCGAGTGGACAGGATCGAATAAATCGGGAATATGGAAAGTGCCTGTAAATTTAGCAATAGACGGATTATCACCGGAAGACGGAGAATATCTGTTTATATTACAGGGGTGGGACACAGGCGGTTTTTCAGACGATAATTCTTATAAAACAAGAGTTTTAATATATGATGTTAATCCTCCCAAGGTAGAAGTAATAAATCCGTATCTTTATTCAAGACATGCTTCGTATGATTCTGATACAAATTTGTTTGACAATGCGGAATTACAGGACGTTCACGGAATAGACGAATCTGATAAAGTCAGCGATAACGGAGATAAAAGAAGATTTGATCCGACATATATAGGCAAATTTATTACCCAGTCTTTCCAGCTTCAATGGCAAATAGAAGATAACCATGATATATGGTCAATTGACATCCGCTTTTACAGACACGATAAAGAAGTGGATGAAGATCATATAACAGTGTTGGATGATTCGGATTATATTTATAATTATCACAAAAATCTACCTCCGCCTCCGCCGGCTTTTGATTCTCTGGATACTGTCAGCCCCAACGGTACAATAACCGTTCCTGCATTGGACGGTACTGCCGGATTTTACGGCGACGGCGGTGAATTAAAAAATCCAATAGACGGTAAAACAACAATTAAAGTTGTTACTATTTGCTATGATGCCGCCGGTAACGCAAATCAGGAAAAAACGATAGGCTATTTTGTTTATTGGCCTGCCGCAAACGAACCGTGGATTATTTATCCCGACGGAATGAACGTTCCCTCTCATTATGCAGGTAAAGATAAAAATGCTCTGGATGCAATGGTAAGCTCAGGCGATCTTTTAATGATATACCCGGGAAGAAGCGTAAAAGCGACAGCGTTCCACGCACACGGTCTAAAAGATGTTAAATTTAAACTTTTTAAATATAACGAAGCTACAGCAGATTATAGCGAAGAAGTTCTTGGAAGTGACAAAGACGGAAATCCGTATTCTAACATTACCTTGACAAATCCTCCGCGTCCCAACGGTATGCCTTCTAACATTTTCCCATGGGAATTCACTCCTCCGCCTTCAACGGGTTATTATGTTGTAAGAGCGTACTGTTATTCTTATTCAGATGTAGTAAGTGTTGAATATGCCGCTCTTTTCATGCTGCAGGATATTTCATTCCCGGATTTTCCAGAAGCGCCGAAACCTAGCGCGACAAAATCACTGCACGAGTCTGTTAATACTTTTGATAATTCAATTACAATAAGCGGAATTGTGCGCGACGCTACCGATATAAAAAACCTGACTATGGTATGGATTAATCCCGCGTCTGATAAATATGCCGCAATGAACCAACTGTCATATTTCCGTGAGAAAGATTATGAAGGGTGGAGAACAATTTTAAACGATCAGAGCATAGCTTACGGCTCTTTTAAAACTGAAGGCATTAAAGATTCAACTAATCCAAACAAAGTATGGAAACTAAAACCAAATGATATAGGAATTGATAATGAGACAACAAGAAGGCAGTTTACATTTGAACAGAAAATATTATTAACCGAATTAAATATCGCGACAGGCGATCAGCCGTTTAATGAAAAATGGCGTCCTCTGGAAAGCCAGATGTTTTTGTTCAGAGCGGAAAATCCCGACGGTAAAACTACTATTATTACATACGCGCCGCAGGGAGATACTCTGCCACCAAGGATATCTATAGATAATGTTACTGTAACAAGACCGTCAAATAGCGACGTATTAGTACCGGGTGAATACAATATAATAAACGCGCTTGAAGACGGTAATACAATCACAATTAACGGCAAATGGGAGGAAGGATCGGCGGCATATCTGAATCCTGTTAATTACCTCAAACCCAGAATGAAATTTTATATAAACGGATATAATATTACAGGACTTACAGGCACCGGTACAAGTATTAATATAGGACATACAACCGGTAACGATCAAGGCACGTTCACAGTTACAGGAATTCTTAGCAATGCCGCGGGAAATACGCTTGTCGCGGCAAGTTTAAAAGACACTCTTGTTGTAAATGCAGAAGTTACCGACATCGGAGGAAATTACGCCGAAGCGGGAGCTTCATGGCTTATTAAAAGCGATGATTTAAAATTCCTTCGCGTTACAAGTACAAACCAGAGTAATACTTATACAACAGGCGTTACAATAGAAATTTTCTTTGAGTTTAACAAACCTGTAAAACTGACAAATCAAAGCACCCCGGAGATAATATTGAACGCGCTGAACGGAAGTACAAGAGTAATCGCTAAGTACAAACAGGGACAGCAGATGGAAGACACGCGCCAGTATTTTGAATACACAGTAAAACCAGGTGATAATACCCCTACGAGTGAATATTTAAATGTAAGTTCTCTTGATACAGAAGGAATTCTTTGGTCTAACAACACATATCCGTTTAGATGGGAGCATACCATGGAAAACGGAGGTAAGGAACATATAAGAATAACTGAAGTTACAGGTCATAATGGCGGTATACCTGCAGGTCAGACAGACTTTTACGCTCATGCTCTGCCTACTTCGGGAATGTATTCTCTTGTAGGAAGCAGAAATATTAAAATAGATACTGCTGCGCCTGGTTTTTCTGCGCCGACGGCAACTCCTGCCGGATGGCATACTGTTGGAGCGGAAATATTTATTAATGTTAAATTCTCTAAACCTGTAAAAGCTGGTACAGGTGCGAACGCGCCGTATCTTACCATCCTTGGAAGAAATACAAGTACAAATCCTGAGGATATACGCGTAAATAACGATATAATTACATTCAAGTACACCGTTGCCGCAAATGATAATTCAAACGGAAACCCGCTTCAGATTACCGGAAGCGGAGGCGTGATAACAGATCTTGTAAATACTCCGATGGAGGGCAGTATAACAGGAACATTAGCGGGTATTTATATTGATACAATTACCCCCGCGGCTCCGACAGTAGAGATTAGAAGCGGCGGCAATATTATAAGCAATATAGTAAGCGGAAATACTGTTCAAGGGACATCTGGCGGAGTGGGGCTTACAACAGGAACAGGAAACCAATGGCCTACTGCGGGAAGCGCTCCTACAGATACTGTTAATAACTTAAGGAATCTGCAAACCATTTACTACAATGATTTGTCTCTGCAGATAACGCGAAGCGGCAGTACAACCGCGCAGGATTTAAACAAAATAGAATATTCTGTTAATTACGGCGCTGACTGGCAGGATTATTCAACAGGACAAAACGCCGGTACAGCGATTGCATGGGGAAGCTCAGCTCCAAACGGCGTATATCAGATAACGGCAAGACAGATAGACTCGGCTGGAAATGTTTCCAACTGGGCAAGGCCTGTTACATTTAACTGGGATAAAGGCGATAATTTTGTTACAAGGATAGATTCGTTTACTCCCAACGGAACATATACTTATAATTCCGTACGTCAGAATGATCAGGTTGAAATAGTGTTGCAGTTAAGAAAACAGATAAATATTACAGCGGCGCAGATTACGCTTAACGCTGTAAACTCAGGCGGGAACGCTGTAACTGTGGCGCCTGTATCAACAGGGAATGTAGACAGATTAACATTCAGGTATAACGTCGCAAACGGTCATACGACAAACGGCGCGAATCTTACTGTAAGTGCGGTGAGTATTACAGCAACAGACAGCACTAATGTTAATGTGACGGCTTTCGCAAGCAAACTGCCCGCAAGCGCCTTAATTTTGCCGGGTAAGGAAATAAAGGTTCAAACAGGAGGCCTGACTGTTTATAATAACGCGAATCCGAGTTTTACAGGAGGCGTATACACAAACGACACTTACACGGCGACCTTAACTCTGGAGTACGCAAGGTACATTTACAAGAACACAGGCTCAATTACAATTGAACAGCAAAGAAACGAATACAAACTGCCTGCGGTTCTTACAGAAGCGCAGGCGGCAAGGTTCAGCGGTATTGCAGGTTTTAGCACATACTATACGCGTGGTACAAATGGGTATAACTATGTTGACGAAAATAACAGATCTGCGGACACAACACCGAAATACATATTGAATTATACAATTGATACATCAAGCGCGCTTAACCAGCCGACTACGAGTGGAACAGGCGGAAGCGTGATTCAACAGATGGCTGAAGCATTCAGGGTTGCGGAAAGCGTAGTAATTCCGGTCACCGCGGCGGCAGTAACAATTGTCAACAATACAACAACAGGAAGAGGGACTCTTAATGTAACGTTAACAGGTACAAACGCGCTTCAGGTTCTGGGAGCGAATTATTTAATTACAATCCCTGCGGATTTCGTACAGGACGAGCTGAGTAATCTTTCTCCTGCGATAATAGAACACAATATTAATATCGGCCAAGTATCGCGCCCATTTATCCGTATAAGAAAAACGCAGGATACAATTTCAATTTCAGGTTCGCCAAGCACATCTCAACCGCGTCTTGTCGCTCATCAGCCGTTCCAGGCGCAGGTAAGAATGGACAGCCGTACCCCGAATGCCAGAATATTCTATATTGCTGCAAGCGCTGTAACAACGACAAATGCTGTTAACTGGAGTACATCCAGCGGTCCGACAGGTACAACTGCGGCTCCGGCGCAACCTGCAGACCCGCGTACAACAACAGCAAACCGTGAACAATATTCAGCTCCCTTCTCGATTGGAACAGACAATGATTATCAGGGACTGCAGTGGTACGCGCGCGTAAAAGCAACTACATCAACCGCTGTGCCGCCTGCTAATACAGCAAATCTGTGGAGTGAAAATTCAGAACAAATGGCTTTCAAAACTGTAGTAACTTATGTAGCAAACGGTATTGCTTCAGGCGATACCGGACAGCCGTTTGGTGACGGAGATCAACTCTGGATAAGAGGAGGAGACGCGATAGGTTCTTCTTCCATACCCGGCTATCCGTTAACATGGGAAGATAACTGGATTGAAAGCAGTTTGCAGAATAAAAGAGCGGGAATCAGGCTGTTTACAAGAACAACAAGTGATAACACTAGTCTTAACAGTTCAACATTTAAATGGATTACATGGGAAATAACCGTAGACACTTACTTTGACATTATCCTTGGAAGGGACACTGCATCTTCAGCGGATCAAGCATGGCAATACGGTCCAAGAGGATGGGCATATCAAAGAGCTGGATGGACATCGTTTAAACTTGAATCGCGTATTTTACCGGGACAACACCGCTGGCTTCAAAGCAATAGCCCGGATCCCGGTAAAGGTACGTTAAACTTCTCCGGCACTTGGATGGCAAGAAGCAATCTCAGTACAAATTATACGTTGTCTGCGCTAAACAAAGCCTACGATGGAGCGCCGTAAAATAACTAAAAACAACAAGCATTAAAAACAAAGCCGCTTTCTCAAGCGGCTTTGTTTTTTTATTTTTGGTAAATATTAAGAGGTGACTGTCACCTTTTGTTTGTTTTTTGGGTATTCTGAAGATAATTCACAGGTGACTGACACCTTTTATACTAAACTACAATTTCGCTATTTCTTCAATGGAGAGGCCTGTGATTTTTTTCACAAATTCAGGTGTTGAACCTTCGGCAAGCAGGTTACGAGCGATAGTTAATTTTTCTTCCTCGCGGCCTTTAATGCGACCTTCTCTTAAACCTCTTTCCATGCCTTTTTCACGACCTTCTTCTTCGGCTTCTTTAGCGCGGACTTCTACAATTTCTTCGATGGTCAGCTCGTCTGTCAGCATATTGATTACCTCCGATCCATGTCTTTCCAGAAACTCTCTCAAAATATTATGCTCTACACAATATTTTACAGCATTTATGATAGATTCTTCAAGCGTTAAATATGCGTTAAACTCTTTTATTTTCTCTATAAAAAAACTGTAGCCATATAATGTTTCGCATTTCTTAAATATTTCAAGATTCCTGCCATGATTTATGTTATATACCTGCACCGTTAATTCTAATGGGAATTCGTTGTTACTGGATTGCTTTAATCCTTGTATATCTTTGAATGCATTGGAAAGCCGCAGTTCCTGACGGTCAGGACACTCATCCCTGCCGTTATACAAGACAATAAACTCCGGTGTAGGGATTTTTTCAAGCCTTTTTTGGTGGAGTTTTTCCCGGTCGATGATTTTTTCGTACACGCGCCCGATATATCCGGGGAACTGAAGAGCGCAGAGAAAACACTGTCCTTGTGATTTCTGTTAATTTTAAAATCCATAAAAACCTCCAGCTATATATGGCGCGGGCGCGCCGAAAAGCTTGCTCGAGAATGAATAAAGTTTGATTTTTTTTACTGTTGTTATAAAATTTTAATGTTTTGTAATCAATTAAGAGGTGACTGACACCTTTTGTTTGTTTTTTGGGCATTTTGAAGATAATTCACAGGTGACTGACACCCGTATAAATGATAGAGTGTTTAATAGGAACTATAATGCAGAACGAAAACGCCGTGTATCAAAAAGTTGTAGAGTCTCTTAAACGCCGAAAAAGCAGTACTGTAGCGGATATCGCGGCGGCGACGGCGCTTCCTCTTTCTGCGGTCAGCGAACTTTTGCCTAAGGCGGCGGACGAATATTCAGGGCATTTGCGCGTAACTGAATCAGGTGAAATTCTTTATTATTTTCCCAACGTTTTTTCGAGCCGTTACAGAAGTTTTAGCGCAAAAATAAAAAAACTGGTTTCAAGGTTTACAGTATTTTTTAAGAAGGCGTTGGTTCTGTTATTTAAAATTTGGATAATGGTTATGCTCATCGGGTATTTTATTTTGTTTCTGCTAATCGCTCTTGCGAGCGTCTTTTTGTCGGTCGCCGCAAGATTAAACAACAACGGATCTGGTACAGGAGGCTCAAACAGTGAAGGAAGTTCGTTCAGTTTCGGATTATTTGACATTTTGTTCAGGATTTGGTTTTATTCAGAAATAACAAAACCATTCAATAATTACGAAGATAGATATGATAAAGTGCCCCAAAAGCAGAAAAATCCAATGCACAAAGCCATTTTCTCATTTATTTTTGGAGAGGAGGATCCTAATATAAATTGGGATGATCAAAAAAATAAAGCTGTTATTTCTTATATTCAATCAAATAAGGGTGTTATATCGCTCGTTGAATATATGACATTCAGCGGTCTTAACAGTCTTGAAGCGCAAAAAGAGATTCTTTCATTTTGTTCTAAATTTGAAGGAAGTCCCGAACTTACGCAGGATGCTACAATTGTTTACAGGTTTGATAAACTTTTATTGCGCTCGGATAATAATAATTTTAATGAATTATTACCGCCAATAAAAAGACTTAAAATATTTTCTGTTAATTCAAAAACAAAAAATATTGTTTTTACGTTAATAAACACGTTTAATCTTATTTTTGGCGGTTATTTTTTTTATCAATCTTTCGCGGCAGGGCAGTTGTTATCCGAAGAAAGTTATCGCTCTGCATCGAATATTTACGCCTATGTTCATTTATTACTGGGTTTGATTATGCCTGACCCGCATAATTTAATTAGAATTGTTTTAGGGCTGGTTCCGCTGTTATTCTCGTTTTTTTTCTGGATTATTCCGCTAATAAGATTTTTTAAGGAAAAGAAAGAGAATGAAAATAATAAATTACAAAATTTTAAAATATTTGGTTTTAATAAAATCTGGTCATTACTTAAGAATATTGATAAATTTATTTTCAGAACTCCGGTTAACGAATGTAAGGTACGAGATTTTAACGAGGCGGCGCAAATTGTAATTAATGATATCGGCGTAATTTCTATGCCTGAAATAGAAATTAATGAAGAAGGAAGAGAAATTTATTCATTCAACGAACTGGAAAAAGAAAAACAGGCTTTAATTAATTACAGGTTATCGATAGATACAAATAAAACAAAGATCGGAAATACAGTATTTGACAGCAGCGACTGATTGACAGACGCCGGATTCGAACCGGCCGCCTTCAGCTCCGGAGGCTGACGCTCTATCCAAATGAGCTAGTCTGTCTTTAATAACAATCTAGCCCAATTCCATAATGAGCGCAAGCCTACCTTAACAGCGATGAATTATCATTTCTATTAAAACGAAGAGCTATATCATTGGGGCTTTCCAAAGCGACGTTTCTTATCGATCTGTTTGCGCCCATTTCAAGAAGGACAGAAACTAAATTCGGAGTTCCGTATCTTGCGGCAAGATGTAAAATTGTGTTTCCCGAACTGTCTCTGGAATTTATCGCCCTTCCCGAGAAGAGCGCTCTTATGCAATCTTCACCCTTTGTGAAAGCGATTTCGGCAGGGCTTTTATTATCAACAGCAGTCTGGAAAGGATCCGCTCCTGCCTCTGCGATTATTTTAGCAGATTCAAACATATCCATGTCAACCGCAAGGCGTAATGGAGTTTTACCGTTACTGTCAACAGTGTTTATTCTGCCGCCCTGATTTACGATAGTTCTTATTATTACGTTATCGGCTCTTTCAAGGAGAGCCACATGCAAAGCGGAATTTCCGAAATCATCCGGGATATTAATTCTGTTATCTTCAAGAAGCGTAGAAACCATTCTTGTCGATATGCTCAATGACACCTGAAAAGGAGTTCTGTTTCTTGTGTTACGCGCATGAATGGATACTCCTGTTTTTAACAGCATATTCACAAGATCCATACGTTCCATTCCGACCGCGATATGAAGGGGAGTGTCTCCCCTTGTATTTCTGGTGGATGTATCAGCTTTATTCTGCGTCAATTTTTCGATAGAAGGAATTAAGCCGCCCCTTACAGCTTCCATTAACGGAGTGTTGCCGTCCATGTTTCTTACTTCAAGATTTGCTTTCTGCCTGATTAAAAGTGTTTCAATCTCTGACATTCCGAGTATTACTGCGTCATGAAGCGCGGTATTTCCGTTAAGTGAATGTCCGTTAATGTCGATACCGGCTGAGAGCAGGAATGTGGCGGATATAATCGCGTTCCAGCGGACAGAAGCATGAAGAACAGAATTGCCCTGAGTGTCTCGCGTATTCAAATTTGCGTTATTATCAATAAAGACTCTTATTGTAGAGGGGCTGTCGCTTTTTATCGCGTAGAATAGAGGCGTTTGTCCTGTTGCGTTAGGTGTATCGACAGGTATACCGCTTCTGATTATCAAAGAAATCGCGTTGTTAAATCCCCATTCCGCTGCGTAATGCAGCATTGTATTACCAAGACCGTCTCTCGCCTGAATGGTGGTTGAGTTTACCATCCATTCACGCATCCCGTTGATGCCGCCGAGAGCAAGATAAAGAGGACTTTGACCCGCCGCATTCAACGCAAAAATATTTGCGTTACGCGAAACAAGGAACTCTCCGCTTTCTCTTTGATTTAACCTGACAGCTATATGGAGAGCCGTCTCTCCATCTCTGTTTCTGGCATCGACAAGAGCGCGCTGCTCAAGAATTTTCGCGATTTGTTCTGAATTTGCCCTGTTTCTTACCGCGGAGTGAAGCATTGTATTTCCGGAGCTGTCTCTCTGGATAACAGTTTCTGGAGTTATTAAAAGATTAAATGTTCCGTCATTCGCTTTTGCGGAAATATCAAAAGGAGTTGTGCCTGAATTGTCGTCAGCGAATATTTCTGAGCCGTTCGCCAATAAGATGGGAATAAGGGCTGTGCGGTGATCCTGCACGGCAAGATACAAAGGAGTTTTACCGTTTATATTTCTGATATGAACATCAGCTCCGCCTTTTAATAACGCCCTAACGCCGTCTTCTGAACGGTTTAAAGTAATAGCGATATGAAGCGGAGTGTCGCCGTGATCGTCACGAAGATTCGGATCGGCGCCTCTTGCAAGAAGCATTGTCGCGACATCGTTATAAACATTGGGCGGAATTCCTGTATGAAGCGGCGTATTGCCTCTTGCGTCTTTCGCGTTTACATCAGCGCTGTTATCAAGAAGCATTGTAATAATATCGATATTTCCGATTCTTACGGCTTCATGCAGAGCTGTAGCGCCTGAAGTGCTTTTTACATTAAGGTTGACCTTTTTTTCGAGAAGGAAAATTATTAAACCTGTATAATTGTCTATTACCGCGTAATGAATTGGAGTGATGCCTTCGTTTCTGCGGATGTTATAATTCGCGCTTCGCACCGCAGGACCGAAATAATTAAAAATCGGGTTTTCGGAAACGCCTCCTAAAAGGATAAGTTGTTCTGCAATCGCAAAATGATTTCTGGAATTTGTTCTTTCAAAAGCGTAATCAAGAGCAGTCTTGTCGTCATTATCTTTTTTATTAATTAATGCAGGGTTAGTTGAAATTATGGAAAGCGCTTCAGACACTGCGGTTTGATTTCCTGAAATAGCCGCCATATGAAGAACTGTTTTTCCGCTGTTATCCGAGGAATCAATAGAATTGGGCGTAAGTATCGATCTAAAAAGAGATGAGCCTCTGGCAAGGGATAAAACCGCCGCTGTTGAATTATCATAAGCCGGTATCTGCTGATGAATATTCGCGCCGCCTGCGGTCAGCACTTGAGCGACTGTGGGATCTCCGTTTTCAATACAAATTCCTAAAGGGCTCTGCCCCTCATTGTCAAATACATTGGGATTGGCGCCTAAGGCTAAGAAAAAAGACGCAAGCTGCGCGTCTCTTCGTTCAGCGGCATAATGTAAAGGCGTTTTTCCGTCAGGATCGACAGCGTTAACATCAATTTCACCCATGAAATAACTTCTCGCCGAGTTATCACCCGAGGACAATAACTTGAAAACAAGAGCTAATGTATCGACAGGCTCCTCTTCGGGAGTGCTTTTACAGTCTGCGGCAAGCAGAGCAATTGCCATTAAAATGATCAACGGCGCGCTAAAAAAAGATACCTTTTTCATACTTTAATCATCGGCAAAGCGAAATTGAGAGTTTATAGAAGAAATATGCGGTTTAGAAGGTCTGAACTCTCCAACCTTACATTTTTGCGGCCTAGAAGACTTGAACTTCCATGCCTCTCGGCACTAGCACCTCAAGCTAGCGTGTCTACCAGTTCCACCAAGGCCGCAGGACATCATCTTTTTACCAAAATGGGACGATTTTGTCAACCCTGTTACATGTAATAGACAGATATGTATATAAATACTAATATATTCCTATGAAAAAACGAGCATTAATAAGCGTATTTTATAAAGACGGAATCCTTGAATTGGCTTCTTTTTTAAACGGTCTTGGATGGGATATTATATCGACAGGCGGCACCGGAAAATATCTAAAGGATAATAATATACCTGTTATCGATATTTCGACAGTTACCGGCTTCCCTGAGTGTCTGGACGGGCGTGTCAAAACTCTTCACCCCGGTGTTCATGCCGGTATTCTTGCGCGGCGCGACCTTCCAAGCCACATGGATACCCTTAAAACCCATAACCTTTCAACCATCGATTTGGTGTGCGTCAATCTGTATCCCTTCTTTGAGAAGGTTAAAGACGCTTACAGCGGAGCGCTTTCACAGGAAGAAACCGTAGAATTTATCGATATCGGCGGGCCCGGTATGCTGCGTTCCGCCGCGAAAAACCACCGCGATGTAATTGTTTTAACAGAGCCTGAGGATTATCCGATAACAATGGACTATCTTAAAAAAGGAGAGGTTCCGCTTGAGTTTAAAAAAAGGCTTGCGGGGAAAATTTTTAATCTTACATCCGCGTATGACGCGGCGATTTCCCGGTATCTTCTCGACGAAGAATATCCGAGGTATCTTTCCCTTTCGCTAAAAATCGGACAGGATCTGCGTTACGGTGAAAATTCCCACCAGAGCGGAGCGCTTTACCTGAATGCCGATTCAGACGGCGTGCTTGGCAGTATGGAGCAGTTAAACGGCAAGGAATTGGGCTATAACAATATTAGAGACCTTGATTTGGCATGGAAAGCGGTTTGCGCGTTCGGGCTTTCCGCGGACGGAACCGAGCCTGCGGGAGAAGCCGACGTTAGAAAATTTGTTCCCGACGCGGCTGGATCATGCGAAGGCAAGGTTTGCTGCGTCGCGATAAAACACAACACTCCCTGCGGAATCGCCGTTGCGAGGAATCTTCTTGAAGCCTACGACAAAGTGTTTCAATGCGATCCGGTTTCGATTTTCGGAGGCATAATTGCGTGTAACGTAAAGATTGACGGTCCTGTCGCTTTAAGGTTTGCCGAGCTGTTTCTGGAAATTATTGTCGCTCCTGATTTTACAAATGACGCGCTTGAAATATTAAAAAAGAAAAAAAATCTTAGAATAATAAAACTTTTAAAAGCGCCCAAGGATGTTCATGAATATATTTCCGTTGACGGCGGCATTTTAGTCCAGCAGACAGACCGCGTTTTCCTAGAAAAATGGGATGTTGTTACAAAAACAGCGCCGGATAAGCGTGATATTGCCGACATGATTTTCGGGATGAGAGCCGTAACGTTTGTAAAATCAAACGCAATTATGATTGTTAAAGAACTTTCGGCGACAGGTATCGGAGGAGGGCAGGTAAACAGAATCTGGCCCGCAAAGCAGGCGCTTGAAAGAAGCGCTAAAGCGCTTGACAGCGCGTCCGAAGAATCCGCAGATACGGGCGGAAGTCCGTGGAAGGACAATCATCAAGCGAGAGTGCTGGCTTCAGACGCTTTTATTCCGTTTGCAGATGTAGTTGAAGCGGCTCACACCATGGGGATTAAAGCGATAATACAGCCGGGAGGATCGTTAAACGACAAACTTTCAATCGAAGCATGCGATAAATACGGTATAGCGATGGTTTTCACCGGTACAAGACATTTTAAACATTAAGAGTAATATTTTACCGCGCCTGCAAAGATGTCCATTTTGCGGATTCCTGGGATGTTGATATAGAGTCCGTCGTCAAAACGTTCGTTATGCGCCATTCTGCCGAAAACCCTTCCGTCTTGCGATGTTATTCCTTCTATCGAGAAATTTGAATTATTAGGATTAAAATTAATGTCCTGCGACGCGTTGCCGTTAAAATCAGCGTACTGTGTGGCTATCTGGCCGTCACGCGCAAGAGAGCGGATCAAAGATTCCTCCGCGACAAATCTTCCTTCGCCGTGAGAGATCGGTACAATATAATTTTCGCCAAGTTCAAGATGCGAAAGCCACGGCGATTTATTGGAAACAACTTTTGTGTTAACAAGCACGGACTGGTGTCTTGCGATTGTGTTAAATGTTAAAGTTGGAGATTTATCTGTCATACTGCGGATATCACCGTAGGGGACAAGACCAAGTTTAATTAGCGCCTGAAAACCGTTACAGATACCGCAGATAAGCCCGTCTCTTTTATATAAAAGTTCTGTTACAGCGTCGGTTATCGAAGGATTACGGAAAAAAGCCGTAATAAATTTACCTGATCCGTCAGGCTCGTCTCCTCCTGAGAAACCGCCTGGTATAAAAATTATATTGGATTTTCTGACGGCTTTTTCAAAACTTTTTACGCTCCATGCAATATCGGCGGAACATAAATTGCGTATAACAAATATTTCCGCACTTCCACCCGCTTTTTCGATTGCCTTTGCGCTGTCGTACTCCGAGTTGGTGCCAGGAAAAACAGGAATTATAAATCTGGGGCTTTTAAATCTTTCTTTAGATTTTATCGTAACGCCCTTGTCGTAAAAAAAGTTTTCTGTTTTTCCTTCCTGAGATGAAAGATACGGATAAACTGGCTCAAGCGTATTTTCCCATGCATGCTGTAATTTATCCAGTGAAACCTCAAAATCTGGCGTTTTTAACGTATAATCATCAGTTATTCTGCCTAAAAGCTTAATATTTTCCTTGTCCATTATTATCGCGCTTTCGTGTATTTCAAGAATAAAACCTCCGAAACCGCCGCCTGCTTGAAGATGTTCTTTGGAATTAAATCCAAGCCTGTTGCCCATGCACATTTTAATAACGGCTTCAGCGCTTCCGCCGGGACCTATAGCCCATGCGGAAAGAACAAGTTTTTCCTTAAATAAATCTTCGATAGTATTAAAAAATCTGCGTAACGCGTCAAAATCGCATTTCTCGTAAACAGAAAAAGACGGCAGGAAATGATACACATAACTTCCCGGTTTTTTAAATTCGCCTGTAATTATATTTTCCAGTTTTTCATCGCAGACGGCAAAGGAAACAAGAGTCGGAGGAACATCAATATTTATTTCATCGTTAACTGAATAGCTTCCCGACATCGAATCCTTTCCGCCGATCGCCGCTGTTTGTAAACCAATCTGCGCGTCTAAAGCCCCAAGAAGCGCGGCGGCAGGTTTTCCCCATCTGTAAGGATCATCGCGAAGTCTTTCAAAATATTCCTGAAATGTCAGATAACATTTGCTTCTTTTGCCGCCTGATGCAATTATTTTCGCTATTGAATGAACTACAGCGAAAATCGCGCCGTGATACGGGCTTACAGAAGAAATAAACGGATCAAATCCCCATGACATTAAAGAGCAGGTATTGGTTTCTCCTTTTAAAACAGGAATTTTTGCCGCCATAACCTGAGAAGGCGTTCTGTTATATTTTCCGCCGAAAGGAGCGACAACAGTAGCGGCTCCGATACAGGAATCAAATCTGTCAACAAGTCCTTTTTGAGAGCAGATATTTAAGCCGCTTATATAATCGGTTAATTCTTTAATATTTGACAATGTTTTTGTATGAAGCGCGGAACCGGGAGCAGGGAGCGGCGAAGAGGAGATTTTAGCCGCCGCCTGTTTTTTAGCGCCATTTGAATTTAAAAAATCCCGGGAAAGATTTACGATATTTCCACCGTTCCACTGCATTACAAGACGCGGCTCCTGCGTTACTTCGGCGATAATTACAGCTTCAAGATTCTCATTAGCCGCAAGAGAAATAAAATTGGCGGCGTCTTTTTTCGCCACAACAACAGACATTCGTTCCTGGCTTTCGCTTATAGCAAGTTCGGTGCCGTCCAAACCTTCGTATTTTTTAAAAATTCTATTCAAGTCGATGCAAAGTCCGTCCGCAAGTTCGCCTACAGAAACGCTTACGCCTCCTGCGCCGAAATCATTACAGCGTTTAATTAAACGAGTCGCCTTTGGATCGCGAAAAAGTCGCTGGAGTTTTCGCTCTTCAGGAGCGTTTCCTTTCTGAACATCCGCCGCGCAAATTTCCAAAGAAGCCTGTGTATGGGATTTAGATGAACCTGTCGCGCCTCCGATACCGTCGCGGCCGGTTCTGCCGCCCAAAAGAATAACAACATCGCCTGCGGCAGGTCTTTCGCGGATTATATTTTCAACAGGAGCCGCGCCTATAACAGCGCCGATTTCCATGCGTTTTGCGGCATAACCGCTGTGATAAATCTCATGAACGTGCCCTGTCGCAAGTCCTATTTGATTTCCGTACGAACTGTAACCAGCCGCGGCGGTTTTGCATATTTTTCTTTGTGGAAGTTTTCCGGGAAGCGTATTCTTTGCGCTTTGCAAAGGATCACCCGCTCCTGTTACGCGCATTGCCTGATATACAAATGAACGCCCGGAAAGCGGATCGCGGATAGCGCCTCCAAGACAGGTCGCGGCTCCGCCGAAAGGTTCTATCTCTGTCGGATGATTATGGGTTTCGTTTTTAAACATTAAAAGCCAGTCTTTGTCTTCGCCGTCAATGTCAACTTTAATTTTAACCGAACACGCGTTGATTTCTTCCGACTCGTCCAGATTGTCAAGTAATCCGTTTTGCTTTAACGCCTTTGCGCCGATTGTAGCCATATCCATCAGAGTGACAGGCTTATCGCCGCGTCCAAGCGATTCGCGCAGCAAAAGATAATTTTTATAACTTTCGCTGATAACGCCGTCTTCGATTTGAACGTCTGTAAGTTCTGTAAGAAAGGTAGTGTGGCGGCAGTGGTCGGACCAGTAAGTATCAAGAACGCGAATTTCTGTAACCGAAGGATCGCGTTTTTCATTAACGGAAAAATACGCCTTGCAGAATTGCAGATCCGCAAAATCCATCGCAAGATTCATGTCAGATAGAAGTTTCTCCAACTGTTCATCAGAAAAATTTATAAAACCTTCGATAAAACCGACCGGTTTTGGTTCCGGGTATTTTTGAAAGAGGGTATCTGGTTTTACCGTTTGAGCTTCGCGGCTTTCGACGGGATTAATAAGCCATGATTTAATTTTTATAAAATCGTCATCAGAAATATCGCCGTAAATGGCGAAGATTTTTGCGGATTGAATATTAGGTCTTTCTTTCCCTGTCGCAAGAGAGATGCATTGCGCGCAGGAATCCGCGCGCTGGTCAAACTGTCCGGGAAGAAATTCCACAGCGAAAACGCGCGCGTCATTCAACGCCGGGAACGTATCATAAATTATATCTACAGGAGGCTCAGAAAAAATCGTATTCTTGGCGGAATCAAAATCATCGACGGAAATACCTTCGGCAAAATAGCGGTTAATTATCCGAACATTTTTAATTTTATCTGTTTGAAGCTGAAGCCCAAGGCGTAAATCCGCGGCGATGGAAGCGGCTTCCTGCGCAAACTCAGGCTTTTTTTCAACATATATCTCAAAGACACCCATGCGCAAATTATACATTTTAAAACCTAATTATTAAAGTGTGGTGTGACTGACACCTTTGTTTAAATCTTTTGCATTTTGGTAAACTGTTAAGAGGTGACTGACACCTTTGTTTAAATCTTACACGTTTTGGCAAATTATTAAGGGGTGACTGACACCAAATTTAGGGATTGAATTTTTTCAATTTGTGTGTACAATATAATGATGATCGGGAAATCGGTAAAAATTATATTTTTATTCGTTTTTGGCGTTTTCGCGCTTCAGTCCGGCTATTCGCAGATAGATAACCGCATGGTAGAGATAAAAGGCGGCTCTTTTCTGATGGGAAGCCCGGAGGACGAACCCGGCAGACACATGACCGACGAAGGCCCTCAGCACAGGGTCACTGTTAAATCCTTTTTATTATCAGAATATCCTGTAACGCAGGAAGAATATCTTGCGATTATGGGGGTAAATCCTAGCAAGAACTCAGGCGAAAACCATCCTGTGGATCAGGTTAGCTGGAATAACGCGGTAGATTACTGCAATAAGAGAAGCGCCGAAGAAGGGTTTACTCCCGTTTATATAATCAACGGAAATAATGTAACATGGAACCGCGAAGCGAACGGCTACCGTCTTCCCACGGAATCCGAATGGGAATACGCCTGCCGCGCAGGGACGGCTTCGCCTTATTATTCGGGCAGTTCCATGAATGACGCAGGCTGGAACAGGGAAAATTCCGCAGTGGTTATAAACGGTTATAACAGCCGCTCTTCGTTTCCTGTAGGACAAAAAACCCCGAATGACTGGGGTATTTACGATATGCACGGCAATGTGCTTGAATGGTGCTGGGATTGGATGGCGCCTTATACCGCTGAACCGAGAAATGATCCTATCGGACCTGCGACAGGATCGAGACGTATTTACAGAGGCGGGTGTTTTGATTTACCGGCGGCGCAATGCCGAAGCGCATACCGTTTTGGACAGCATCAGAATCTAAGAATGTTTTATATAGGTTTTCGCGTAGCCAGAAACGCCCAATAGTGATATGCCTTCAAAGCAAGAAAGAATCAAAAAACTGGAACAGCAAATCCAGAAATATCAGGCTTCTTATTACATCGGCGAAGCTGAAATATCCGACGGAGAATTTGACCTTCTTTGGGATGAATTAAAAAATCTTAACCCTGAAAGCGAAATACTAAAGAAAATAGGTACAGGTCCTTCTGTAGACGGTTTCCCAAAAGCAAAACATATAATACCGATGGGAAGCCAGGACAAGGCATCCAACCCGCAGGAATTCATAGAGTGGGCAAGAAAAAACGGGATGCAGACCGAGGTCGATTTATCGTTAACCGATAAAAGTAACGGGTTAACAAAGAAATTCATTGTTCAGTATAAACTTGACGGCGCGAGCCTTGAATTACAGTTTAATGACGGGGTTTTAATCCGCGCCGTAACGCGCGGAGACGGCATAACAGGCGACGAAATTACAAACAACGCGCGGCGCATGAAAGGATGTATTAAAAAACTCGCGGTTCCATTTACAGGCGGCGTCCGCGGCGAGGTTATAATGACCCACGATGTTTGGGACAGCAAATATCGGGATAAGGCGAACTGCAGAAACGCCGCCAACGGAATCATGCGCCGCAAGGATGGCGAAGGCTGTGAAGATTTAACAATTATTGTTTATGACGCGGCGGACCCGGAAAACGACCGTTTTTTCAAAGACGAACTGCAAAAATTTAAATGGCTTAAGCAGCAGAATTTCAACACAACGGAAACAAAAACATTCACCAAAGCGCAGGAGATAATCGCTTACCGTGACGAAGTCGCCGCGCAAAGAGACAAACTGCCATTCGATATTGACGGCCTTGTTGTAAAAGACGTTGACACTGATATGTCTGACCTTCGCAAAGCGCGCCCGGAAAAACAAATTGCGTTTAAGTTCGAGCTTGAAACGGCGTTCAGTATTCTTAAAGAAGTTATCTGGAGCGAATCGGGCGCGACATATACGCCGATCGGCGTTATAGAACCTGTAAGGCTTGCCGGAACTACCGTGAAGCGCGCAAATCTCAACAATCCCGATATGATACGCTCAATGGGGTTAAAAATCGGATCGGCTGTTTCTGTGGTGAAACGCGGCGAAATTATCCCAAAAATTGAAGGGCTCGCGCCTGAACCTGTTAATGTAAAAACGACGGAAATTGAATTTCCGCAAATCTGCGGCGTTTGCAATACCGGACTTACGGACGCAGGTACAAGGCTCTACTGCCCGAATCCGGCATGTCCGAAGAGGCTTTTTCACCGCCTTGAAAAATGGGTTTCTGTTCTTGATATACGCGAACTCGGAGTAAAACTTTTACAACAGTTGTTCGATAAGGGCGTAAGGCAGATCAGCCAGTTATATAAACTAAAAGAAGATGAACTTTCGCTTTACGACAGAATGGGCGATCTTTCCGCCGCAAAGGTTATCCGTCATATAATGACAAAAAGAGAGCTGACTCTCGCATCGTTTATAGCCGGTTTTGATTTTGAAGGAATCGCCGAGACCACGATGGAAAAAATAGTCACGGCAGGTTTTGATACACTGGAAAAATTGCGCTCTGCCTGTACCGCTGACCTTGCCGCTGTTTACGGTCTTGGAGATATTACGGCTTCCGTTATTTTTGACGGCTTAAAAGAATGTAAAAAAGAAATGGACGCGGTTTTAAAAACGGGAATTATTTCAATCGCCGCGCCGCCCTCGCAGGAAACACAGCCTCTGCGCGGAAAATCATTCTGTTTTACAGGCGAATTAAAATCCATGAAAAGGGGAGAAGCGGAAGAAAAAATAAAAGCTCTCGGCGCACAGGCAAAAACTTCCGTGGTAAAAGGTTTATCGTATTTGGTGACAAACGATCCTTCATCAGGCTCCTCTAAAAATAAAAAAGCGGAAGATCTAGGAATACCGATTATCGACGAAGTTGAATTTATAGCATTAATAACATCACAGCCTAAAAAGCCTGACAAACCCAAACAGGGCGAATTGTTCTAGTACCATGTTTCCATCGCTTCGAATTTT
This sequence comes from Treponema sp., assembly GCA_009788065.1. Taxonomy (GTDB): domain Bacteria; phylum Spirochaetota; class Spirochaetia; order Treponematales; family Breznakiellaceae; genus WQXQ01. The sequence continues at coordinate 44,639 of WQSF01000004.1, forward strand.
TCGCGGACTTGCTGGAGGAATTTCAGTTCCCTGTTGATTGTTTTCGCATAATCAAGAGAGCCTTTTTCTATTCTGGTAGCTTCGTCTTGCCAGAATTGCACAAGAGGCAGATCGATCCACCTCAAACGCCTTTCGCCCGCTTTTTTCGACCACGCGACAGCTTCATCCCAATAGTAAAGCGCCGTGCGGTAACATGATTCGGCGGTTTTTAAACTTTCAAGATTTTGATCCCTCCACGGGGCGTTGTAAAAATACGCGTTACGTTTGTTGTATTTGTTACCCAAAAATAAATACTGTTCGATTAATTTCAGGTTGATATGCATTGTGAAAAGATTGCGGTATTTTTCCCATTGGATTTCATTCTCGATTACTGCGAGCGCGTAAAGCGGATTGCAAAAATCGGCTTCCATGGCTTTTTCAAGCCAGTAGATATTTTCCATGGAATCGCTTGGGTACTGGATATAATGAAGGTGGAAAAGCCTGTAATACTGCTCTTTATAAGTTACAAAATAACTGTTTGCAGGAACAGCGACAGAAAGAAGAAAGATAATAACGGCTGATTTAAAAACAATTTTCACTATTGTTTAAATATCGGCAGGCTTGAGACTATACTCCAGACTTGATCCGACACTTCCTGCGCTGACAGAGAAGCGTCGATTGTTTCCACTCTTGCGCCGTTTCTGCGGTAGATGCGGATTAAAGATATATACTTGTGGCGGACTTTTTCCTGAAATTCATGGTATTCGTAGATTTCAAGCGAAGAGCGGTTTTTCATCCTGTCCATGGCTATTTTCGGGTCTATATCGAGGAAAATAGTCACTTCAGGAGCAGGGAAAAGGGAATTTATAAACAGCGGCAGTTCATCGCCGCATTCAATACCCTGATAAACAAGCGAAGAAAGGGCGTATCTGTCGCTGACTACGAATTCTCCGCGTTTTGCGCGCTCCATAATACCGTCTTTAGCGTCTAAATGCTCGTTTCTGTCCGCGGCAAAGAGCAAAGCAAGGGTATTGGGTTGTAAAAAAGTTTCTTTTTTAAGTGTGGAGCGGATTATTTTACCAATTTGTCCCTCTGTCGGTTCAAAAGTAGAAAAAAAAGGGAAATTTTCGATATTTTTTAAACGATCGCAAAGCATTTTTAACTGTGTAGTCGTACCGCTTCCGTCCCCGCCTTCAAAAACGACAAAATTAGGTATTATCTCCATATGCCGAAAATATAGCATATTAAGCATTTTAATAAAAGATGTAACTAATCTGCCGGGCTGTTTTTTATCTGTAAAAGTAGTATAGTTATAGTAGGAAGTTGTGAAAGGGTAGAAATTTGTCAATATTCATCGTAAAAGACGGGAAAAAGGTGATTCCTGTCACTATTTATGTGAAATTTTTCCTCTTTTTGGCGCTAATAGCGCTTTCTTCCGTACTTTTACGCCCTATTCAAAACGCCCTAAGCCGTGAAATGATCAATGTCCGCACAACTTTAATTCAGAACCTTGAAGATCTTACAGGAATGCAGGTGCGCTATTCATCTTTACGCCCGTCATTTTTAGGTTTGCTCGAAATTAAAAATCTAAGATTGACAAAGGACGACACTCCGTTTTTTACGGTATCGGGAATTAAAATTCATTTTTCGTTATTCGAATTTATTTTTAGAAAAAAAACATTTATACATACAGTTCAGATTGATTATCCTTCGCTTTTTCTAGACTCGCATAAAGACAGCAATCTTTTGGAATATATAAGATCCGTTATAGACGACAGAAAAAACAATTCTGAAAAAGTCAGCGTACAGCAGATAATGGAATTTCTTCCAAGACAGGCAAGTTATCAAATCCGCCATTTAAATATAAATTATACGGACAGATTCAGCGAATATAAAATTGAAAACATGAACGTGAACCTGCGCGAAGATGACGGCGAAATTTCGCTTTACGGAAGATTTCTCGCAGAGTTTAAGATTAACAATGTTTCGGATAAAACAATTATTGTTTCAGCGGACGCCGGAATAAACGGAACGTATTTCAGCAGTCTGGAAGAGGGAAGCGCGGAGCTTTCTGTTTATTATCTGACAGGTTTACAGCAGGAGCAGATCAGGAAGAATGTTTCATTTTTTAAAACATCATCTTCGCCCAGAAAAAATCAAAAAATGCTTTTTAGCATGAATCCATTTAACATGGGCGTTACATACAAGGATTTTATTGTTAATTTTATAAAGACAGAAGAAGATAACTCAAGCAATATAAATTTAAATTACAGCATGGAAACAGGCGCCATTGACGCGAACATTGTTCTTGATAATTTCAGACCGGGAAGTTTAATATCCATATCGGATCTTATGGATAACGCGGATTCAATTCTTCAGCTTAAAATAAACGGAAACGCGGCTTTTGAAAGCGAAAACGGAAAAATGAAATACAGTGCGGATATAAACGGAGAGGATGTTATAGTCATTAACGCTTACGGAAACGAGAAAAAAGCGGTTATTAATGATTTTCACATAACGTCTCCTGCGAAACAAGGCGAACCCTTTTTCTTTTACGGAAGCGCAGGCGCAAAGGGTAATCTTGCGTTTTATCCGCTTGAATCCGAAGGCACAATCTTTTTTAAAGATTTCAGTTTTACGCAAAATGACACAATAAACGCCCTGTTTGAAATATCAAGCCAGGAAGGCGAGATTTTTGTCCACAGCGAAAACGCATCAATCGCGCAGACTGTCATTGAAGATTTTTCGCTGTTTTTATATCCGCTTAATAAAAACGTGGGGATAACGGTATCAAGCTTTTTTAATAACGGCGGAGCCGTATATTTGGACGCAATCTTTAACGATTCTCCGAGCGAAATTGAAGCGGCTATTTCAATCGATTCGCTGTCGCTTTTTGAGATCGCCGAGATCACGCGGCCGTTTTCAAACATTCTGGATCTTCCCGCGATCAGCCGCGCCTCTTTAAAATATTCTTCGCTGAACGCGGATGTTTTCTTTTCTACGGATTTTAACAATATTGTCTATAACGCGCCTAATATTGCCTTTAATTTCAGGGATGTTAACGCGCAACTGTCAATTTCCGGTTCGGACAAGCAATTAACCCTGACAGAAGGCATATTCGTTAACGGTGAGGAGGAGCTTCAACTTTCGTCAAAAATTGACTTTGCGAACCCGATGGAATTGGTTTTCGCGGTTAACGCCAATTACCGCGATCTTTCATGGAATATTGACGGACAGATACTGGACAGAACAACTCTGATTGTAAGAGATCCAAACGGGTTTCACGCTTACGGAAATATAACCAATACAGGTGCGATGTCGGGGTACATTGAAGGCATAGATTACCCTGTTTCAATCAAATCAGATATTGTATATCTTAATTTTTTCGCCGCCCTGCGCTTTGACTCTCCTCAATTTTGGAATATGAGTATCGATCGTTTTACGGCGCGCGAAGCTAACTCAAGCGACGGAAGGGAGTTTTTAAGAATTTCAGGAATCGCGGATCAGGACGGAGCAAGTTTTAAAAATATTACATACAGAGACTCTGTAGGTATGCTTTACGGGGACGCTGATTTTACATGGACAAATGATTTTTCATATTGGGATTATGTTATCAACATAACAGACAGAAATGAAGCGGGAGAATATTACTTTTCCAGAGGCATTGTGCAAGGCGAAAATATTTTTGTTCAGGCTTCCGTCTCCGACATGCATGTTAACCGTTTCTTGGGGCAAAACCGCCCGATGCTGTTAAGCGCAAACGCAGAAGCGACATGGGATTCAATCAACCTGTTTAACGCAAGAATAAGTTTAGAATCTTTAAATATGAAAGTGCAGGATGACCAGCTTAATGCGGCTGTGGATTTAAATTTTACCAACGACGAATTATTAATCAGCGATTTAAAATTCGGTTTCGCGGATTTTAACGCAAGTCTCGGAGAACTTCAGTTAAACAGGATTGACGGCGTTCTAAAAGCCGGCGCTGATATAAACGGTATTCTTCGCAATAAAAATCTGGAAGGAAACATCGCCATTAACGCGAATTTTACGCCGATTAATTCATGGCTGGCTATTAAGGACGCTGTTCAAAAATTCGACGGTAATATTTGCGCGAATCATCTGGAATTCGGTTTGATCAAGGAAGAAGATTTTAACATCACGTTTGCGGGTGAAGACGGCTCTTTTTCGCTTAAAGCGGGAAAAAATGAAATGGTGAGAATCGAGCTTGATACCGAAGGTGATCTGTTCGCCGGTTTCTCGGCGCCGTTCCCGATACGCGGCACTCTTATAGGAAAATTCAAAGACTGGAATATAGACGCTTATTGCAATGATTTATTTATTGACATATCCACATTGTACACATTCGTATCAACAATAAAAGATTTTAAAATAAACGGCGGATATATTGCCGGAAAAGCCGGTTTAAAAGGACCGATATGGAATCCCGAATATCACGGAAACGTGAGAGCGTCGAGCATGCGTTTTCAGGCGCCGAACTTTGTCCCTGAAGATATAAGAACCGTTCCGTTTGATATTCTCGCGCAGGGGTACGAAATGACTTTCGGTCCTGTCGATACAGTCTGCGGTTTAGGCGGAGGAAAAGCCAGCGGATGGCTGCAATTTGAAAACTGGGGGCCGTCAGGAGTCGGGCTTGATATTTTTATTCCCCGCGAAACCCCTGTTCCTTACGATATTAACATAACAGGTTTTCTCGCCAAAGGCGGCGCGTCAGGAAAGCTTCTTATGAATGTAGACAGCGCGAATTCATTAATCGAATTACAGGGCGATCTTTTCACAAATGAAGCTGAGCTGGGACTCAGAATCGACGATATAATGTCAAATTTCTACGGCGAAATGTTTGTCGAGGTTGATTTTAACACGATTGTAGATTTTAAAGTGACGACAGGCACAATGGTCGAATTTTTATGGCCGGCAGGAAACCCGATCCTGAGGGCGAATCCTGAAATGGGTTCGGTGGTTTACATCACCTCTGATACCTCAACACAGCAGTATTCGCTTATAAGCGACGTAAAAATCCGCTCTGGTGAATTGAACTATTTTGACAGGAATTTCTACATCCGGCAAGGAAACCTGATTTTCAGGGAAAACGAAACCCGGTTTGACCCCATGCTGACCGCAAGAGCGGAAATCAGGGACAGGTCAGATACAGGCCCAGTCATAATTTCAATGATTATAGAAAATCAGCCTTTATTTGGATTTGAACCGCGTTTTGAGGCAAGCCCCAGTTTAACACAGCTTGAAATTTATTCAATTTTAGGGCAGACTTTCAACAGTATTCAAGGAGAGGAAGGCTCCGAGATGGCGCAGCGTTTCCTTGTGACTTCGACGACCGATCTTGTAACCCAGTTGATAGCAAGTTCGGATGTCTGGTCGCAATTCGCTTTTGTCAGAAATCTGGAAAGGCGGATTAGAAATACTCTCGGGTTTGATATGTTCAGCGTAAGAACGAAGATATTGCAGAATATGGTCGCCACAGGCGCTTCCGAGCTTACGTACAGTAATAATTTCACCTCCGGGAGCGATTATGTCGGTAACTTTTTTGACAATACGACTGTTTTTGTAGGTAAGTACATAGGACAGCATATGTTCGCCCAGGCTATGCTTAGGGTCAGGCAGGATGAAAACAGTGATTTCCTTGGCGGGATTCGGTTAGAGCCCGATATTGGAATCGAATTGCAAAGTCCGTTCTTTACAATAAGGTGGGATTTATACCCATACCGCCCCGAAGACTGGAAAACGTGGTTAAGCGGTAATTCAATTACTCTAAGCTGGAGTAAGTCATTTTAAACCTATGGTGAGACCTGCGGTTTTTAGGAGTTTTGATGAGATTTAGAGTATTTGTTTTTCTGTTGATCGCCTCAGCAGTATCGGTTTTTTCTCAGGAGGCGGAGGAGCAGCCCGCAGAACCTGTAAGACAGGCGGTTGACGAGTGGTATCTGGGAAAACCGATAAGAGAAATTGTTTTCAGCGGATTAAAAAATATATCGCAAAACGAACTTGACGGATTGATGAATCCGTACAAAGGACGCGTTTTCAATGACAGTATATTTTTGGAAATTCAAGGGAAACTTTACGCGCTTGAATATTTTGAAAGAATAGAGCCGACAACGCACAGGTATAACACTGCCGGAAGCGAAGTTATTATCAGATTCGCCGTAATAGAAAGACCCATTGTGGGAAGAATCAATTTTGTCGGGAATTCGGGACTTAGGCGCGCCGAACTGATGGAGCTGATTACATCCAAAACAGGCGATATTTACAATTTTGCAAAATCAAGAACGGACGTTGAAGCGATTTCCGCCAAGTACATAGAAAAAGGATACCCGGACGCGACTGTAAGAGTATCAGAAACACATTCGGGGGATTCTACCGTAACTCTTTCGTTTCACATAGTTGAAAATGAAAGGATGTCCATTTCCAAAATCGAATTTCAGGGCAATACCAGATTTTCAAATAACGTGTTAAAAGGAAAATTGTCTTTAAAGGCGAAATCGCTTATTAATGACGGCGCTTTTCAGGAAGCCAAACTTTTAGCGGACAGGGAAGCCATTACAAAACATTACCATGATCGCGGATATATCGAAGCCGCGGTTAGAGATGTTACGCGCACATACACAAAAGACGATAAAGGAACCACTATGGTTCTTACTTTTATGATAGATGAAGGCGGCGAATATACATTCGGCGGCGTAACATTTGAGGGTAATATAATTTTTACTTCCGAACAGCTCGACAAGCTTGTATCTTCCAAAATAGGCGATATTGCTAACATGACAAAAGTGGAAATGGATTTACAGCGGGTCGCGGACCTTTATTTTGAAAACGGCTATATCTTCAATTCGATTATGAGGGACAAAAATGTCAATCATCAAACGAATGTTCTTTCATATCACATATCAATTGTAGAAAGGAGCAGGGCGTACATCGAGAATATCATTGTTCTTGGAAATGAAAAAACAAAATCCCATGTTATTTTAAGGGAAATCCCGATGGAACCGGGTGATATTTTTTCAAGAACCAAAGTAATGGACGCTATGCGCAATCTTTACAATCTGCAGTATTTCTCAGCTATTCTCCCCGATACCCTTCCCGGAAGCAGCGAAAATCTGATGGATTTGATTATTTCCGTTGAAGAGCAGCCGACAACCGACGTGCAGTTCGGCGTAACTTTCTCCGGCGTTAACCCGGATACGTTTCCGATCTCCGGTCTTGTAAAATGGACAGACCGGAATCTTGTCGGAAGCGGAAACGAACTTGGCGCAGAAATCAATTCTACGGTTATAGATTCAAGTTCTCTGTCAGTTAATTATGTTCACAGATGGGCGCTTGGGCTTCCTCTTTCTCTTGGCACAGATCTTTCCGCAAATTACGCAAGGTACAACGCGGCGCTTGATAACCAGCCTCCGTTCTTTTACGGCTCTGAAAATTACGCGTTCCCCGACGGTTTTATCTCCCGCGAAGAATATGAAAGTAACGCTCTGACTCCTTCAAGAGAATACATGATGCAGTACAGGCAGTGGTATATTTCATTGGGTCTTTCCACCGGGTACAGATGGGCGACATTCCTTGGAAGTCTGAGCTTAAACGGCGGAATGCGCTTCGGTATTATAAAAAATGTATACGACGCAGAATTGTACAGGCCATTCGATCCGGCGTTAAGAGAAGGGAACAATAGATGGACGTTTAAAAATTCGCTGTGGATCGCCGTTTCGATTGATCAGCGCGATATATTTTACGATCCTTCAAAAGGTTATTATATTTACGACAGAATCGGATTATACGGAATATTCGGCGGCGAAAGAGAACATTATTTCAGAAACGAAGCGAAAGCCGAATATTTTATAACATTGTTCAATATTCCTATCACTGAGAAATGGAGCTTTAAATGCATTTTGGGAGCGCATATCGGGTTCTCAGCTATCTTTAAACAGCCGGGAAGGGATTTATTCCTAGAAGATAAAAATAAACTCGCTGTAGACGGCATGTTTACAGGAAGGGGATGGAGCAGTTCGTACAAGGACAGAGGCGGCTACTACAATAAGGGATTAGTGCTAATCGATAGCTGGGTTGAACTTCGATTCCCGATTGTTCCGGGAATTCTCGCTTTGGATTTATTCTTTGACGCGGCGGGCGTAGAAGACGAAGAGGGGAAATATTTTGGTGTTAACAACAAAGGCAACAAAAATTTTACCATGCAGGAAATGCTTTTCAGTTTTGGCGGAGGTTTCCGTTTCACAATGCCGCAATTCCCAATCCGTTTAAGCCTTGCAAAAAGATTTTTTGTTAACGATAACGGCTCTGTTGAATGGGTACCGGGAGCTATTAAATTCGGGAAATCACCGACAGGCGGTTTGGACATTGTAATGTCATTTGTATTATCATATTAGGGGTTTGTTATGTTTAAGCGCTTTTCTGCATTTTTATTGTTAAGTTTAATATGTATCGCCGGAGTTTACAGCCAGTCGATAACGCGTTTTGCTTTGGTGGATTTACCGAAAGTATACACGGCTTTTTTCCGCGATTCAAAAGCTGTAAGAGAATTTGAAGAGCGCAGTTCCAAGGTTCAGGCGGAAATTGATAAATTGACGCGAGAAATTCAGGATATGAGATCAAGGCACGCAAACGCGGTTCTTGCCGATAACCAGACAGAGGCGCTCCGTCTTGAAAACCTTATATACAGAAGATCTGAATTTTTAAGAGATTACTACCAGACAAAAACAGCGGAGCTGGAAGATCAAAGAAACAGGCTTATGCAGTCCAGTTCTTTTTTAGATCAGGTTTATGATGAAATACGCTATATCGCGGAAAGCGAAGGATATACGATGGTTCTTAACATGAAGAACAATCCCGGCATAGTCTGGTACAGCCCGACAATCGATATAACGGATAAATTAATTTCGAATTTACAAACCAGAAACAGATAAAAAAATGGACGCGTCTAAAACCAGCCCTATGCTGGAACAGTACAGGCGTATCAAAAGACAGCATGAAGGAAACGTCCTTTTTTTCAGGCTTGGCGATTTTTATGAAATGTTCGCGCAGGACGCGATAGAAGTTTCGACGCTTTTAAATCTTACGCTTACAAGCAGAAACGGCCTTCCCATGTGCGGCGTTCCGTACCACGCCGCCAAGGTATACATAGCGCGGCTGTTAAAACTTGGAAAAAAAGTAGCGATTTGCGAGCAGTTAAAAGAGCCATCTGCTTCCATAACTCCCGGAAAGCAAAAAGTAATTGAGCGCGACGTTGTTGAAATAATCACCCCCGGAACGACAATAGACGAAGATTTTTTGGATAAAAGCAGTTCAAATTATCTTTGCGCTCTGGCTTGCGTTATAAAAAAAGGAAAAAAAATATTTTCATTTTCTTATATCGATCTTTCAACAGGCGATTTTTATACAACTTCTTTTTTGGCGGAAGTAGAAATTTTAAGGCAGGAGCTTGAAAGGCTTTCGATTAAGGAAATGCTTATTCAGGAATCGCTTCTGGAAGAAGACATAAAAGTTGCGCAAGCTGTATATAATCACAATTCGATTGTTTTAAACAGATGGGCGGACTGGCTTTTTGATCCGTTTCAGGCTAAAGCAAGACTGGAAAAACAATTCTCTCTTGTAAATTTAAAAAGTTTCGGGCTTGAGGAAGACAGCGCAGAAATTATTACCGCCGGCGCGCTTCTTAATTATCTTGACACGACATCAAAAAGCATGCTTTCGCATATCAGAAGCCTGAAAGTGTATAAAGACTGTGAATACCTTGGCATCGACGAATCGAGCCAGCGCAATCTTGAGCTAACGGAAAACCAAAGAGACGGAGACGTTCGTTTTTCGTTATTGGAAGTGATGGATGAGACGCGCTGTTCAATGGGAAGGCGTCTTTTAAAAAGGCGCATCCTGCATCCGCTCAGGGATAAAATAAAAATTAACAGGCGCCTTGACATGGTGGAAATCTTCTACCGGGATCAGGGGGCTCTTGGAAAGTTACGCGATCTTTTGGGAAAAACCCCTGACCTTGAACGCCTTTGCTCAAGGCTCGCGATGGATAAAGCCCACGGGCGCGATATGCTTGCGGTTAAAAACGCTATTGGGTTATACAAAGAAATTATTAACATTTTTTTTACCGCCTGCCGCGCGAACAACACAAACGGAGACGATGGAAAATCGCTGTTTGAGAACGATGATATATCGTGTGTTGATGAAGGTTTTAAAGAGCTGGATGCTGTGTACGAGATTCTTGAGAGAGGAATTTGCGAGGAGCCTTCGATCCTGCTAAGCGAAGGTAATTTGATTAAAGCCGGTTTTAACAGCGAACTTGACTCGCTTCGCTCGATGAAGGATAACTCAAGGCAGATTCTGGAGCAGTATCTTGATGAGGAGAAACAGGAAACAGGCATTTCCAGTTTAAAGATTCGTTACAACAGGCTTATAGGCTATTTTTTTGAAGTGACAAAAAATCACCTTGACAAGGTGCCTAAACATTTTATAAGAAGGCAGGGGATTGCAGGCGGCGAGCGTTATACAACGGATCGTCTTGCCGCGCTTGAATCAGAAATTAACGGCGCTTCCGATAAAGTAGTTGAGCTTGAAAAAAAACTGTTTTTGGAATTACGCGAAAAAACAAAGCAAAATCTTTCGCTTCTTTCAGCCGCTTCACGCCGCCTCGCGCAACTGGATACGGCGCAGTCGCTTGCAAAAGCCGCATCGATTAGAAGCTGGGTAAGGCCAGAACTCAATGACAGCGAAAACCTTGAAATTTACAGCGGCCGCCATCCCGTAGTTGAAGCCCACCTTTGCAGAGGGGAATATATACCAAATGACATTATTTTAAATATTACGGAGATTGGAACATCTCGGGAACAGTCACCGGAAACGAATGTCCCCGGCATCTCATTTGCGATGATTACAGGTCCGAATATGGCGGGAAAATCAACATATCTGCGCTCGGCGGCTCTAATAACAATCATGGCGCAGGCAGGCTGTTTTGTACCGGCACAAAAAGCGAGCATAGGCATCTGCGACAGAATTTACTGCAGGGTGGGCGCGTCTGACAATCTTGCAAGAGGTGAGTCAACATTTCTTGTGGAAATGAACGAAACCGCTTACATTTTAAATACAGCGACAAGAAAGAGCCTTGTAATAATGGACGAGGTCGGCAGAGGAACAGGCACAAACGACGGTTTATCGATCGCGTGGGCGGTAAGCGAAGATTTATTAAACCGCATAGGATGCAAAACGCTTTTTGCAACGCATTTTCATGAATTGTCGCTTTTAACCCATCCGAGTCTTGCAAACCACTCGATGGAAGTTCTAGAACAGGGAGAAAAAATCGTTTTTTTGCGAAGGCTTAAGGAAGGTCCTGCCGCTGAGTCATACGGTATCCATGTCGCGATGCTGGCAGGTCTTTCCCAGAAGGTTTTGGAAAGAGCGGGCGAGATTATGGATCTGTTAAAAACGAGGGACGCCGATCTTAGAAGCACTTTTGGCGTTAACCATAACGAAGAAAAGGTTAACGATACAAAGAAACAGACCAACAAGAAAAAAGAATCAGACGAAAACATTGAATTATCGTTATTTGATTAATCAAAGCAGTAGAATTAATCCAATCATTTCAATATAATAATACCGGAGGAAAAAAATGAATACAAATGAAATATTACGTCCGCAGGACAGACCGAATATCGGCACATGGATACCGTTATCATTCCAGCACGTTTTTGCTATGTTCGGAGCGACGATTTTAGTACCGCTTTTAACCGGATTAAACCCGGCGACAGCGTTATTTACGGCAGGAACAGGCACATTGCTTTTTATTCTATGTACAGGCGCGAAAGTCCCCGCGTTTTTAGGTTCGTCGTTTAGTTTTATAGCGCCTTTAATCGCCGTAACGTCAGCATACGGGCTTTCATACGCGCTGGGAGCGGCGATGATTACAGGTTTATTTTACTGTCTTATCGCGCTAATTATCCGTTTTACTGGCTCGGCGTGGCTGGACAAAGTTTTGCCTCCCGTCGTTATCGGCTCTGTGATTGTCGTAATCGGTTTATACCTCGCGCCTACGGCGATGAGTATGGCTTCAAACAACGCTGAAGGAAATTACAGCCTTGTCGCGCTTTCAATAGCGGTTGTAACTCTCGGTATAACGATTGTCGCTAATATATTCATGAAAGGATTTTTTAGCGCTATTCCGGTTTTAATCGGACTTATCGGCGGTTATATCTTCACGTTTTTTATGGGTTTGGCTTTCCCCGCGTACGCGATTATTGACTTTCAAGTTGTCAGAGACGCGGCGTGGTTCGGCTTTCCGAAATTCCACGTTCCAAGTTTCAGTTTGGTTCCGATTTTAATTTTCGTAATAGTTTCATTCGCGACAATCTGCGAACATTTAGGCGATATGGTTGTAACAAGTAAAATTGTCGGACAGGATTTTTACAAAAATCCGGGTCTTCACCGCACCCTTACGGGAGACGGTCTTGCTTCAGCGTGGGCGGCTCTTTGGGGTGGCCCTCCCAACACAACATATAGCGAAAATGTCGGCGTAATGGCGATTACGCGCGTATACTCGGTATGGGTTATCGGAGGCGCCGCTGTTATAGCCGTCATTCTTGCGTTCTTTACAAAATTCGGCGCTGTGATCCAAACAATACCAACGCCTGTTCTTGGCGGCGTTTCAATTTTACTGTTCGGAATAATCGCGTCCAGCGGAATCCGCACAATCGTAGAAAGCGGCGTAGATTTTAAAGATAAGCGCAATTTGATAATTACCTCAGTCATTCTTGTAATCGGAATCGGCGGCGGAAGGCTCGCGTTTAATATCACGAATGATCTTACTTTCGAACTTGCAGGAATCGCTTTGGCGACTCTTGTCGGGATTGTGCTTAACCTTATTATCCCTGTAACGAAAAAAACGGAGACACAGCAGTAAAACAGCCAGTCGTTTTATAATATTTTTATTTTCAGGCAAGCTTTTGGGCGCCTTCGCGCCATATATAGCTGTGAATATTCTTATGAAAATTTTGCTCCGGGGGAAGAACCTGCTTTTCCCCGGAATGTGCGTCCTGTGCGGCGGCGGCTTATTCGAGCCTGAGGAGATACGGCTCGGTCTTTGTTTAGATTGCGGCAGTTCCTTTGTTCCTTTTGAGGGAATGAAATGCGGCGTTTGCGGGAAGCCTCTAATATCGGAGCAGGGTACTTGTCTGCCTTGCAGGAACAATCCCGAACATTCCTATGATCGCTTATGGGTATTGTTTCCCTATACCGGAAAATACAGAAAACTCTTAACCGCGTATAAATTCCATAAAAACCTTGAGCTTGCATCTTTTTTCGCGAAAAAAATAAACGAGCTTATAGCCTGTGAACCGTTATTAAAGGACGCTTGTATCGTGCCTGTTCCGCCAAGACCCGGTAAAATCAAACATTCAGGATGGGATCAGGTTGAACACCTTGTAAAAAAACTGGTGAAAATACCTGTAAGCTCCTTAAAGAGCGAGTACCCAGTCTCCCGCTGCCTTAAACGCAGGAAATCAAAAGCTCAGAAGCAGTTAAACAGGACTGACAGACTGGATAACCTGAAAGACAGGATTTATATTACAGGAGCCGTACCCAAAAAGGCGGTAATAATCGACGATGTTATAACAACAGGTTCGACAATGGAAGTTTGCGCCCGGGTTCTTAAAAACGCTGGAGCTGAGGATATATACGGAATATGTCTTTTTTACGACTAAATAAATGTATTGCCAATAACCGGGTTTTGTTTGTATAATGTATATATGCATAATTCAAGAGAGGGGAATGTATGAATTTTGAAAAGCTGAAAAAAAATATTAAAACTTCCGAAAAAGTTGAAGAACTGATTATTCTGTCGGGCAAAGTTTTTGGCAATAGCAGCGACGATGTTAAAAAAGCTGTTGAAATGTTCATTACAGAGTCATATTTAATGGGCAAGCAGAACATGGTTAAAACATTTGATGAATAAAATTTAAAAAAGTTACGCCTGCGGTTTTATAAGAATTCCGTAACCTTTTTTACCTGAAAATATTCCATCCCTCATTACAAAGGCGCCTCTTACGATAGCGGTTACGGGTATTCCCTGTACCTCCATTCCGTCATACGGGCTTGTTTTATTTTTTGAATGAAGTTCGCTTGCGCGGATAACTTTTTTCCTGTTCATATCAACAATCGTTAGATCAGCGTCAGCTCCGGCGTTGAGATTTCCTTTGCGCGGATAAATACCCCAAATTTTTGCCGGCATTTCACTTGCAAGACGGACATAATCGTTAAGGGTCAGTTTACCTTTGTTCACCTGATCCAGCATGACGGAAACAGATGTTTCAACTCCGCTTAAGCCGGCAGGTGTTTCCCATGTTACGGCGGATTTTTCTGATTCAAGATGAGGCGCGTGATCGCTTGCGATCATGTCGATTACATTTTTATTTATCGCTTCCCATAAACCGTCGCGGTGGCTTTCATCCCTTATTGGAGGGTATACCTTATGCGTATAATCCTCGCAATTAAAGACAAGATAATGAGGGCATGTTTCAACAGTTAAATCAATGCCTTTTTCTTTTGCTTCGCCTGAAAGTACGGCGCCGTCTTCTGACGTTACGTGATGAAAATGAATTTTCGCTCCTGAAAACTGCGAGTAATTTAATATAGCCGCCATTGCCTTGACTTCCGACATAACAGGCCTTGCGTAATCGAGCCAGAAACCGTCAGGTGAATCCGTTTCCTTCTTTGCGATGGAAGTAAAGTTTTCATTTACATCATTTAATTCGGCATGAAAACCGATTCGCATGTTTAAAGAAACGCTTTCGTCAATTTGCCGCGTTAAAACAGACATTGAAGGAGAAGCGATATCACCCGTGGAAGATCCAAAAAATACTTTGAAGCCGATTGCGCCATTTTCTTTTAAAGCCGCCATCTCTCCTGTATTGTCATTATTAAGAAGCGCGAAGAGCGCGAAGTCGATACATGATTTTTCTTTTGCGATACCGGCTTTTTTTGTAAAAGCGTCCGCTGTGGATGTTACAGGATCTACATTTGGCATATCGGCAACAAGAGTTATACCGCCCATCGCCGCGGCGATACTTCCTGTTTCAAAATCTTCTTTTTCAATAAACCCAGGATCTCTAAAATGGACATGCGCGTCGATAATTCCCGGAAGAACATGTTTCCCTGCCGCGTCGTAAATTTCATCTGCTGAATCAGAAGGATCAAGAGTTCCTGTTGCGGCTATTTTTCCGTTACTGATTCCAACATCACCCAAAAATGTTTTAACAGCGGTAACAATGGTTCCGTTTTTAATAATTAAATCGTATTGCATGGATAAAAAGTTTTACCCCGGCACTTTTACAGACATTAACATACGGTTAAGCGCGACAAGCGGGTCTTCATACATTTCAAATCTGAAATGCATTTCATATTTTTTATCAGAAACAATGCGTATCGTCTTGTTTATGCAGTCACTTACCTGGTTTGATCCGATGTCGGGAAAGTATTTTGGTTTTTTAGGAATAAATGTAAGAGTTGCGCCTTCTCTGCGAATTTCACCTAATGCAGGCGGCATAGGAACAAGGAAGATAAGATAATCGTCGGCTTTTCCGCCGCCGAGAGACAAACTGTAGCCGGTTTTTAACGAATGAATATTTCTTTTCCCGATGGAAGTGTTTTGATCTTCTACAAAAAGATTTAAAAGAAGCGGGCCGGACGGATTAATAACAGGCTGTTTGACATTTTCTGTTTTTGTTTTTCTATCATCATACGGAGTGGTTCTTCTTGAAGATGATCCAGCCGCGTAACTTGCAAGATCTTTACTGTGATCTTTAAACGGAGCCGCTTCCGCCGATTCTGATGAAGAAACATCTCTCATCACGCGGTTAGGGCTTGAGCCAAGCCTGCGCGAAGCGAGAAGGATAATAAGACCCAAAAGGAGCAGTACGCCGATTATAATTCCGATGATAAGAGGTATTGAAGAAGAGATGGAATCTTTTCTTTCTTTTTCATTTTTCTGCTTTGTATTACCTGACTCTGACGTTGAAACATTTTCAGATTTTGATCCGGAGCTGTCTGATACAGGTTGTGTTGTTCCAGACGGCTGTGAATCCGTTTGAGACGCGCCCTCGGCTGTTCCTGTTACTGAACTTCCTGTTGAGGCGCGCGATGTTGAAGTATCCGCCGCTGTCTGAGTCGTTTCTGCGGAAGATCCGGCAGGCGGCGTTGTACCGCTGTCTCTTGCGCTCGTACTTGCGCCGCCGCTTCGTGAGGTGTCAGTTGCGCCGCTTGTCGTTCCGCTGCCTGTTGCCGTTGCGGTTGACGCTGCGCCCGATGACGCGCTTGTCGTCCCGGTTGAAGCACTTGTCGTCCCGGGTGCCGCGTCTGTCGAAGCGTTGGTTCCCGAAGCTGTGCCTGAGCGCGAAGTCGATCCTTGCGCGGCTGTTGAAGTAACCGCCTGAGTCGATGGCGCCGCAGTTACAGTCTGCGTTGAAGAAGAAGAAGGTGACGGCGCTCTTGCGGCGGGAGCCGGCCGCCCCGAACTTGGAAGGTTTGAAAGCTGTCTGCCCGGTGTTACCTGCACATAATCAAAAGTCGCTCTTGATCCAAGGCGCTGTTTTGACGCGTTAACAAGATTA
Organism: Treponema sp.; assembly: GCA_009788065.1. Classification (GTDB taxonomy): domain Bacteria; phylum Spirochaetota; class Spirochaetia; order Treponematales; family Breznakiellaceae; genus WQXQ01. Next base: position 61,258 of record WQSF01000004.1, read on the forward strand.
TTTGTATCCGACGCTCCGACAGTGACAAGAACTATTTTTTTTGGGCGGGAAGGAAGCGATGTAACGTATTGTTCCGCGTAGGTAATTGCAGAGCCGATATTGCCGGTTTTTTCTACTGGGTATTGAAGAAGCATACGGCCAATAATTGTTTCAACATCGCCGATACCGTTAATGCGTCTTGCGACATCGAGCCTGGGATTTGCCGAAAAAGGAATAAGGTGGAAGGTGTCTCCGACTCTTAAAAACTCGGTCAGAAACGGGCCTGTTAAGTAATTGTTTACATTCTCGTATGATGAACTCATTCCGGTTGAAGTATCCAAAAGCAGTACAAGATCGACAGGTGAGGAACTCTGGCCGTAAGCGCCGAAAACCGCGCTTAAAATCAATACTACAATCAGAATGGTTCTTTTCATAATCACCCCTTTATTGCTAGAATTTTGCCGGAACTATCTTTTCTACAAGATACGAATTCCTCTCTTCATTTATCGCAAATTCAAACTCTTCACCTTCGGTTCTGTTAAGTATAGCGCTTCCAAACGGAGAAAGATAGGAAATAATATTATTATTCGGGTCAGATTCCCACGGTCCCAAAATGGTAAAATTCTCTTGTTTTCCGGCTGTTTTATTGTTTAGCGTGACGGTAGTGCCGAAGGAAACCTTGGTTGTGCTTACAGAATTCGGATCGAATAATTGCGCTCTTTCGATTTCTTCCTTGAGTTTGGCGACCTGAGAATTGAGCTGTTCCTGTTTTTCTTTCGCAGCCTTGTACTCGGCGTTTTCACGAAGGTCGCCAAGCGAGAGCGCGTATTCGATTTCTTTGGAGTTTAAGGGTACTTCCACTTCCATGATATGCGCTAACTGTTTCTTCTTTTCTTCGTACATCGGCTGTGTTACCATCAGGCGCTTCGATACTTTCTTTTCAGCGTCGCCGAAGAATTTAAATTCAGGGAATTTATCAAGGATACTGGAGCGAAGATTTAATTTATCCTGCGGATCAAGGTCTACAACATCGTTAATAAATGTGAAAATTCTAATGATGGCGTCTTCGTCATTGTTGTTAAAGAACGAAATAACTTCGCCGTCTTTAAACAGGATATTATGCACCTGTTTGTTAATTTTTCTGTTTTCAACAGTGTCCTTGTGATTTTCTATATCGCGGTATGTAATGTCAAGAACATGAATAAGCGTTATGAGTTGTTTTTCTATGCCGATATTCGCGTCTTTAAACCATTGTTTTTCTTTCGCGTTTTTATAAAGCCAAACAACAGCCTCGCGGCATTCGCGGTACCGGTCAAAACAGTCGTTGCATAAAAGCGAGAGTTTGTCATAAAAACCGCCTTCTTCCAGTTGTTCTGTAATTGAAACAAGCTGTGAGTACGGAAAAAGTTTAATATAAATATCAGGCCATTCTGTTATACTGAGTTTTACATTGTTTAGAAATTCCGCTTTTAACTTTCCGTCTTTTAAATTTTTAAAAAGATTTCGCACGTCTTTGATGTTGGAGAAAACATCGGCGAAACTGCCTGTAATAGTCTGTTTAAGATGAGAATAATTTTTGTTAGACGCTAGTTCGTTTATAAGCAGAAAGGATGACACGGCATATTCAGCGGTCTGGCTTGCCGATTCCGCCGTTCTTCGCGATTCATGCGCGTCCGATTTCGGTTTAAGGAACGTTGTAAAGTAGGAAAACATTTCTGTAAAATAATCGGAATCGGGATCAGCTTTTTTATTATTCACATAATCGCGCATAGCGGATACCTTGTCGTAGAAATTGCGCTGGGCTGTAAACTCGTTGTAAAGTTTTTCCGTAACGCTTACGGGTCTGTCGCGGACAATAAAAACATCGCTGTTTTCCGCGCTTACGCCAAAATCGGGATTTGATTTTAGAATATCGCGCGCTTTGGAACTCCATGTTGACCATTCGCCGGCTGTAAGAAGGGCAGGGGAGAGTTCAGCTTTGATTTTTTTCATATCGCAGGCATTCCCGAAACTCTTAATAATTGTTTTTAAAGTCCAGATGATGTTTTCGTCTTTATCTTTAATTTTTTCGCGTATTTCTTCTTTTTTCTTTGTCGCCTTTAACACCCAAATATGATCTTTGGTAAGGGTTTGAAGCGCGTCAACCGCCATTTTTAAAGACATTACATGGGCGCGTTTTTTTGAAAAATCGATTTTTATCTCGTCGCCTATAATACTTGCGATGCGTCCCACGCCCCATGTCCTGTGGTATACAAAGTTACCTTTGTCAAAAGCGATGTGTTTTTCAAAATCGGCGATTGCCTGATGAACAGCGCGGTAAGTCTGAGAAAGATTAGAAATGCGGATATACTCATCCAACTGGCTGTGAGACGCATATTTTTTCTTGTAACATTCGAGTATTTCGCGCCGTCCGTGATTATCTTTTTCGTCGTATTCAAGAATTATTTTTAAAATATTAATCGCTATATCGATATCTATGTTCTGGTATTTGGAATAAAGTTCGTTTAACAGAGTTACGGCTTTATCTTCGCTGACATTTTTCGCGATTTTTTTCTGAATGTGAAGGAAGAAATCGATATCCTCGGGAGCAAGATTAATAAGTTTTTCCCAAATTTCCTTGATGCTTGCGAAATTCGATTTGCTGATATAACGATGAAGCGCTTTTTTAAAATAATCTATCGCGTCTTCTTTGCTTCCTGTTTTTTCGTAATGTTCCGCGAGAGATTTCGCGATGTCTGCTTCCTCATAATCGACTTTTACAAGTCTTTCCCAGACGTCAAATATTTTTTCTTCTTCGTTATCGTTCTTGTAACAGTCCGCGAGAGTGCGAAGCGCGTATTTGGATTCGCCGTGATCCAGAATTCTTTCGCACAAATATTTTACGATACCCCATTTATGGTTATCTAAAAAAATCGAAACAAGATTTATCATCGCGGAATCGTCGATAATCTGGCGGGAAAGCGCTATCATTCCCGATAAATAAAGAGCTATTAAACTGTTCCTTGTATGCGAAAGATGCTCGTCGCAGGTTTTTTTAAGCTCGTCAACGGCTTTCTCGTTACGCGCATTTTTAAGAATTACGTCAAGTTCCTTGAATTGGCTGGTCGAATAATTACCGAGACTTGCCCTTGTCCATTTTTCCTCGTTTAAAGTTTCGTGCAAATTTTTCAGAAGCGCCTGGGCGCCTTCTGAAAGTGTTACTGCTGTTTCAGCATTATTCATTCTTTTTCTCCTGTAATTACCGGGTATACATGTTGTATATACCCTGGTCTGTAACTTTTATTTTCAACAAGGTCTCATCGATAAGCGAAGGATCCTCGCGGCTGTTCTCCAAATAATCAATCAGCCAGAAATATTGATTTAAAAGACGCGGCTTTAAAATCTCTTTTCTCGCAGGATTCGAATCCGATTCGGCTTCCAGCGAAAAAATCGACTGTTTGAGCCTTCCTGCTTCCATTTGTTTTAATTCCCGTTTTACGGAAAAAACTCCCCATAAATATCCGTAAACAGGAATCCATTCATTCAGCGCTCCGTTTTTAAAACCAAGTTCGCAAACGCCGTCTCTAAGTTTTAAAATAAGCGCCGACTCCAGAAACTTAATATCAATCTTTGACGGATCAATAAAAAACGCCTCGCGAAAAAGCGCCTTAGCCGTTTTTGTCTGCGATAAAAGCGCGTTAATGTCCGCAACTTCGGCTAATGTCTCCGCATCCTCCCTTTTTAAATGGACCGCCTGTTCAAGACAGGAAAGCGCGCGATCGTAATCGCCGATTCCCTTGTAACAGCGTCCCGCCAAAAGCAGAAGACCCGGGTCACGCTGGTTCGCCGGGTTCCCAAGCAATCCTTCAAAAAAAAAGAGTGCTTTTGAAAAAACAAAATATCTGACAGCGTATTGGCACTGATCAAATACGTGGTTTAAATGACCCAAAAAAATATGGTATTGTTTCATTTGGGAAATAAGGAACGCCCCCTTTTCGTAAGGGTTTTTTAATTCATCAATCCTCCTTGTATGTTCAAGCCACCAATTAACGCATTTAAGCGCGTGCTTGATTTCCTCGTTCTCAAAATCAAGATCAAGAGCGCTTTCAAGAATCGCGCTGGCTGACAAGGCATCTGAGTCTTTCAGTTTTTCATAGGCCTTTTTTAACAGTCCCGAAGCCTGCCCGTATTCCATTTTTTCTTGTTTCAGTATAGCATTTTTTTAAGGTTTGACAATAGTATGCTAAAAAGGTAGTATGCAGAAAATGAACAAAACAATCGTTTCGCCGTCAATTTTATCCGCCGATTTCGCCGATTTCGGCGGCGCGGTTTCAGAGATCGACACATCTGGCGCTTCATGGATACACATGGATGTAATGGACGGTTCATTTGTGCCTAACCTGACATTCGGCGCGCCGCTTGTAAAAGCGTTGCGGAGCAGAACCAAAGCGATTTTTGATGTTCATCTGATGGTCGTTCAGCCGGGACGCTTTATACAGGAATTTGTAAAAGCCGGTGCGGATATTATCACATTTCACTACGAAGCCGAAGTTCACTCTCAAAAATACCTGTCAGAAATTCATGATTTAGGTAAAAAAGCAGGAATAGCAATCGCTCCCGCTACGCCTTGCTCTGTTCTGGAAGAAATACTGCCGTTTATCGATATTGCTCTTATTATGACTGTAAATCCCGGATTCGGAGGGCAAAACCTCATTCCCGAGTGTTTGGAAAAGGTCGAAAAACTGGTAAAAATGAGGGAAAAAGCCGGTTTAAACTTCAGAATCTCCGTTGACGGCGGCATAAACGAAGAAACTGCCAGAAACGCGAAAAAAGCGGGCGCCGATGTTCTTGTAATCGGCTCGGCATTCTTTAAAAATAACGATAAAAAAGGGCTTATCGATCGTTTACAGGATTAAAAAAAGAGAAATTTTACCTCAAACAACGCGAACAGTCACGAAAGCGACGGTAGGATTATTTTTATTATCTTCTTCTTTGCAATTTTCGCCGAAATTCAATATAATATGAATATGATGGAAAAAAGAAGCGTTTTTTTACCGTTAATGCTGGTGTTTCTGTTTATTTGCGCTACAGATGCCTTTTCACAGGATAAGGCGCAATTTAACCGCAGATACCAAAACGGGACACAGCTTTACAAGCTCTCCCGGTTCCATGAAGCGGCTGTCGAATTCAGGCGCGCGCAGGAAACAGCGACGAACTCGAATGAAAAATCTGCTGCTCTTTACTGGGTTATATTAAGCCAGCTCGCCTATTCTGATTTCGGTTCGGCTATCCGCGATATGGAAACGCTGGAAAAAACAGCGCCCAATTCGCCCTATGCAAGAGATATGGTATACCACCGCGCGAGAGTTTATTACAATCAAGGGTATTTTGAAGACGCGCTGTTTTTATTTAACCGTTATAACCAGTCTACAGTGGAAAAAGACAAAGAATCCGCAGACCGTAAAGCCGCCGCTTTTTTCTGGATGGGTGAATGTTTGTTCTCGCTCGGACAGCACGAAGAAGCTGAAAAATTCTACGCATGGATAGTCGCAAAATATCCCGGCAGTCCCAAAGTTGAAGCGTCAACTTACAGAATCGATCTTATCAAGCAGAAGAAAATAGAATCCGAACTTCTCGCGCTTTTACAATGGAGCCATGAAGAAGCCCTGCGCACAAGCGAAGATTATCAAAAGACAATACGAACCTATGAATATACGCTTAATATGTATCAAAGACGCATCGCGGAACTTTCGAACACCGATAATGTTATGCAGCATCAGATAAACAGCCATGATTTTTATCAGTTTGAAAGGCAGAATTGGAATCAGAACGAAAACCAAAACCAGAACGTTATTCAAAACAACATTCAAAACGGTTTCGAGATAATCGAAGAGCTGGAAATTATCGAAGAGGCGCCTGCTTTTGATGATCCCGTTACAGAGCCCGAAGACGTACATTTCAGCCAGAATGAATATTTAATTGAGAGGGCGAGGCAGTTAGGCAATAATGTACGCGCAATATTAAACAGCGAACCTTCCGGAGGGCGTTAATGTTTTTGCGCAGGTGGTTTGCAGTCTCATTTTTACTGATTTTCTTTTCGCTTTGCGGCTGCCAGTCGTTTCTTGCGCTTGCAAAAGCAATGGGAGAAGACGAAGAAACGACCGCTCCCAGAAAATTAAAACATAACGAAAGAGAAAGAAAATCTGACAGCCTGAACGAAATGCCGCACGATGAAGAAGCAAAACAGAGCGAAACGAAAACCAAGACTAAAGCGCCAGATGACGGTTTTTTCAGACTGGTTCTTAACGAAAAAAAAGGAAGTTTTTCACTTTACTTTTTAGCGGATCCTGTATCGATGCGTTACGAGTCATTATTTAATTCAAGCGATCCGTCTGCAAGTTATATAACGGTTTATTTTGACAGCAATGTTTACAAGCTGGGAAGTTCAAAACATTTTAAAACAAGATTGACTAGAATTGACGGCGCTCCCGCGATTGTGTACGAATCGTCGTTTTTAATTTTAACTCAGATTTTTACGCCTATTCGCACGTCAAGTTCCAATGTCGCCAACGGCGTTATGATTACTTTAACCGCTGAAAATATAGGGACGCAAATGTCGTCTGTCGGATTAAGAATGTTAATCGATACGGATCTCGGAGAAGGGCGAAGACAGGTTCCGTTTATAACAAATACCCAGATTATTTCATCGGAATTGCTTTTGGAAGGAAACTCTGAAGAAAGATTTTGGGTATCGAGAGGGAAAAATACAGCACTGATGGGAAGTATTGTCAGTCCTTTTGCGGGAGAAGATAATGAAAATGGCCCTGACGCCGTACATATCGCAAACTGGAAAAGATTAAATGATACCCCATGGAAGCTTCGCTACATGGAGGGAAGGTCTTTTAATTATATCCCGAATTCTATCCGCGACTCCGCTGTCTGTTATTATTTCGGACCTTCAATGCTGGATCGCGGCGATTTATTGTCATACAAAATTTATCTTACAACGGAAGATATCGCATGGTACAATTTGACTGCGCCGCTTCCTGTTTCAACCGCCTCAATCCTTGAGCGTTCAAAGGCATCCGCAGCGCCTGAGAAAACGTCAAGAAGGCAGTCGTCTGCGGCGGCTTCATCTGTTCAAACTCAAACTCAGACACCCGCCGCTCTTC